>JAZKAG010000114.1:19062-22888 GCA_040389265.1 Acidobacteriota bacterium
GGAATGACCCACTGGTAGATTCCCCAGCCGCCGCGGAGAACGGTTTTGTTGTTGAGTTGGTAGGCAAATCCGAGCCGCGGTTCGAAGTTGTACTTGGGCATACTCAATAGACTGGATGGGTAACCTGCCTTGTCAGAGGCCTCGATGGGCAGCCCGGCAGCTACATAGGAGGCCAGCACAGCCGGCGGCGTTTGTGCCGGTTGGCCCGTACCCGCATAGACAATCATGCCGCCCGGAACATCGGGGTCCAGCGTGGAATAAAGCCCCTTGGCGTCTTTGAATGCTGTCCAATACTCATACCGAAGTCCCAGGTTCAAGGTAAGTTTTGGGCTGATACGCCAGTTGTCCTGGGCATAGCCATCAAACTCGGTTTGCTGGGTGTGATAGTGGGGATAGAAGTTCACACTGACAAAATCTACCTCGCCCAGCAGGAAGTCCGCCAGACCTGAGCCGGTATTGGCGACAGGATTGCCATCCGGTGCGGTAGGATCCTGGATAGCGGTGAAGTCGCCGCTGAAGCCATAGTTGCTGCCCGGCTGGCCGACCTCGTAGGTGTTGATCCGAGTGTTGGCAACGTCGAAGCCGAACATCATCTGATGATTACCGCGGTTGTAGGTAAACTGGTCGCTGCCTACTATGGTTGAGTTGGGATAGTCCTGCGGGTTGTCGCGATCGATGCAGGTCCAGTAAACGTCACTGCCATATAAACAGAACTGCGGCCATACAGGCAGGTTCTGGTAAGGCGGCACACCTAGCGCCTGGGCAACCCCAGGAATGCTGATCGGCCCTCGGAAGGCATGGTTGTACGTTTCACCCACGTGTATGACATTGATGGCTTGGGGACTGATCACTTGCGTAAACGTAAGCGAACCGTTGTTCCCGCCGACTACCCCCCCGTCTGGTTGTGTAGGAGCGTAATACTTCGGCTGGATGTTGGTTGAATTCGTATAGGTATATCGTGCCGCTAGACGATTAGGACCAAAAAGCTGGTCCACCTTGGCCGTGTAGGTCTTTTCGTCATTCGTGGCTTTGGATGCCGGAGGAATGTAGTTCGGCGTGAAGTTTGATAGATCCAGGTTGCTCACGTTGACGTTCGGTAACGCAAGGGGCACAAGACCTTCCACCGGGGTGATGCCGTAAACCTTTTGTGCCACTGGGTTCAGTTCGGTTGTCGGAATGACATTACCCGGATATGCGGTGCGCGAATAGGGTGCTCCATTGGATGTGGTGGTGGGATCGTAGATTGTAAGCGGGGTCCCAGTGCTTGCGGCCAACAGGCCGGCAAGATTACCCTGCCGTTGCTCCAGGGTGGGAACGGAGTACTGCTCAAGAGCATTACGGTTGTCCTTGATCCATTCGAAATCGACAAAAAAGAAGGTCTTGTTCCTTCCATTGTAGATTTTCGGAAACCAAACCGGACCGCCGAGCTGGGCACCGTATTCATTGTGCTGCAGGTAGGGGATCACATTCCCAGTGTTGAAAGCGTGGGCTTGCAGGTGGTTGTTTTGATTCAACTCATACGCCTGGCCATGGAATTGATTGGTGCCGCTCTTGGTCACCAGTTCCACAACGCCAGGTCGGTTGTACTGCGCATCGCCATTGGCAGTAATGACCTTCACTTCCTGGAAGGTCATGGTTGATTGCGCGTCCTGCTGCAGTTCGTTGGTCCAGCGGGTAGTCATGGTCTGGCCATCTACCGTGTAATCGACCGAGCCGCCCGGGACGCCATTCATGCGGGTGTATCCCGCGCCAGATCCACCGTAATTTCCGGCTGCGACACCGGGGCTGAACGCCAGGACGTTCAAGATGCTGCGGTTTGCTACCGGAATCGTCTCAATGGCCGTTGCGTTCTTCACATCGGAAATTGTTGGGTTCACGCGATCGATGATCGGCGTAACGTCCCTGACCATAACTTGTGTCGACACGCTGGCGGCGTTCATGGTGGCGTCGACGGTCGCGGCTTGCGAGACCCGCAAGGTCAGGATGCCGACCCATTGAGCGAAGCCGGTGGCATCGACGGTCAAGTTGTAATTAGCGGGCGAGAGGTTGCTGAAAACGTAGAAACCTTCCCCGTTCGCTGTGGTAGTCAGTTTTTGGTTGGTGCCGACATTGGTCAAGGTAATGGTCGCACCGGGTACGATGGCCCCATGCGTGTCCTTCACCGTTCCACTGATCGACGAGTTCGCATTCTGTGCAAATGCGCTCACAGAGATGAAACTCGCGACCAGGAACAAGAGAAAAAATCTGAAAATCCGGTACGTCATTGGCTGGCTCCTCGTTAAATGGTGAAACGCGCAAACATTTTAAATCGCTTCATTCCACGGCAGTCGAATTGAACTAATTTAGCCGTTTCGAAAGTGGAAAGATGTCTTCGACCTGGAAGGCGGCATGGTCATCTCGATAAAGTGGCGCCGGGTCTAATCTTGGGGAAAGATCTGACCTAAAAAAATCGATACGAAAATTGTCCTATGCTTGCGTCTTCAATGTATCACGAAAGAAAAGGCTGTCAATAGAAACCTGAGGCAACGAAGGACGCGCTATCCCTCACTCCACCCCACATTGGATAATAACGTTTTTATTTACATGGTTGGCCGCCTCGTACGGGGTACATCCAGGCGCACCTGATCCCGGCCAAGAATCAAGCGATCCCATCCCGCAGAAGTCGTTCGATCCGCTCCAATTCTGAAATACTGATTCCGGACCTGACAGGATGATATTCGGATGATGATGGAAGGCAGGGTCGCAATCGTAACCGGAGGGGCTGCCGGAATTGGATACGCATCGGCCCGGAAATTATGCGAACTGGGTGCCAGCGTAGCGGTCTTAGATCGCGACCCGAAGGCCGGTGAAGCGTCGGTCGCCGCGCTCGTGGGTTCCGGTTTTATCGCCAGTTATTTTCCATGCGATATTTCGATCGAATCGCAAGTACAATCTGCGATTGCCGCGACCGTGGCGCGCTACGGCGGCCTGCATATTCTTGTCAGTAATGCCGGCATTCAGACCAATGGCGATGTTGTCACAACAACTCCTGAGGTTTGGGACGAGACCATGAATATCCACGTGAAAGGCTGCTTTTACGCCACAAAATATGCCATTCCGGCCATAACAAAGTGCGGCGGCGGCGCCATTGTGATTGTGTCCTCTGTGCAAAGTTTCACAGCAGTCAATAACTCAGCCGCTTACGTTGCGGCGAAACACGCGCTGCTGGGGATCACGCGTGCTATCGCGCTCGACTTTGCCTCCCGAAACATCCGCGCGAACTGCGTTTGTCCGGGCGCGATTGATACGCCAATGCTGCGTGCCACTGCAGACAGAACCGGCGCCCCCGAGGAAATGCTGGCGTCGGTCGGGCGCATGCATGCCCTGGGCAGAATTGGGGTCCCAGAGGAAGTCGCAAACGCCGTCGCATTCCTGGCCAGCGACGATGCCTCCTTTATTACAGGCACCAGCTTGATCGTGGACGGAGGTCTCCTGGTGCCGACGGGCGGCATGGGTTTTCAGGAATCTGGCATCGGTACAGGAGGAAAGGAATGATCAGCAGCGGAAAACTAGCCGAGAAGGTTGCCATCATCACCGGGTCTGCGGCGGGAATTGGCCGCGCCTCCTGCCTATTATTTGCGCAGCAAGGCGCAAAGGTTGCCGCGATCGACTGCGACTCCGAGGGCAACGCAAAACTTGTTGAGGAAATTCGGCGCGCTGGCGGATCTGCCGAAGCGCTGACAGCCGATGTCGCTCTCGCCAGTGAAGTCGACTGCGCTGTGCAGAAAATTTTGGCGAAGTGGCAGCGGGTCGACATCCTGTTTAATAATGCCGGCATTGTTCCCGG
>JAZKAG010000115.1:0-20141 GCA_040389265.1 Acidobacteriota bacterium
TTTTCTGTTCGGCCAGTTTGCGAACCACGTAAAGCTTCCGCTCAAAGGCATCTTCCTCCATTCCGTCGGGTTTGCCGATGAAAATTTGCTGTATGTAAGGTTGCGACGCGCGAGCCACCCGACCAATTGCATTGCCGTTGCAAGGCGTGT
Source organism: Acidobacteriota bacterium (assembly GCA_040389265.1). Lineage (GTDB taxonomy): Bacteria > Acidobacteriota > Terriglobia > Terriglobales > Acidobacteriaceae > JAKAAZ01. Next base: position 151 of record JAZKAG010000115.1, read on the forward strand.
CGCGCCATCCTAAGATACTCAGTCCTTCTTCCCGGATGATTTGCTCGAAAATTCCTTCGCATTGAAGGCGATTCAACTTTTCGACAGGCAGAAAAACCATGCCGGCTGCATAGGAGCCAGGCTCCGGTAATTTGAAGCCAAGCGTTGCGCATTGGCGAGCAAAGAATCGATGAGGAATCTGGATCAGAATGCCCGCGCCATCGCCCGTTTCCGCGTCGCATCCACAAGCGCCGCGATGCGTCAAATTGATCAGGACCTCGATCCCTTTCAAGATGATTTCGTGGCTTTTTTCACCACGAACGCTGGCGACAAACCCAATTCCGCACGCATCATGTTCATGGCTGGGGTGGTAGAGACCCTGTGCGGATGGTACGTTTGGAACTGCATGGAATTTAGACATTGATTCCTCTGCGAAATACTCACTTTTTAGAGTTCTGTGCATGGTGCGGATCGCCAGGCAGCGTCTCACGAGCGAGAGGCGCTGATCCGCTGGAAAAACCGGGGCTGAAGAGTCTTATTTTATACCACCATCTCCAGTTTACCGGGTAGCCGCTACAATTGCTTTTTCCGGCAGTCGCACCCGGTGCCGGGACTGCCACCCTTTCTTTGCGTCGGATGACTCGGTAATCCGCTGAGACGAGACCGGCACAATCTGTCAGCGGCTCTACGATTGCTGCAAATCAGGGTAGAATGAGAGCTTGCGACGTTACTGAAGCCTTCTCCCAGATTGATTGAGAGACGACTCCGACTCTCCATCAAATTTCTTTCAAGCTTCGGAATGATCTGGACACAATGGGCGGCTTGCGTCCTTCTTGACCAGACCGCCGTTTTACCCACAACGAATACGACAAGTGACCCTCGAATTATGGAAGAATTTTCTAGACTGACTCGCCTGCCCGCCTACGTTTTCAATATCACCGGGGATTTGAAAGCAGCCGCACGGCAACGCGGTGAAGACATTATTGACTTCGGGATGGGAAATCCCGACGGTGCCACGCCCAAGCATATTGTCGACAAGATGATTGAGGCAGCGCAGAAGACTGCCACACATCGTTATTCCTTGTCGAAGGGCATTCCCCGCCTGCGAAAAGCGATCTGCAACTGGTACAAGCGCCGCTACGACGTCGACCTTGACCCGCTCACAGAAGCCATCGTGACGATCGGCTCAAAAGAGGGCATCGCTCACCTGTGCCTCGCGACTCTGGATCGCGGAGATTCCGTTCTTGTGCCCAATCCCAGCTACCCGATTCACATCTTCGGTCCAATCATTGCCAACGCAGAGGTTCGTTACATTGAGATCACTAGCGCCGCAGCGTTTCTCGCGGATCTTCGTATCGCGCTTCCCTCGATGTCTCCGCGGCCAAAAATGTTGATTCTCAATTTTCCCTCGAACCCAACCACGCAATGTGTCGACCTCGCTTTCTTTGAGCAAGTGGTCGCGTTATGCAAACAGTACGGCGTATATGTCGTCCACGATCTCGCCTACGCAGATCTGGTGTTTGACGGCTATCGCGCACCCTCGATCCTGCAGGTTCCGGGAGCGAAGGAGATCGCCGTCGAGTTCTTCACGCTCTCGAAGAGCTACAACATGCCTGGATGGAGGGTCGGCTTCATGGTTGGCAATCCAACCCTGGTCGCGGCACTTGGCCGGATCAAAAGTTATTTTGATTATGGAACATTCACTCCCATCCAGGTCGCGTCCATTCAGGCGCTCGAAGGCCCCCAGGAATGCGTTCAGCAAATTTGCGATAACTACCGCAGGCGTCGTGATGTGCTGGTCCAGGGTCTTAACCAGGCTGGGTGGCAGGTCGATATGCCTAAGGCAACGATGTTCGTCTGGGCGCAGATTCCGCAAGCCTACAGAAAACTCGGCTCCTTCGAGTTTTCAAAGCAACTCCTCACGGAAGCCAAGGTCGCCGTAAGCCCGGGTGTAGGCTTTGGCGAACACGGAGATGGCCACGTTCGCTTCTCACTGATCGAAAACGAAGAGAGAACGCGCCAGGCATTACGCGGAATAAAGCAGATGTTTCAAAAGGTCCCGGTGTAGGGCCAGGCAGTCTCAGAACCCTGCCTGGAGTATTGTTCTTTACTCCATCCTTACCAGGATGCTCGTCGGAACTTGAACAGTAAAGTGTTTGCCCGGGGCCAAGCGTAGGTGTCGACAGGCTCTTTCATTGTGATCAACCTACCGTCCATTGAGTCTTGACATAAACACTTTCTGTGGTAGATTCATAGACGAAAAATGTACCTCTTTTGCCTTGGCTGCTATTTTCTGCAGTGCCTATAGCTCCCATACGCCCAACTTAATTCTGTTCCCGCCAGCGTAGTCTCGCGTCGATTCTGCAAGGGAGCGGTGATGGAGCATCTCGCCAAGTCGATTCTCCTTTCCCCACAATGCAAAGCGGGGATGGATTGGCTGGAGAGTCATCTACCTCTGCTTCAGAAGTGGCACCGGTTTGAGTATGACCAGCACTTTGACCGCGTGGCCAAATGGGAACGCTTGTTTTCTGGCGTTTATCCTACATTTGAAGCAGCACGACAGGCGGTTCCACCGGCCAAGACGATAGGTTTTGATCATCCGCAGACCGCCGCTTTTCTAGGGCTTAGGACTAAGCTGCTGCCATCCGACTATCCGGTGATGTTTTGGCTCCGAGAATTGATCGGGCCGACCACGCGCATCTTTGACTTTGGCGGTTATACCGGTATTAGCTATCGAGCGTATGCGCCTTACCTCCACTTCCCTGATGCGATGGAATGGATTGTCTACGACTTGCCGGCGGTCGTTGCAGCCGGCGAACAACATCAGCGTGAGCCTTCAACTGCGGAGAGACACTTGAAGTTTACCAGCAGAATTGAGGACGGAAATGGCAGCGATGTATTCCTCGCAGCAGGCTCGTTGCATTATTGCAAAGAAAACCTCTCGGAATTTATTCATCGCCTTTCCGTGCGGCCGCGATACCTCCTATTAAGCAAGCTGCCCCTTTGTGCGGGTCCTTCATTCGTGACGTTGCAGAATATGGGACTTGCGATCGCCCCATATCGCAGATTCAACGTCGACGAATTCCATCGTGAAATCGAAGCGCTCGGCTACCACGTCCTTGATCAATGGAGTAATCCCGATGTTGCTTGCTATATCCCTTTTCATCCTGACCATTCTGTAAGGGAGTTTACCGGGATGTTGCTGTCGCTGCATTAGATTGAGTCGAGACTGCGGGTACTCGCACTTTCACCGCACATTGGTACCGAAGATTGCGGGAGTCCCTTGTAAGAACCAGAAATCAGGCATCGATGATTCTTAAGACACTGACGAAGATACTCCTTTGCAGGACACGCATCGGTACTGCGTTTCGGAAAGTACCTGGAGCGGAGCGCGTCTGCGAGAGGTACACACTTACAAGAAAACATCAGGAAGGACTTTTTACCGGCGTATTTTCTACCTACGAGTTAGCCCAGGAACACATTCCGCCGATATATCGTGTGGGCTGGAATAATGAAGATTCCTCCCGGCTATGGCTGCACCAATGTGACATGATCCAACCGACGGCTTATTCAACATTCTTTTGGATCCAGGAAATTCTAAGGGATAACGATATATTGGTTGACTATGGCGGAAGTATCGGACTGAGTTACTACGGTTACAGCGAGCGCACCGCTCTCCCTCGGGGAGTGACCTGGAACGTTGTTGAAGTTCCGGCCGTTGCTGAAACTGGAAGAGCGCTCGCCACGAAAAATCACGCCGGAGGACTCAAGTTTTTTGACGATTTGCGAAAAGCGCCGCCCGCATCTTTATTGGTCTCCGCCGGAGCTCTTCAATATATTCGCGACGGCGTTCCAGGATTTCTGGAGAAACTGAGTTCACTTCCCCGGCACATCATCATGAACAAGGTGCCGCTGATCGACCACGTGGCGTCGTTCTGGACAATTCAAAATTTCGGGGCATCGATCTCTCCCTACCGAATCTATAATCGCAAAGAATTTTTCAATTACTTCGAGAAATTTGGCTATCACGTGGTTGATACTTGGGAGGTTCCCGACCTATCCTGCGATATACCATTCCATCCGAGACATACCATCCCCAGAATGACAGGCTTATATTTGCGTCATGTCTGAGCGAGCAACTTGACCTTTAGCAAGCAATTTGGACCGTAGACCGATTGCACTGGTAACATCGGGAACGCAGTTCGAATAAATGTCGAGTGTTTCAACAACTCCATGGGATGGTGACTCCGCATAATGAAGAAAGCTTTCCGGACTTGTCTTTCCGCTGTGGCAGCATTTGCAGTTGTTAGCGGTTGCACCGCTGTGGCGCAGCAGCATGTAACGCCCGCAAGCTCGGTAGCTGCTCCGCCAGCAAATCAAAAAAAGATTCCACGGTCTTTCAAATTGCAAGCATTCACTCCGGAATTCTGGGAACTGTTCGGGAAGAACGCCACCCTTACCACCATGGGGACGGGCTTCGGATTTACTGAGGGGCCGGTTTGGGATCCGGCGGGATTCCTTTGGGTGAGTGATGAGTCTAAGAATCAAATCGACAGACTATATGCGAATGGACGGGTCGAACCCATGGTCTCTCTGGTGGATCCCGACGGCAGTACCTATGACCAGCAGCACAGACTGTTGAGCACAGCCAGCGGCTTACGCGCGATCATTCGCCTCTCGGCAGACGGCAAAAGCTTCGAAACGGTCGTCGATGACTATCACGGCAAAAAATTGAACACGCCCAACGACATTATCATTGGACCGGACGGCGCCATCTATTTCACCGATCCAATCATTGATATGACGAAGGATCAAAAGGAAGAGCTGCCGCCTTCCGTTTACCGCCTTGGTGCCGACAACAGCATGACGCTGCTGACGACAGATCTGAAAGCACCCAACGGCCTGGCATTCTCACCGGATGGAAGGTTCATGTACATCGATGACGACGACAGCATGAAAATCCGGCGCTACGACTTCCACAAAGATGGAACCATCTCCGGTGGAATGGATTTTGCCGACATGACTGACCCTGAGAAGCGCGGCGTTCCGGATGGAATGAAAGTCGACGTCAAAGACCGCCTGTTCGTCTCTGGACCCACAGGAATCTGGGTATGGAACAGCAAGGGGGTGCACATCGGCACCGTTCAACTGCCCAAAGACATGGCGAACCTGACCTGGGGCGGACCGGATAATTCGAGGCTTTACATCACCGCCAGCGACTCTGTTTACATCCTGCAAAGTAAGACGCGCGGGACTCTGGGATACGCCAGTAAATAGCGACACTAGCGCGAGGCTTTTCTAAAGGTCGCCTAGGGTAATGCGAAAGCAAAAACATCGTCTCCGGCCGCGACCGCAAAGTATTGCTTCCCGTCGATGCCGTAAGACATGGGCGAGGCATGCATGGGTTGTCCCAACCGGAACGCCCATAGCGGTTTGCCCGTGCGGGCGTCGTCTATCTCAAACTGGCTCGCGTCGTTGCCAAAGGCCACCAGACCGCCTGCTGTTGTCATCACACCTGCCCAGGCTTGTCGCTCGCCAATCTGCTTGTTGCTCCACGCGAAATCGAGCTTGCTCAGGTCGAAGGCATTGATGTAGCTGTCGTTCCCAGCATTGCCTGGAGGCGTCCGCGAACCGGTCGCATAATATGGATGCCCCGGCGTGAATGGCCCGGGCTTTGCGGTGAGAACGTCGCATCCCTCGAATGAACGGAAGTAGAACATCTTGGTCCGCGGATCGTAGCTTGGGGAATACCAGTTGGTGGCACCCTCAAACCCAGGACAAACCAGAACCCCATTTGCGTTGGGGATGAGGTTGTTAGAGATCGGCCGTCCGTTCTTGTCGATGCCTTTCGCCCAGTTCATTCGCTTCATAAAGTGCTTCGAGAAAAGATATTTTCCTGTCACGCGATCGAGAATATAGAGAAAGCCATTGCGGTTTGCCGTCACGATCAATTTTCGCGGCTGGTTCTTGAACATTGCGTCTACGATGACGGGCGTCTGCACCGAATCATAGTCATACAATTCGTGTGGATTGAATTGGAAATACCATTTCATTTTTCCGGTGTCCGGATCGAGCGCCACCAGGGAGCTTGTATACAGGTTGTCACCCGGTCGCACACTTCCATCGAAATCCGGCGCGGCATTGCCCGTTCCCCAATACACGGTGTTTAATTCAGGATCGTACGTTCCCGGCATCCATGCCGCGCCTCCACCCCGGAGATAATCCTCGCCGGCCGGCCATGTTTCCGACCCCTTCTCTCCCGGGGCCGGAATCGTCCAGAAGCGCCATGCCTCTTTGCCCGTCTGAGCGTCAAAAGCGGCCACAAAGCCGCGCACACCGTCATCCCCGCCCGAGGTTCCCACCAGCACCTTGTTTTTGACGATCAGCGGAGCACTCGTGGCGCCGTAACTCTGGGTGTTATCCGCATACGCGACATCCCAGATCAAGTTTCCAGAACGGGCGTCTAGGCACAGTAGGTGGGCATTGTCTGTCTCCATGTAAACGCGAGTTCCAAGCACCGCGACTCCGCGATTGATATGCCCGGAGGCGTCGTCGATCAGCCCCGAGGAAACACCGCGGGTATGGTGCCACAACAATGCGCCCGTCCTTGCATCCAGCGCATAGGCATCGTTCGATCCAGTGATGAACATTACACCGGCCACGACTACCGGGGTCATCTCGAGCACTCCCGCGTTTCGAGTGTGGAAAACCCACTTGGCGGCGAGATGGTTTACATTTTGCGGCGTGACTTGAGCAAGGCTGCTGAAACGCCTCCCTGTGTAGTCCCCGTTATAGGAGACCCAATTATTTTTAATGGCCTTCTGCAGCAGGTCGCTTTGTTGCACATTGATCTCGCCCAGGGGATCTGCATCTTGTACAGCATGTCCCAGACTATTTGCTCGACTGCCGGCGCGAACGGACGGATTTGCAGGCGACTGCCCCAGCGCGGCGCCGACCATCAATGTCAAAGCCACGCCAACCAATTCAATCGCGACCTTCCGGCAACTTCTTATCATTGGTAAGTACCTTCCACAGAGTCGCAACTCGGCCAGCTTTTAATCATCGTGGTGCCACTTCGATTGTGGAGGCGCGGGTTCCCTAGGAGAACTTTGGTCAGTCGCGACTAGAAAGGCCACCAAGTCATCCAATTCTTGCGACGTCAATCGGATGCCGTAATCGCGCGGCATTAGCGAATGATTCGTATAGTCCACCGAAATCAAGTTGCTTCTCGACAGAAAATGGTATCGCCCATCGTCAGTTTGCAGGATGATGTTCATATTGTCTTCTGCGCGCACAACACCGGTCAGACTTTTCCCGTCCCGGCTACGCACCTTCACCACCCGCGATGTCGGCCGCAACTCCGCATCTGGATCCACAATTGCCCGCCGAATTTCATCTGCCGTTCGATTCCTGGCGTAGGAGGTTAGCTCCGCCGCCATAAATCCGCCGTTGCCGAGTATCATGTGGCAATTTGAGCACTGACCTTTACCATAGAAAATCCCGCGTCCCGCATCCGGGTTGCCCGAAAGCTTAGAAGCCTCTGCATTCTCGGTCACTCCCTGCAGCTTACGCAAATATTGCACGACTGCCGTTGTGCCTTCATCGCCCAGATCAGGAAATCCTGGCATGCCCTGGTCGATTTCGCCTTTTTGCACGATATCCCTGAGATTCTCGTTTGACATGGCGACCACCTTCGGCAGCGTTGCAATTGCCGGACCCCGCCCCCCGGTGCCATCCGCGCCATGGCAGTACGCGCAGCGGGATGCAAATAGCTCTGCACCCTTATTTGGAGTGGCGCCGCTAGCCGGCTTGTCTTGGCCGAAGGCTGGAACGCTTTCGAACAGGATCAGGCAGGAGAACAGGAACATAACTGCAAGCCGGCTGGGTGTCATGACTCCAAATCTTCCTGTGAACATCGGAAAAGGTGCTGATTGATTCCACACGTCAATTGTCTGCAAGGGTACACGTTTTACTTGACGACCTCGCCATTCGTTAAGGGTGTCGAACGAACACGAACTTCTCCAAGCGGTCCCCGATCCAATCCTTCAGAATCTACCAGGTGTACCGACACCCGTGTTGTTCCCGCAGGTAGGTGCAAAATCTTATTTAGCTGCACCGGCTCAGTGGGAACGACAGACATCAGTTTCTCGGTGGCTCCGCCGCCTCTCCCGTATAGATGAGCCACCAGATCTCCCGCATAGAAAACCCCAAAATTCCCCGCCAGTACCAAGCCCGCGGGCGTGGCGGTAGCCGTCAGCGGAGTCCCGACCACCCCACTGTAAGTTGTCGTCTTGAAGTCTTCACCGATGCGCGTCGGATACCACTGCGTATCCATCGCAAAGCTTTCGCCGGGCGCAAGCTCGACCATCGGACTATTCATCTCCGCCTCCACGAACGGCCCTTCGCGAGGTTCTGGAGCCTGCCCCTTCTCAGGCGGTGGCGTAGGTTCACCCGTCGAATAAAAGATAATCGTGGCCTTTCCGGGATAGACGGCACGCGGGTCAATGCGGTGGCGCTCCACCATCGTGTATCCGGTTGAACCATCTACGGCAGCCAGCCATCCAGAAGGAGAATCGATCCATACCTCCTGCATAACATTGTTCCAATGCACGCGGAATGTACCGCCCTGCAAGGTAAAAGCGGCATTGTCCGCTGGGCCGGTGCGCACGTAGTATCCGTTTAGATAGGCACTCTCCGGATTCACTTCCGTAACCCCCAAAAACTTGTTATTGAAGTTATCCGAGCCAGAAGGATGTGAGGTGGGGTACTCCGTAATGGTCTGTTCCGACCATGTACGTGGATAACCGCTCATGTTCTGCATCACCACGTGGAACGAAATCACCGGGGTGTCCGCTCCGATGCTGATGTCCCGGATATACCGCTGTCCGATCTCTGGGTCAACCGGGCCCGTCAGCCGAACGGCACAGGTGGGTCCCGTGGATAATACTTGAAGGGTAAAAGGTGCATTATCGAGATTTCCCCCGCCAGACCAATGCTGCTCGTCCTGATTGCCTTCTGGCAGCGGCCAGATTTTATCGCCGCCGTAGTTCCGATCCTCAAACGGCTTAGTTCCCAGAGGAATTACCTGTCCTTGCAGCAGAGGATTGACGTATAGAAAATCATGTCCTCCAAAGGTGACTTGGATCAACCGTCCGCCGATCTGCGGCACGACCTCCAGCTTGACCCACGGATTCGACAATTCCTCGGCCTGCCACCCACGGTAATTCGTAGCGTGCACCTGGCAGCCATGCGAGGGGGTTGTCTGGCACGGCGACGGCGAACTCAACAGGGCAGGCAGAGCCATTACAGTCAATACGACTGAAACCTGTGCTTTCGTTCTGACAAAAGCAAACTGCACATTCTCTCCTCAGTGAATTAGCTGTCGGACCGCAATAAATGAAATCTGTTCCACATCTTCCGACTTGCTATCAAAATTCTGCTGCAAGGTCGTACGCGCTGGGAAGTTATTTTTGAAAAACGTGCCATAGAGCGATACCACCGGCTGTTCGTCTTTCGCGTCACGAAGATAGATTGTTGACGAGACGACATTGGAAAAATCCATATCTGCCTTTTGCAATCCATCCAGCAAGCTGCGCATCGACATTCGCACCTGAATACCCAACTCCGGCGAAAAAAGTCCCAGCGCCGGAACATATGCGTCCTTTGCCGACAGATATAAAGTATCCCCGTACAGAATGCCAGGGCTAGCAGTGGGACTGGGTTTCTCATTTCTGGGGCGAATCGAGACACGCTTCGACAAGTCAGCACCAGCAATGGAACTGAACACGATATGACTCTTGTTTGGAAGTGCCACCACCTGGATCGTTCCTCGACCCGGAGTATTTCCAAATTCAAAACGGGATGCGTAGATCTTATTCATCACGTTTGCTGGCCCGGCATCGCTGCTCAAGTATGGATTCACCCAGATGACGTTAGCCAAGGTCATGTTTGCGGCTTTGGCGACCGTGGCAACATTATCAAGCGCCTGCTTGACTTCGCCGGCATAATCGTCAGGCACTTGACCGGTCATCGGATTCGTCCCTGCTTGCGCGGACATGTAGAGAACATCGTCGGCTTGGATTCCAGCAGGGTCGGTGTGCGGTCCCTGAGGCCATCCCTCCGGATGAATGACACGTCGACGAGCTGCACTGCTGACCGCAATACAGTTGATTTCGATATTCCCACCGTTCGGCAGCCTCGCTACACCGAGCACTGTGCGGGCAGGCGGATCTGATCCAATCATCTTCCAGTAGACCTGATTCATCTCACCCGTGTCCGAAATGTGAGTCAGGTAGATATTCATCCACACCACATTGCCGAAATCCATTCCTGCCGCATGCAGCACACCCTGAACATTGTCCAAGGCCTGACGCACTTCGTTCTCGAAATTCTTTGGGACTTCTCCAGTCGCATCGCGTCCATCCTGACCGGCAATGTAGAGCGTCCGATTCACCAGGATGCCGGCGCTCGAAGCGGACCCAATCTTCTTGCCATCTACCTGAATGACCTTGATGGGTCCGCCAGCCTGCGCGAACGCTTGCGAGCCGCCGGCAATAAGCAAACAAATCAAAACTACACATGGGCAGCGTCGTAACAGATAACCCATTTGTCCTCCCGCAAAAGCATTTCAGTTGCACATGTACTTTTCAAGCAGTTCGGTTAATGTTGCGCTCCTTTTTGTTGCATGCCCGGATACCAGGAACGTACACACAATAGCCGCGAGGCAACACCTGACGCGCTATAGTAGCCCACGGTGGCATTGAGTCGGAAAAAATAGGCATCGCCGGCTTTCGCCGGATGCCGTCCAGCAATCCCGTCCATGCCTCCTCCAGCCACGATCACACCATGGCCACTTAAGATCAGGTAGATCTCCTCCTCGCGCTGGTGATGGTGTGGGAAGTTCGTACCTCCGGCGTCGATCTCCATCAGAAACAGGCTGGTCAGAACGCGGCCGGCTGCAATGCGGTCACGCTTGCTCTCGACATCGCCCATCAGCAGTCGGAAGCGGCTCGACTCCGGATGACCATTCACAAAAGTAGGGGGCACATCTTCGATATTTGCCTTCAATGGGCGCGCAGGAATCGGAGCCTTCTCGAATCCTTTAATGTGGAAACCCATAACGACCACTGTCAACGGCACGCCCGACGTATTCATCAAGGCATGTGGCACGGTTGACGGAATATAAAGATAGTCCTCCCTTTTCAGGGACACCTCTTCATCTCCATATTTGGCGGAGCCGCTTCCCTCCAGGACAACGTACACTTGGTCTTCCAGCGGATATTGAACGGTAGCGCATGCGCCGTGGGGATCGATGACCGCCTCGCCATATCGAGCCACGCCGACTATGACGGAAGTATCGGGGTCTCCCTGGCCAAATAGCGGTTTGTAATGACAGGTAGCCGTAGTGATGTCTGACGGCTTTTCCGGCGCGGTTGATACGTTGCGATAAAGGTAGGTGGGATCGATTCGCCTACTCTCGGCATGGATGGGAAGCGTACAGAGAGCCCCCGCCAGCAATGCGAAGAACCCGGTTGCATACCGCTGTCTAGGATGCATGACATACCCCTTGTACTGGAGCTCGATGAAATCTATTTCTCGCTCTTCAAGCAATCGCCTGTCTCGATAGAATCTCGCTCTCAACTACCTCCAGTGTCAGACCAGCAAGTTCTATGTTGCTCAACGTCTCGATGCTGCAGGTCCAAAACTGAGGAAGTACCTAGCTCATGCGGATTGCTTGCGGGCCTTATTCAGAACCTGGCGCAGACGGTTGCCCACGATCAGGTCCTCCCCGGGCTGCAACGTCATTGAAATAATCTGCAATGGATTCGCCTGAGATCTCCGATGCTTCCTTCGATCGTGAGGAATGCGGTCCAGTACTCCGCTGGGGTTGCTGTCTGTTAACACCTCAATCCGGGGTTCGCCATCGCTCAACTGCTGTGCGCATTGAGCTATCGTCAATCCAAACTTTGCCTCGTCCCACATCACCGACAGGGTGGGATAACTGTTCCCGTCTTGCGGCGTCGAAATATTGGTCGTCACACCTGGTACCGTGTCTACAAGTTTCTGGATTCGTTCAACTCGGCTCTGCCACTCCCTGTTTAAAGCATTCAGATCTGCCCGCGACCAGTAATCGACCGCCGCCAAAATGCCCATAATCTCTTCTTTGCCTACTTTCATCGGACGACAAACAGCGCCCTCCCACGGGCTGGTGTTATACAGGGCCGCGTCAATCAGATCTTTCCGGCCTAATAAAACCCCGGAGCATTGCGGGCCCGACAGCCCCTTGCCGCCACTGAAACAAAACAAGTCAACACCGAGTTTGGCATACCGCGTGAAATACGAAAATGGAGGAATGCCAGCGGCATCGTCGACCAAAAGAGGAACTCCCGCGGGTTTGGTGATTTTCAGGACGCGCTCCAGCCGCTCGTCGCGCCACGTGGTATACACCATGGCCGTATTTGAGGTGAGCGCTGAAGGCAAATCCTCGACTGTCTCGGCAATCACAAGCTTGCCGCCCGCCAGCCGAATAGCACTGTCGAACGGGCTTCGCCCTTCCATCATCACCACTTCATGTTTCAGACCGGTCGTATCCGGCAACTGCCATACATTCTTAGGATCGGATCCTGCAATACAGGCTGCAGTCGCTGAAGCCATCGCGCCGGCCGATCCGGAAGTGACCATTCCGGATTCAGCCCCGGACATCTTTGCGAGATAGCGGCCAACTCCAGCTTGTAATTCGAACATGTCCACAAAGTAATGAGACGCTTCCTCGGTAGCTCGCCGCGTTTCCGGCAGTTCCAGCGACCCGCAAAGGTAGGTCCAGGTCCCGCGCGCGTTAATGAGAGGTCGAACGCCCAACCGAGTGTAGATGTTGTTCGAGAATGTACTTTTGCCCGCTAACACCACGCTGGAAGCCAGACTGCGAGTGCCAATCGTGGCAAATAGGGGCGCGGCGGCCAGCAGTTTGATGAATGACCTCCGGTCACTCACAGCAGGTTGAATCTCATCGACGGGTAGCATAACCCTCCTTATTTTTGGCGAGAAAAACGACATCAGGTAAATCTCGAGGATCGCCCACGATTGCCGGGGATATCGAGGTCACTAACGATTTCTGCATAGCTATTGCGAGCTGGCTCAATGTCGGGCATGCATTTTTCTGTTGAGCCTTAAAGCGTCCGACGGTCAGTCATACCCGGCCCATCTTATCTGGTGGTTGCGACGCCCCTAAATATACATAACAGTAAGATGTAGAAACAAGTCATAATGCAAGATGAGCAAAATCAAAGGCCCGCGAAATGAAATCCCCCACTCAATTAAAGATTTCTTCTCGAGAGAAGCTCTGAATGTAGATCGTCGGCCCGGTTATATTCTGGCGGCAGCTGGATTGGGGACATGGCCAATATTCCGAAGAAGCGCCATATCTTTCAACGCGGGGATGTGATGGCTTGTCGAATGTGAGCCCACGGCGCATCATTATCGAACTGAATCTTGCCGCTGTCGGAGCGAACTCCGAGCCGGTTCCACAAAAGATCTAAATCAACCGGAGTGTACCGCGCATTTCCCATCTTCCTATAGAGATCAGACAGCACAGATGTGCCGGTGGCTTGGTCCCCAATTTCCAACACCTTTCGAATGGGCCAGCTATCCGAGATCGATCCCCCGGCGGAAAGGATTCCGCGCAATGCATCTTGCAATCCCTCCTTATTTCCGGTCTTCTCGCGGATTGACACGTCGGCGACCAAGCAGAACAACGCGCCGCCCCAGTAGGTATTTGCCCACGTATCCGTTTGATCCAGGCCCGTCTTGCCAGAATGCAGTTCGCCTTGCCACATGTCCCGCACCATTCCGCCCCAAACCTGCTTGGGTGATAACGTAGCGAGTTGAGCGCGCGCGATGGGTTCCACGTAGGTGGCGATCCCCTCCTCCAGCCAATGATGATCCGGGGAGAGAGAGGGGAGCGCCGTATGCACAAATTCGTGAGTCATTGTCCAATCGGCTGCCAAGACCTGCCCGGTTGTGTGCTGCCCGACCCGCATCCTTGTGAAGGCAGGAAACCCATCCACACCACCCCAACTCGTGCCCGTCAGCACACCACTCTTGTCCGCTACAGGGACCACCAGCACCCGTGCGCGCGTCACCGGAAATTTTCCATAGTATTTCGAAACAGCGGCGGCAGCCGTCTCGATCCACCGAACCACATCACTCTTATTTAGATCGAGTGGACCGGGAGCAAAATCGATCTGGATTGTCGCTCCCCCGACCTGGATCGATTGCGAGGATGTGACTGGACTGCGCCACGGGGGGCCATGCCCTCGGCCAGGCAAGTCGATTTGAGTCGCCCAACCAGCAGAAATATTCCCGAATGCGATTGAACACAAAAAGCAGAGATGCAAGAAGCCAACCTTCACAATTTCCACCTGCATTCATTGGATGTGGGTAGGGAACATGGCGGACGGATCAAAAAATGCGGCGCCGTATCCAGACCCTCGCAGAATGGGCGAATCACCATCCATTTAAAATGAACCGGCCAAACACGCGCCAGCATCTCATTGGCGGGAGAGAGCCGATGTCCTCTGATTAATATTGTGGCGCGACTGGAATAACACGTATCCCTGGACCGCTTCAAACACCACGACTAAACCTCTATCGGCTGCAAAGCAATCTCAAGCGGTATGCTTGGAGAGGTGCCTCAACTGCAGCCCCACCGTCTGCGGCCGGCAGGTTTCGTGTAGCTCTTTTTCACCATGGCTGCTGCCAACACACATAGTTCGTCATTCGCCCGTACGCTTGCTAGCGCCAAGCAGACCATGGTGCTCAGCGAGATCATCACGCTTGCGCTCGACAGTTTTCGTGCTAACAAAGTCCGGTTTGCGTTAACAGCTCTCGGAATGGTCATGGGGTCCGCCTCCGTGATCCTCGTCGCCACCATTGGTTTGACCGGACGCCAGTACGCCATCAATCTGATTCAGGGCATCGGAGCCAACATGATTGTCGCGGACTGTCAGTGTGGCGGCATGAATCCAGATTTCCTTACTTACGAGGATCTGACGGCTGTCGATCAGGAGGTCCCCGGCATCATCTGGTCATCCCCAATGCTGGAAATGCAGGTCCCGATCAGCTTCGGAGATGGCAAGATAAAAGACATTCTGATTCTGGGAGTTTCTCCCCAATATAAGAATGTGCGAAATCTTATGGTTCTCGACGGGCGTTTCTTTGATCAGGAGGATACGCTAAGTCACGCTAAGGTTGCGGTCGTCACGGAGCCATTTGCCGAAAGTCTGTTTGGGAGCGCCGATCGTGCCATCAATCGGACCTTCACTATACGGGGAATTCCTTTCACCATCATCGGTGTCTTCAAAGAACGCGTGAACACCTGGGGAATGTCGGAGATTGCGAAGCAGACGATTCTGATTCCCTATCCCGTAGCCAGATATTTCACCGGAACCAACGCCGTGAAGCAGTTGTTTTTTTCGGTTCGAAATTTTGGAGACACCCCGCGGGCCCGGGACGAGATCGCAAAGGTGATCCAGTCTCGTCATCGCCCGGGATCGGTATACGACGTGGTGGAATATACCGCACTCGTGGAAACGGCGGCACACATCGCGGACATTATGACTCTCGTCCTGCTGTTGGTTTCTGCCATCACACTGGCCGTCAGCGGAGTCGGTATTATGAACATCATGCTGGCCACGGTCCGATCACGTATTCGTGAAATTGGTATCCGCAAAGCGGTCGGTGCCACGTATCGAGAAATTCAACTTCAATTTCTTGCCGAAGCGATTCTCATTTCGCTCAGTGGCGGTATCGTGGGCACTCTGCTAGGATTGGCGCTGCCGCTCTCGGTTCGATTTATCCTTCCCGCTTACACAATTCCGATTTCACCGTGGTCCGTGGTTATCTCTCTTTCCACCGCGATGCTGGTCGGGATTCTTTTTGGTACGCTGCCCGCCACACGCGCCGCCCAAATGGACCCGGTCGAATCACTCAAATACGAATAGCTCAACTGGCGATCGCGTTTCCGGCATAGGTGCAATCAAAGGGTATCCTCATCTGCTAGCTAAATATTAGCCGGCCACAATCTCTCGCGCAGCCGTCCGGCCAGCCCGGATCAAATCTGGCAGGCCGACTCCTCGGTAGGCGTTGCCGATCAGTCGAAGATTGGCAATCTTGGCTACTCTTAAATCCAACTCCGCGATGCTTTCCTGATGCCCCACTTCATATAACGGGAGTGATTTCGGCCACCGTCGAGCGAGTGCGATCGACGCTTCCGGCAGCTTTCCCAGGAACCTTTCCAACTGCACCCGAGCCAAACGAATCAAGGATGCATCATCATGCGCCAGAAGTTTGGGAGCGCACGGCCCTCCAAAGAAAGCGCGCAGCAATATTGCCCCGTCGGGCGCGGTATGAGGAAATTTCTGATCGAGAAAAGTGCATGCGAGCAGCGCTCGTTGAGCTGTTTTCTCGCCAGCTTCTTCGGACATACTGGCGTCCAGCTCGCTGCCCTGATCCGCAACTACTTCGCGTTGTGGAACCAAAAATCCGAACCCTACAGGGATATCCATCGAACGAGCCCGGTCCACATCAAATCCAAGCGCCACGACGATAGCGGAAGAGGAGTTCCGAGGCAACAACTCTGGTATCCGGTGATCGACCGGATGCAACAGTCTGCCTGTAGTCTCTGCTGGAGTCGCGACAATCAAGGAGTCGAAGCACTCCTCAAATGCCTGCCTCTCTCCACCTTGTTTCCCGCTGACACGCCATATTCCGCTACTACGCTCAATCGCCTCCACAGCACGATTACGCCGAAGATTGCGCGCCTGTAGATGAGATTCCATCCCTGCGATCAGCGACCCAAGACCGCTCCTTAGTGATGTGAAAATGGGGCGATCTGCCTGCCCTGCGCCCGCTCGCTGCTGTAGACCAAGAATGAGGCTGCCGTACTCCCGCTCCAGCGCAACGAATGCCGGCATGACAGCGCGGACGCTTAATTTCGCAATGTCCCCACCAAATACCCCGGCAAGCAGCGGCGCCGCGATCGTATTCGCGATTTCGCTGCCAAAATGCCGCGCAACAAAATCGCGAACCGATTCATCTCGATTTCCATCGCCGCGATCCAGCGCGCTCGCCTTCAACTGCTTTGCTCGTTTTGGTTCGCTAATATATGCTAGCTTCGCCTGCTCGCTAAACAGAGACGAATCCAAAACGCTCTTCCATTGTGTCGGTACCATCATGCGCATTCCGTTTGGCATGGCGGTCAGGCTCTCGCCTTCGGCTATGTAGGTCTTGCGCCTCTGATCATTCGAAGGGATGAGTTCGCTTTCGAAGCCAAGTTCCGCCGCTAATTCATGTGCCCAGGGCTTCTCGGTCACCCAACTGTCAGGTCCGCATTCGATGACAAATCCGTCGCGTTGTACGGTTTCTACAATGCCGCCCAGTCGAGAGCTCGCCTCGAATAAAGCGAATTCAATCGCCGCACCTTCGCGCCGCTGCACAGCCATTTCGTAGGCGGATGCAACCCCCGCAATGCCGCCCCCAATAATGGCGATTCGCTTCATTTCTGATTCGATGACGGGACGGAGGAGACACCCTCGAGTTGTGTCGCGCCCAACTGCAGAAGGCCCTGAGAGGACAAGTCGGCAAGCGCGGCAATCAATAAAGGAGAATCGTTCAGCGATTCGGGCCGATACAACTTCAATCCCCATTTCCGCGCCGCTGTCTGAAACGCGATATCGACGTCATAGAGTATTTCGACGTGATCGCAGAGAAAGCCGATAGGTTGCAGTACGACGGCGCGACGACCTTCGCGGTGGAAGCCTTCAAGCGTCTCCTCAACCGTGGGACCAATCCAGGGTCCGCCGGCCATTCCCTGACTTTGGAAGGCAAAATACCAGTCGCGCGAAGTTAACCCGTCAGGAAGCAGCCGCTCGGCGACTAAAGTCGCAGTGTGTTTTGTCTCGACGGCATAAGGGTCCGGCCCACTGGATCCGCCGGGCGGCAGCGCGTAAGAGCGCTCCTCCAAAGTGGGACGCACAGAAGTGCGCGATTTCTCCGCCGAAGTATTCTCGCCGCTTTTTGGCTCCGCGTCCGCATGCGGGTGGCTCGGTTCACTTGACGCGTCTGGCGCCTGAATCGTCCGGCATGGCACACTGTGCGCAGTAAAAAGCACCGGCACTTTCTCACCTACCGAGGAACACGCTTCGTACCAGATTGGCCGCAGGCGCTCGGCAAATGCATCCGCCAGTCGAGGATGGTCCGCCCAAGCCTCGATGAAGTGAAATCGAAACGCATTTCCCGCCTCGGCGAATGCGGCTCGCCGGTACAGTCCCACACTGGTGCGGGAGTTTTGCGGCGCCAGGCAAATTGCGACCGCGTCGGTCACGCCGTCCGCACGCATCTGACGCACTGTGTCGCCTATATAAGGTTTCCAATTTCGCATGCCGACATAGATAGGCAATCCAATCTTCTGCTGCAACAGCGTCGCCTGCTTTAGTGTCCACTCCGTCAGCGGACTCTTTCCAATTTGCGCATAGCGGCTTTGGATTTCTTCCACAACATGCTGGGGCATCGCGCGTCCGCTCACAACGTTCTTCAAATATTCAGGAACCTCGTCGACCAGATCCGGAGTGCCGTGAGCGAGCAGCAATACGGCAAATTTACGCTTCCCCTCAGCCGATACGTCTCCTTCTCCGTCATTCGTCATACTGACCTCAGTCCGTTGGCCTTCCATTGGCCCACCCCTTCGTCTCTCATCTGAGCGCAAATCTCGTGTACCCAGCGAACCACTTGCTGCACATTTTCAACCGGCGTGGTGGGTACAATTCCATGGCCGACGTTAAAAATGTGCCCTGGGTTTCCCCCAGCCTGCCGCAGTACTTCTTCAACGCGAGCCCGCAAGACCGCTTCCGGAGCGAACAGTGCGATAGGATCAAGATTTCCCTGCACCGCGCAGTGCGGTCCGACGGCGTGTCTTCCTGCGTCCACTGGAATTCGCCAGTCGAGCCCAATCACATCAGCACTCGTCTCTCGCATGCTGGAAAGTAACGTCGCCGTATCGACGCCGAAATAGATTACGGGAACTCCTAGCTCTTGTACCTGTCGGACCATTGCGCGCGTGATCGGTAAAGCATAGTCCCGATAATCCGCGACCGACAGCGCACCCGCCCAACTGTCGAAGATTTGGATGACGTCCGCCCCTGCCCTGACTTGCTGTGCCGAGTATTCGACCAAGACAGTCGTCAACTTCTGCATCAGAGCCTGCCAGGCCGCAGGATCCGAATACATCAAGCGCTTCGTCTCAATATAATTTCGCGATCCGCCGCCTTCAATCATGTAACTGGCCAATGTGAACGGCGCGCCACAGAATCCAATCATCCCCATGCGATTGCCAAAGTGAGCCACTACCTGTCGGATCGCCTCAGCGACATACCCCAGATCGGCGGTGCGATCGGTTCGCAATGCATCAATCTCCGCCGCGCTTCGAATCGGTCTGTGCACTTTTGGCCCCTCGCCCGCCTGAAATTCGAAATCAAGGCCCATCGGCTCCAGCGGCAATAGAAGGTCGGCGAAAATAATCGCCGCATCGACGCCAAGTTTCTCTGCCGCGGTAATCGTCACCTCTGCCGCCAGTTCCGGCCGTTTACAAATCTCGACCAAGGTATGCAGCTTCCGAACCGCTTGGTACTCGGGCATGTAGCGCCCCGCCTGCCGCAAAAACCATACTGGGGTTCGATCGACCGGCTGCCGCAGACACGCGCGCAGAAATCGACTGCCCCCCGCCGCTGAGTCATCTGCTGGCAACACTTTTTTTCGCGAAGGTATTTTCTGGCTATCGTGCGATGTCATGTCTCTCTATTATCCTCTGTCCGGCGACTAGATCTCACCTGCCCGTGAAATCTTGGTTGCGTCCAGGCCATCCTCCTTTTGTCGCTTGTCCCGCGGCAATGAAGTTGGCGCCGTGAAAACCCGACGAGTTTATTTTCGTATCGAAAAAGAAGTATAGCCAACCGCAGGAA
>JAZKAG010000115.1:20151-22824 GCA_040389265.1 Acidobacteriota bacterium
TTGCGTTGACGCGGGAGCATTGTGAAAGATGGCGTTTGTATCAGTCGACAGAACGCTTCAGTCCGTAGTAGCCGCGCTGTTTGCTCGCGTCCACTAGCCTGGACCGTCGAAGAGGTTTGTGCTTTCCACCCTGACCCATCACGTATCGACTCCCACGTGTCGTTGACTGCGCTCTGTGCACATAAGGAAGTTGCCAATCTGCCTTCGCTCAACAGGCGGGAAGCGAGAGTGGCGCGATGGAAGCTGGCATTCGCTTTCGCTTCGGCGGCGAATTCTCGATTATGATTGGAATCGCCACCTTAACATCACTCTTCATTTATGCTTTCGTAGAGAACGTGTTCGCACGATGGCACACGCTTCTTACAGGTGACACGGTTGGTGAAAACATCGCCCAAGCGACTCTATCTGATTCCGGTTTTGTCGAAGGCACTCGATGTGCTGGAAATGCTTCAACGCGAGGGCAAGCCTCTTTCGCTGGAAACCGTGCACCAGCGCACCAAGATCTCCAAAACTACCGTCTACCGCATTCTGAAAACGTTGACCCACCGCGGCTACATCGCCCAGTCGCAAGACGGACTCTACCGGCCGATCAGCAGTCCTAATAAGAAAGTATTCGGCTTCGGTTGCCAGTCCGCCGAGATGTCGTTTTCGCAAGCCGTCACCAAAAGCTTGCAGACTGCTGCTGCCGATACCGGCATCGATCTTCTGATCCTCGACAACCAATATGATCCGATGATTGCGGTGCGCAACGCGGATGAGTTCGTCCGTCAACGCGTCGACCTGGTCATTGAGTTCCAAGTGGATCAGGACGTCGCCGCCATCATCGGAGACAAGATTGCCGGCGCCGGCATTCCACTGATTGCGGTCGACATCCCGCATCCCCATGCCGTGTTCTTCGGGGTCGATAATTTTCGAGTCGGTTTCGAGGCTGGGAAATTACTCGCTCGTCACGCACAGCAAAACTGGACCGCCAAGCCAGGTTGGGTTCTCGGCCTTGATCTTGCTGAAGCCGGGCCGCTGGTGCAGAGCCGAATCACGGGGGCGTTCGAAGCAGTTCGCTCAAGCCTCACGGGCATCCCCATTGAAGCCTTTGTTCGCATGGATGGTCGAGGGTTGCAGGACATTAGCTATCACCTGGTTTTGGATTTTCTCCATCGCCACCCCAAAGATCGCGGCATTCTGATTGCCGCGGCAACCGATTCCAGTGCTTTGGGAGCGGTTCAGGCCGCTCGCGCCTTGAAACGGGAGCGTCATGTTGCCGTTGTCGGACAGGACTGTATTGAAGAAGCGCTGGAAGAAATCGCTTCCCCTCAAAGCCCGCTGATTGGCTCCGTCTCCCACCAGGCGGAGACCTACGGCTCCCGCCTGATTCAGCTTGGACTTTCGATCTTAGCCGGGCGAAACGTCCCACCTTACAACTACATCGAGCACAAGCTGGTCGAGCGAGCGCAACCCCCGCAACAAAACGCAAAATCGAGCAAATAATCTTCGATGTGTTTCACATCTGAAATAGTTGCCCTATTGTATGATCGTGAAAGCTGGGGCGGCCTGCACGCAATGCAAAATGGATATTCTGTATCCGTGGGCGTTAGCCGTCCGGATCCGTATACAGGCAAGTTTCATCGTCCGTAAATTTGGTGGATCCGTTTCAACTTCGTTTGGACTAGGAAATAACTTCCCTGTCCGCAACCGCCAGAAGGGGCATAATGCCGAATCGCTACCTGGAAAATCGCTGGGACACAAACCTTGCCGCAACGTTAACCGAACCTGAACTTCTGCGTTACCGCTCCAACCTGCTCGGCTCAGATTTGCGTATCACCAATTATGGGGGCGGAAACACCAGCGCCAAAGTCAGTCAGCCAGATCCCCTTGATGGGAACACGACCGAAGTTCTATGGGTCAAAGGCAGTGGCGGCGACCTCGGCACCATCTCGATACGCGGTTTCGCCGCTCTGTATCTGGACAAGTTTTGCAGCCTCGCGAAGATTTATCGCGGTGTCGAGCACGAAGACGACATGGTTCCGTTCTATCCGCTCTGCGCATTTGGCCAGAACACGGTAGCTGCCTCCATTGACACTCCGCTGCACGCATTCCTGCCTGCTCGGCATGTCGATCACTTGCATCCCGATTGGGGTATCGCGCTTGCCGCTGCAGCCAACGGCGACGAAAGAACCCAGGAATTTAACCAGCGCTTCAAGCACCATCTGGTCTGGCTTCCCTGGCAACGACCGGGTTTTGAACTTGGCTTGATGCTCAAGCGTGCCGTCGAAGCGAATCCAAACTGCGATGGCATCGTTCTCGGTGGCCATGGACTGTTTTCCTGGGGCGAAACCGCGGAGTCCTGCTACCTCAATACCATTGAACTTATCGATCAGCTGGGCCAGTTTGTTCAGGAGCATGTTGACGCGGCCGGAACGAAACTTTTCGGGGGTTCACTGTATGCATCGCATCCCGATCATGAGGCGCTCGCTGTCGATCTGCTGCCCTTCCTGCGTGGCCGCCTTTCGAATCCGCAGCGAGTGATCGGCAATTATTCAGAGCTCCCCGAAGTTCTGCGATTTGTAAATTCTAAAGAAGCGGAGACGCTGGCTGGCCTCGGAACCAGTTGTCCGGACCATTTCATTCGTACCAAGGTTCGGCCTCTCTTTGTCCCCTGGAAGCCGTAGATCGGAA
>JAZKAG010000115.1:22834-24584 GCA_040389265.1 Acidobacteriota bacterium
CCCAGGATGTGTCGCACCTTCGCCCTGCTTTTGACTCGGCTTTGGAAAAGTATCGTTGGGATTACGCTGCCTACTACCAGGCGCATGCGCTGCCTGACTCACCGCCGATGCGTCCAGCAAATCCGGCGATCGTGTTAATCCCTGGCATAGGTATGTTCAGTTTCGCCAAGAGCCGCGCCGAAGCACGCCTTGCGTCCGAGTTTTACGTGAATGCCATTCACGTCATGGAAGGAGCTTCCGCGCTTGCCGCTTCCAACCCCTCCAAAAAGAAAATTACGGAATATCCACAAGCGGGGCCTGCGGCGCCATCGTCAGCGTTTGAGAGTCACTCCAACTACGTGGCGCTGCCCATCGGCGAAGCGTTCCGCATCGAGTATTGGGCGCTGGAGGAAGCTAAGCTTCGCCGTCAACCGCCGGAGAAAACGCTCAGCCGTCGGGTCACGATGATCGTGGGCGGGGGTAGCGGAATCGGACGGGCGGCCGCGCTTTTGGCAGGTGCCAGCGGCGCCACGGTTGCTGTCGCCGACCGTAACGTTCCTGGCGCCGATGCGGTCGTTACCGAGCTTCGAAAGCTTTATGGTCGCGATGCCGCGCATGCGATCGAAATCGACATCACCCAGGAAACTTCTATCCAGGCTGCGCTGCGATCGGTCATTACACATTGCGGAGGTCTCGATCTTCTCATCAACACAGCCGCTCTCTTCTCCGCATCGGCGGACAACACGACCTCTCAAACGCAATGGGGGCAAACGCTCGAAATCAACGTAACCGCCAATTATTTTCTTGCTGAGCAGGCAGCGCGCATCTTCCGTGAACAGGGGCTGGATGCAAGCATTGTGCTCACGAGTTCGGCGAATGCCGTGGTGGCAAAACGCGGCAGCGAGGCCTATGACGTCAGCAAGGCCGCAGTCAGCCACCTGGTTCGTGAATTGGCGGTGTCGCTTGCCCCCTTGGTTCGCGTCAATGGGATCAGCCCCGCGACAGTCATTCGAGGGTCCACCATGTTTCCACGCGAGCGCGTGATGGCATCCCTGAAGAAGTACAACATCAGTTTTGAAGGCGGAGCCAGTGACGATGAACTTCGCGATCTGCTGGCGACCTTCTACGCGCAGCGTACCCTGACGCATCAACCCATCGATCCGCTTGACTGCGCGCGAGCGATCCTGTTCCTGGCCAGCCCAGAAGCGCGATGCACCACCGGCCACATTGTTCCCGTCGATGGCGGCTTGACCGAGGCTTTTCTGCGGTGAAAATTCCAGCCGATGCGCGGGCGATCGTTGCGGTTGATTTAGGCGCGCAAAGTTGCCGCGTGTCACTGCTTCGCTGGCTGCCGCAAGGCCCTGAAATCGAGCTTGTTCATCGCGTAGCAAACGCGCCAGTGGAGAATGGCGGTCATCTAAGATGGAATCTTTCTCTGCTGTGCTCTGCTGCGGATGAAGGCATGCGTCGATGTGCAGAAATCGCAACAGAGGGCATCGCTACGGTGGGGGTTACTGGCTGGGCGGTGGATTATGTCCGCCTCGATGGCAGCCGAGAGACCGCGCGCTCACATTCTGTCCGTCTCGCACCCATCGGCGATCCATTCTGCTATCGTGATCCGCGAACAGGCCTCGCCATGGACGCCCTCCACACGAAGATTTCCGCTGAACGCCTTTACGCTCTCACCGGTATTCAGGTCCTTCCGCTGAACACTCTATATCAGTTGTATGCGGATGGGATGGCAGGCATTCCGCATCGTTTTCCCTGGCTC
>JAZKAG010000115.1:24660-30360 GCA_040389265.1 Acidobacteriota bacterium
ACCTGCTTTATCGCTGGGGAGCGAAACCGGTTGCGGAATACACCAACGCAACCCACACCGCGATGGTCTCGCTTGGGAAACAAGAGTGGTCGCCGGAGATTTTTGATCGTGCCGGCCTAGACATCTCCGCTGCACCCCAGATTGTTGCCCCTGGGTCCGTCGTCGGCCGCTTGAAGGGACCGCTTGCCGATTTGCCCGCATTGCGAAGTACAATGCTAATCGCTCCTGCCTGCCACGACACCGCTTCCGCCATCGCAGCCATTCACGCGCAGGGCGACGATTGGGCATACATCAGTTCCGGAACCTGGTCATTGGTCGGCACGTTACTGGACCAACCTTGCGCCGGACCCGAATCCGCCCGCTTGAATTTCACCAATGAGGGCGGTGTGGGGGGCGAGGTCTGTTTCTTACGCAACGTAAATGGTCTCTGGCTTCAGGATCAATGCCTGGAAGAGTGGAAAGCGAATGGCGAGATTCGCACTGTGGAAGAATTCATCGACGCAGCTGCGACACTGGCTTCTCCGCCGGCTTTGATTAACGTTGACGATCCGCAATTGGTTCCTCCCGGAAGAATGCCCGAGCGCATTGCCACCCAACTGGAGAATGCAGGTTTCGATGCGAATCCGTTTCTCTCCTCGCCGCCGGCGATGATCAACCTAATCCTTCACAGCCTCGCGGCACGGTATGCGGCCCTCTTGAAGCAGATCGAATCCTTAACAAAGAAGAACTTTCGACAGCTTTATGTTGTCGGCGGTGGCAGCCGAAATCTCCTATTGAACCGCCTCACGCAACAAGCAACTCAGATGGAGGTTGTATGCGGAGCTCAGGAGAGCTCGACCCTGGGGAATCTATCCATTCAGCTCGCTGCCTTGGAAAGTCTGCAGCTCGACCCGTCGCCCGTTGGTGAGAGTGGGGACCAAAAAGGAGTATCCCGCGACGCAGTCTCCTCCTGGGCAGGCCGGCTAGCGCAAGCAGACTCACAATCGACGCCTACAATCCAATCGTACCCAGCAGCAAGGCGCAGTAGCGCCGAAAGAGGAAACTTTCCATGACGACACTCGGCCCTTCGAACTCAGATTCAACCGCCATCTATGAACGCTTATCGAAGCAGCTCGATACACTCGCGATCGAAGTTCCGTCGTGGGGCTTCGCCAACACGGGCACTCGCTTTGGAAAGTTCGTCCAGCCTTCGGCCGCAAGCACATTGGAGGAAAAATTTGCGGATGCTGCCCAGCATGGCGACCCACGTCTTGTGGGATTTTCCTAATGGCCTTCGCGACGTCTCAACAGTGCGGGACCTGAGCCGGCATTACGGCATTCGGGCGGGAGCGATTAATCCGAATCTGTTTGAGAGCCAGGATTACAAATTTGGCTCATTCGGAAATCCCGATCCTGCAATCCGCCAAGAGGCTCTCGAGCACGTGCTGGAGTCCGTCGCGATTGCCCGCGAACTCGATAACGCCGACGTATCGCTCTGGTTCGCCGACGGCTCCAATTATCCCGGCACGCAAAATATGCGCCATCGTATCGACTGGCTTGAGGAAGGGCTATTCAAAACCCACGCCGCCCTCGCACCCGGCCAACGCATGCTTGTCGAGTACAAACCCTTTGAGCCGGCGTTCTATCACACCGACATCGCGGACTGGGGAATGGCACTGCTATTTGCGCGCGCGGCGGGCCCTCAGGCTTTCGTGCTCGTCGACACCGGCCACCACTATCAAGCTCAAAACATCGAGCAAATCCTGGCGTGGCTGCAGCGAGAGAAAATGCTTGGAGGTTTTCACTTCAACGATCGCCGCTATGCGGATGACGATCTCACCCTGGGCTCCATCGATCCCTATCAGGTCTTTCGCCTGTTCCACGAGATTTTGTCTTACCACTCGGAGAATACTGACGCGACTGCGCCAGCCTATCTTGTCGACCAAAGCCATAACCTCAAAAACAAGGTCGAAGCCATGTTGCAAACCGTGCTGATTGCTCAGGAACTGTATGCCAAAGCCTGCCTGGTCGATCACAAGCGCCTTACAGAACTGCAAAATGAATGCCGCTTGGTTGAAGCGGAGGAATGCCTGCGCTCTGCTTTCTGGACCGATGTCCGACCCACTCTTCGACAGTGGCGGCGAGAGCGCGGACTGAGTGAAGATCCGCTACACGCACTTCGCGAAAGCGGTTACATTGAACGCGCAGCAGCGGAACGCGGGACGAAGAATAAGAGCGCAGTTTCGAGTTATGCCTGAGGCTGCCACGCTGCTTAATCCCGAGTTACACTTGAGAACATGAAAAAAATCACCCGGCGTAATTTCATCGTGGGGCTCACAAGTCTGGCGGTGACCAGCCGCTTATCTCTGGCCGCCAGCGGACGTAGTAAGAGAATTTACATTGGAACGTATACCAGAAAATCCAGCCAGGGGGTGTATGTGTACCGCTGGAAACCAGAGTCGGGCGAGATGGAACAGATCGGTCTGGCCGCAAAGACTCCAAATCCCAGCTTCCTTACCTTATCCCCAAACCATAACAATTTGTATTGCGTGAATGAACAGGACCACGCTAACGGGAATGTCTCCGCCTTTGCGATCGATCGCGCCACTGGCACGCTGATGCCTAAAAATGTTGCCCCTTCGGGCGGATCCGCGCCTTGCAATCTGACCACGGATCATACTGGGCAATCTCTATTTGTGGCGAATTACAGCAGCGGAAGCGTATCGAGCTACAAAATACTTTCCGGCGGAAGCCTGAGTCAGCCTGTGTCGAACATATTCTTCAAAGGCCACAGCATCGACCCAGAACGCCAAAAAGGAGCCCACACTCACTGCACGACCGTGTCTCCTGAAAACAAATATCTATTGGTGAATGATCTTGGCCTGGATCGCATCATGGTGTTTCATTTTGATCCAACGACGGCCAAGCTCGCTCCCAACGATCCTCCCTTCTACAGCGCTGTCCCTGGCTCCGGCCCGCGCAATCTCACGTTTCATCCCAATGGAAAGTGGGCCTATTCGATTGCAGAAATGGGCAGCATCATCGAATGTATGGACTGGAACGGGGAAAAAGGGATTCTCACTCGCTTCCAGGTGATTTCATCGTTGCCCAAGGAGCACAAAACTCCCACGGATGCAGCAACTGTACAGGTTCATCCCAATGGACGCTTTCTCTACGGCTCCAATCGCGGCGACGATAGTATTACCGCTTTTTCTATCCATCCGAAGAATGGCCATCTTGCTCTGATCCAGCGAATCTCCTGCGAGGGTGGCAGCCCACGACACTTTGCTGTCGCTCCCGATGGCAAATGGCTTGTCGTTGCGAACCAGGACACTGCAAACATTGTCATCCTGAAGTGTGATCCCGCAACCGGGAAGCTGGCTGCAATTGGACGCCAGTATCCGCTCGATTCCCCAGTCTGTGTTGTCTTTGATGAATAAGAGAAGAGAATCCGCATGCGTGTTGGAGTATTTACCCCGCTGTTGTCCCACCTGCCACTGAAAGACGTCCTGGCAAAGCTCAAGTCTTTGGGTATTTCTACTGTCGAACTTGCCACAGGGAATTATCCTGGCGATGCTCATTGCAAGTTGTCCATGCTGGAAGATACTCAGCAACTGGCCGACTTCCAACGACGGCTCGCCGATCAAGGCTGCAGTATCAGCGCTCTCAGCTGCCATGGGAACGCGCTGCATCCCAAGGCTGCGCGCGCGAAAGAAGCCCGTGACACCAGCCGCAAAACGATCTTGCTCGCAGAGAAATTAGGCGTCCCCGTTGTCGTAGATTTTTCCGGCTGCCCCGGCGACTCGCCGCAAGCCACCGCACCCAATTGGGTCACATGTCCATGGCCGCCGGATTACCTGGACATTCTGAATTGGCAGTGGAACGAAATCGTCACTCCATATTGGGTCGAACAGGGGAAATTCGCGGCGCAACACAACGTAAAAATTGCAATCGAGATGCATCCTGGTTTCGTCGTCTATAACCCGGAAACCCTGCTGCGCCTGCGGGACATTACAGGTCCAGCCATTGGTTGTAACTACGACCCCAGCCACATGTTCTGGCAGGGAATCGATCCAATCGCGGCGGTTCGCGTATTACGCGACGCCATCGTCCACGTGCATGCGAAAGACACACAGCTGTATCCTGCGAATTTGCCCAGAACTGGCGTATTGGACACCAAACCATACACCGAGGAACGGGATCGCAGTTGGATTTTTCGTACCTGCGGCTACGGACATGGCGCGGAATGGTGGAAAGAGTTTGTTTCCACATTGCGGATGTTTGGCTATGACGATGTTCTTTCCATCGAACACGAAGACAGCCTGATGTCTCCCGAAGAGGGTTTGACTAAAGCAGCACATTTTCTCCGTGAACTTGTCATCGAGCAGCAACCGACCGCTCCGTGGTGGACCTGAAGACTTCCTAAATTGAAGTAGCCGAGATTGCGAACCGAACATCTCCGAGGAGGGAAATTGAAGCGAATTCGAACGGCAATTTTTGGAACAGGATTCATGGGACGGGTGCATCTGGAGGCGCTTCGCCGCATTGAGGGTGTAGACGTCGTCGCTGTCGTGGGACGAGAAAAGGCGCCAGCGGAACGTCTGGGTAGAGGCTATGGCATCGAGAATTTCGACTCTGATTATCGCAGCGTGTTGCGCGATCCGAGTATCGACGCTGTCCACATCTGCACTCCAAACGCACTTCACTTCTCCATGGCGAAGGACGCGATGCTTGCCGGTAAACATATCCTTTGCGAGAAGCCTCTCTCTACTTCGATCGAAACTGCGGAAGAACTGGTCAAGCTTGCGCACGATCGCAATCTGCGGAATTGCGTTTGCCATAACCTGCGCTACTACCCGATGGTCCAGCAGATGCGTCGCATGCGAGAAGATGGCGATCTCGGCCGCATTCTTATGGTCCAGGGAAACTACCTTCAGGACTGGCTGCTCGATGAGTCGGCATGGAACTGGCGCATCGATTCTGAAGCGGGGGGACAGCTGCGCACCATGGGCGACATTGGGACCCACTGGTTCGATATGGCCGAGCATGTGACAGGACTGCGTGTCCGTTCCCTTTGCGCCGATTTGGAAACTTTTTATCCCACTCGTCAACGACCTGCAAAGAACGTCCAGGCATCCATTGCGCAGCTTTCAACATTGCCTGCCAGCGGCGGTGAACATGTGCAAGTCAACACGGAAGACTTTGGCGCGGTCGTATTCCAGATGGAGAAAGGTGCGCGTGGCACAATGACCGCCTGCCAGATGGCCGCAGGACGCAAAAACCAGCTAAGAATGGAAATCTTCGGCACAAGGGCGTCCCTCAGTTGGAATCAGGAGCGTCCAGATGAATTGTGGGTCGGCCATCGCGACAGCGCCAACGGCATTTACATCAAGGACCCAGGACTCATGAAGGAAGAGGCGCGGAGTTATGCCGATCTTCCTTGCGGGCACAGTGAAGGCTATGACGATACTTTCAAACAAGTGTTTCGTCGATTTTATGCGTCGATTGAGCAGCCCGACGCACCTGCGGAGTATCCCGAATTGGTAGACGGTTTGAGACACATGCTGCTAATGGACGCGCAGATGAAGAGCCATCGATCCAGACAGTGGGTCGAAGTGCGCAGTATCTAGCGACAAACTTGAAAGACGGATCGGAGTGGCTAATTGCGGCTCAGCGTGGGCGTCCGTCTTAAGTCGCACGGGTTCCCTCCATTTTCAGGCC
>JAZKAG010000116.1:0-14916 GCA_040389265.1 Acidobacteriota bacterium
CGCACCTTTTGACTTTGTTGATATCGTTTCGCCTGAGGCAACGCTCTGGTTGAGAAGTACTTCGGGATCGCGCGTCAGCACAATTCCTGCGGACGGCGATGTCAAAGTGAGAGAGGACTGAGCCTCACGGGCAAAAGCCATCGATTGCAGTGCGGCATTTTGCTCAGCGGCCGCGGTGCCGATGCTGCGACCATCGACCTCCGCAGTGAACGCTTGATACCTGGCTTCGCCGGTTTGAGCGTTTGCACGTGAAGTCATGGATGCCTCTACGGGGCTTTCCATGCGGAGCAGCGTCTGACCGGATCGAACCTGTTCGGCTTCGCTGACCAATACAGAATCGATGCGGCCCGGAACCGCAGCATGAAGCGTGATGGAGTGGAGCGGTTCAATCACGAAGAGCGCATCTTCACGATCGCGCCAAAGCGGTACAAAGACGAGCATCAGGATCACGCCTGCGGCCACCATGTGGGCGGGGCGCCATAGGCGTCGACCTGGGAAACTTTTAAGCCGTAGCTGGGCCGCCAGCCGACGGAGTGCGCCGAGGCGTGACCGAAAGATGACAAACGCGAGGATGCCGGCAGGAATGAGAGCGAACTCCGCCAGCCAATTGGCCGCTACATTGTAAGAAAACCGCACAACAATCAAAAGCAGCAAATAGCTGTAGATGCCGGACGCCAGGGCGTAGACGACGAACAGGATCACACGCCGCCTGGGGACCACCGGCGTTTCAACGGGAAGACGCAGGATGTGACTCTGAAACCAGCCGGACAGAAACGCGGTCGAGCGCTCCTTCAGGTCAGGAATATCGATGACCTCAGTGAGGAAGTAATAGCCATCCAGCTTGATGAGAGGATTCAGATTGATCAGAATGACAGCCAGTCCGGTAATCAGGATCACCTGATAGGCAAAATCGTGCAGCCATTCACCGGGCGCGGAGTTCACCCAGACAATCATCGCCAATCCGCAGATCACCATCTCAACCCAGATGCCCGCGATGATGGTGGCCAGGCGTTGCAACTTGTTCGCGGAGATCCAACTCTCTGTGACATCAACGTAAAAAGCCGGTGTCAGGTAGAGAAACATGAGGCCCATACTGTGAACCTCGCCGCCGTAGTGTTTGCAGGTCAGCCCATGTGCGCTCTCATGGAAAAATCCGAGCGCCAGGAAGAGCAGCCAGAATTGAGCTAAATCCAGCGCGCTTTTATGAGTGAAGTTGTAATAGAGCGGAATGTCCGGACCAATGACATTCCACTTGGCAACGAAGACCGCTGCTTCAAAGCAGAACAGAGCGATGACCGCCAGAACGCACCAGCGACCGAATAGAAAATTTCCAATTGCACGATCGAGCCATCCCAGGTAGCGGTCAGGGTCCCATGCCGAGAAGCTGATGTGAGCGAAATCGATTTTGGATTTACGGCCGGCGCGGCGGCTGCGCTGGGCGATTAATTTCTCGCTGAGTGCGAGGTTCTTTTCCTGAGGCGTTTTGTACCAGAAATCAGCCTCTTCCATGTTCTCGGCAAAGGCACGGACGTCTTCGGCCGTAATCTCCGCCCCCTGCTGCCCGTTGTAGAGCTCGGCAATCTCCTGGTACGAACGAAGACCATCAAATAGGAGCGCCAGCTGCCACTGTGCCGGTGGAAACCGAAAGTAGTTCGCCCTGCCACGCTCCAAAACACCGACGAAAGGCTCGCCGTCCATCACGTCTTCTCGCACGATTAGATCTGGATTCAAGCGCAGCGGGCGACTGCGGGCAAGCCGGGTTTTGGGAATTTCTGGCAGGGCGGCGTCGAGGGCTTCGCTCAGGTTCATGGCGCGAGACGAACTTTCATGGACATGCCGGGCTTCAACAACGGCGAAGGATGCACAACAGTACCGATAATCTGCACACTGCCGCTGGCTGGATCGACGACCGGACTCACCCGGAGAATACGGCCGGGCTGGCGGAGGCTGGGGTAATCCGGCGTCGTCAATTCCAGCGCCGCGCCTTTAGTGAAGGCGGCCATCTCCGATTCTGGAACTGTAAAAAGAATTCGCAATGGAGCGACAGCGGTGATCCAGAAAAGAACGTCTCCTTCTTTTACCTGCTGCGCGATTCGCACGGAGCGGCGTCCAACCACGCCGGCAAACGGCGCTACGATTCGAGATTTTTCGACCTGTATGTTGGCCGCTTCAAGCTCATCCTCGGCGACGGTTTCATCGGCGCGGTGACGGGCGACCTCGGCAACGGTCTCATCCAGCTTGTACTTCACATGCTCCCAGCTCTCCTGACTGATGATCTTGTCAGCCAGCATGGTGTTGGCGCGATGGAGATCGGCCTCCACACTTTTCTGCTCTGCCTGCCAGTCGAGAACCTCGGCCTGCAGCGACGCTACTCGAGCTTTCTGGGCGTCACGAGAAGCACGCAGCATGCTGTCGTCCAGAAATGCAAGCACCTGGCTCTTTTGAACACGGTCTCCGATTTCGACTGCGATGCTGACCACTCGGCCGTCGCGCTCAGCGGCGATATCCGCTTGCTGCACGGCCACCAGCGGACCCACTGTCATGAATGACCCGACCTTCTGTGCGGACGGCAACGGCGATGCCGGAGAGGAATGGAGCAACGATTGGGACCCGACCTGCGCACGCAAGAAAGGGCTGCAGCCCCTGCCGAAGATCAGAGCTGTGACAACCGTAGCTACAGCGGCAGAGAGTATGGAGCGCGAAAATGGAGAATCCATGCCGTCACCAGCCAATCCAAGTCCATAGAGTTTGCCATATCCAAAGCGCAGGCCGTCGGAACAGCACATAGCCGGCAGGTCGATAGCCAATGAAGATTTTGCCGCTGCCCGTCATGCCGGCGCGAAGGATCGCGTCTGTGTTCGCAACGGGCACACGAGCAGTGAACGAACGATCGCCATCGCCCGGCTGCGCTTGAGCACTAACCACGGCAACGGCATTGTGCCAGGATCGCTGTGGATAGCTATCCAGCTTGATCGCCGCGGACTGGCGTGGACGCACCAGCAGGACGTCGCGTTGCGGAACGGCAATATCAACCACAGCAGTAGAAAGATCGAGAACCTGGGCGAACGGCTGGCCGGCGTCCAAATGCTCCCCGGCCGCATTCTGCAGCGAGGGAGTGACGACGATTCCCGTGATGGGCGAGCGTAACTGCGCGCTGTCAAGCCGGGAACGGGCGCGGTCAGCCTCGGAATGCAGATACTCGGCTTGGGCACGGTCCGTCCCTGCCTGGGGAACACCGCGCGACAGATCGGCCTGCATCACCAGCACTGCTTGCTTGTAACGCTCTTCAGAAACCGCCAGGTCGGTGCGCCACTGCCAATCATTCATCGCACCCAGGATCTGTCCTGCAGAGACTCGCTCACCTTCATGGACGTAGACCGCCGAAACATTCCCTTCACTGGGCGCGGCGATGGTGACTTGATGCTGGGCTGCGACAACCGCTGTGCCGTGCACACGCATCGGCAGAGGACAGAGCACCAGAAACAGCAGTATTGCGACCGCTGCTGTGGCGTATCCGAGGCGTCGACTGCGACTGCTGCGCAGGATTGCCTGCTTTTTTTGCATCAGCGGTTCGAGCAGATTAATCAGCGGCACTTCGCGATAGAGCAGTGCATTGCGGATAGCGACGGTTGCCTGACCGGCGAGAATCTTGATCATCTCGGTATGGGGCAGGTCGAGAAAATCGGGGTCGCTGCTCTGGTAGAGGAGCAAACCCACGCGGCCCTGGTCGTCCGTCAACGGCAGCGAATACAGGGCGCGATAGCCGCTGGCTTCAAAGTTACGGACAACTTCGTCCGGAAGATCGGAAGCCGGAGTGTCGTCGGTCTGGCGCAGGTGCAGCGGTTCGGATTGCGAAGACAGCCACCGAATCAGGTCATTCACCTGCTCCACGTGGCTGTCGCCGAACAGCAGGCTCGACATGCCGGAGACCGCCTTCAACTGCAGCTTGTCGCGATTGTCGAGTGCGATGGCGCAGAGTTCAAACGGCAGCACGTTCTGCGAACTGTTCACGATGATTTGCAGCAGGCGGTCAAGCCGCAGCGTGGAAGTGATTTCTGAACTGACGCGGACCAGCGCCTCGAGAATTTCAAGCTTGCGCTCTGCGAACAATAGGCTGGCATTCTTCAGCGCACTACTTACCGTCTCGGCAATCGTTGTAAGAAAGAACTCGTCATCGTCATCGAAAGGCGGCACATCTTTATTGACAGCTTCAAGGACGCCGACTTCGGCGCCATCCTGCAGCAGTGGCACCACTAGCGCCGTGGTAATTGCAGCAGCGTCGTCACTCCGACCGAGGATAGCGTTGCGACTGATGAGTCGCCCATCGTCGGGATCGACGATCAGGAGAGGTTCGCCCTCCTCCGCCATGTCAGCGACATACCCTTCGCCAACCGCCTGCGTCATGCGTGGTTGAACCGTGGTATCCTCCCCGCTGCTGGACATCAGGCGAAGCACGCCACCATCAAAAAGCCACAGATGGATGGCCTGGCAGCTCAGCATTCCAGCAACCTTCACTGGAATCATCTCGATCACTGCATCCAGCTCCAGCGTGGCGTTCAGCGATTTTTCCAGATCGTAGAGCTGGGTCATGCGATGCACGGAATCGAGCAGATTCCGTCGCTGGCTCTCGAACGACTCACCCGCCAGGATGGCCGTGGGAGCGAGTTGGAGAACTGGAATGAGCTTCTTCAGGTCGTTTCGCTGCAAGCCAACATCAAAGCTGATCACCTCAATGGCGCCGATCAGTTCTTCGTCTTCCACAAGCGGAAGGTATGCCAGAGATTCAACCGATCGAGTCACGTGCAGATGGGCAAAATCATCGCGTCGTAGTTCGATGCTGGGATAGAACTTCACTTGCGGCGCGCCGGAAAGCAGCGGAGCCAGCAGTCGAGTATCGAGCGGCAACCAATCCCGCTCGACCGAGACCTCTCCGGCCATCCCGATCGCAGCCCAGGAAGCTTCTTCGTCATCGGCTCGATACCGATGAATGACACACGCCGACTCAGGAAAGACATCGACCACGGCCGTGGCGATCAGGCCTGCTCTCGCGGCAGAATCTGATGCGGCCAGAAGCATAGTCGAAAGTTCGAGGACGGTATCGCTCGGAGAAGACATGGTCATGCAGTCTGGCTTGACAAGGACTATGGGGGGACGGATTCTGAAGTAGCTGGAGCCTATCAAGCGTCCCTCTCCGATGTAAAGCAAATTTTTGAGTAGAAGAAGGGGAATCAGTGGATCTGGACATAAAACAGAGTGGCAACGTGTGCACGTTGAAATTGAAAGGGCCGCTCAAAATGGGAGAGCCAGTCAACCAATTCGATAAAGCGGTTCAATCCGCGTTTGCCAGTGGCCACATTTTTCTGGTACTAGACCTGGAAGCTATGCCGGTCGTGGATTCGTGCGGTATTGGCGCGATTGTGGACGCGCTGCGGCAAGCCACGCAGCGAGGTGGGGACGCGAAACTGGTCAACCCTTCACCGTTTGCCACCAAAACCTTCAAAATGGTTGGCATTTTGAACCTGTTTACGATCTATCCATCGGAAGACAGCGCCGTGGCCGCCTGCGACGACTAGAAGCTCTTCCAATAAGACGCGGCGCGGGTCGGCCAGCGCTTTGGACTCGTCCGGTTGGCTGCGGTTTTTTGACACCGTTTTAACACAAATAAAGAAAAACTATGGGGTGGATAACCGGAATCTATTTCCGATTGCGGGGATGAGGTCGTAATCTATAGAAAATCAGGGAAAACTATTCCCATATTGCCCAGTAGCTCCGAAGCTCAAAAATTACAAATTCCAAATCTGATTTGAAACCAGGTTTACAGGAGAAGGTATGTCAACTGAATTGCGGGATTTTCTTGCGCTCTCATATGGGGAGTTGGAGGATTTGAATCTGGAAGCGAAGGAGCAGCGGAAGAACCGCGTCGCAGCCCATGCCATCCAGGAACAGCGCCTGAAATACCTCACAGACGAAAAGCGGATCAAGGCTGTCACGGTTTTATTCAGCGATCTTGAAGGTCGCCTGCACATGCTCGATTACGACAAGAAGTTTCTGATCAAGAGCTGGGACAACCTTACCTTCGACGGTTCCTCAATTCGCGGGTTTACGGCGCAGCGCGAAAGCGATTTGCGCCTCGGCATCGACTGGAGCGCGTTTTACTGGGCGCCCGCCGATGTGTTCGGCTCGGGTAAAGTACTTGTCTTTGGTGAAGTCATCGACAAGAACGGCAGGCCCTACAGTGCCGATATCCGTGGCGAATTGAAACAGCTAGCCAGCAAGCTATACAAGTCGGACGGCTATACGCTGAATGCGGCCAATGAGATTGAAGGCTTCCTGTTTCAGGGTGTCGACGCCGAGAGAAATTACTATCAGACCAGCCGCTTCGATTACGTGAACACGGGCGGCTATTATCACTCGCTGCCGGGCGACCCGCTTCGCACCTTCATCGATACCACTGCGGAAGTACAGCGCGCCATGGGATTTGAGAATGAGAAAGACCATCCGGAAGTAGCGCCTTCGCAGTTTGAAATCAACTACAGCTATGGAGAAGTGGTGGCCGCGGCCGATCAAATCCAACTCTACAAGCTGATCTGCCGCCAGGTCGCAACCAACCTTGGAATGACCGCGTCCTTCCTGCCCAAGCCGGTGGTTGGAGTAAACGGCAGCGGTATGCACACAAATATTTCGATCAGCAAGGACGGGAAGAATTTGTTCTGGGATGCGAAGGGCGAAGAGAAAGTAAGTGACTTTGCCTGGAGCTTTGTCGATCGCATCCTGACCCACGGTAACGATCTGTGCCTACTGCTCAACGCCAGCGTGAATGCCTATCGCCGTTTGGATCCGCACTTCGAGGCGCCCAACCAAATTAAGGCTTCGGCGGTGGATCGCGGCTCGATGATCCGCATTCCGATTGGCAACGAAAAGAGCGCCCGAATCGAAGTTCGGTCAGTCAGTCCGGATGCGAATCCGTATCTGGTCCTGTACTCAATTTTCCGGTCGGGACTGCAAGGTAACAAATCCACCGTAAAAAACCTGCGTCAGGCAGAACGATATCTTCCGGACAATATCTACACCGCCATCGAAGATTTCCGCAGCTCACCCTGGACAACCAAGCTTTTGGGCGCAGATGTCAAGGGACGATATGCGGATCTGAAGCAGGCTGCGGCGGATCGTTGTGCTCGCCTTCTGGGAACCTTCGTCAAAGTTCCAGAGGTGCAATACCATCACGACGTTTACAACCAGTTCCTCTGGAACATGTTCTAGGCTTCAGCAGCAATTTTCTCCCACAAGAAAAAGGCATGGCCATCGGCCATGCCTTTTTTGCCGATTGCCGATTTCGGTAGATCAGGCCATTTCTAGTTCAATCTTCTCAGTGGCGCGATCGAGCGCCACGATGCGAAAGCTGCGAATCTGTCCCTTTGCCAGCGGCTGCGGCTGCTTGGATGCTGGGGCCGCACCCCCTTTCCAGCGAGCCTGCAACATCGAAGTCAACGTCGACAGGTCTGCACCCGAACTGCTGTTGCTTTCCGACAATGGAGCAGAAGTCGCCGCCAGCCTGCAGTTCGCACGAATGCCGTCGCCCAGTTCAATAACAGCCGAGTCGTTGCCTTGTTCCACTACGCGACCCGAAACCATATCGCCCTGCTTGTGCTCCTCAAGGTATTCGCCAAGACCCGTGGGTACCAGTTGCTTCATGCTGAGCTTAATCTGCCGCTTTTCCGCATCCACAGCAAGCACTTGCGCTTTTACGATCTGACCGGCACGCAACACATCCTGGGGATGATCGACATGCTTTTCGGCACTGATCTCGCTGACGTGAACTAAGCCCTCGACACCTTCCGCGATCTGCACAAATGCGCCGAACTTCATCAGCTTGGTCACCGGACCTTCGATCGTTGAGCCGACTTGAAATTTCTGGAGTGCACCGGTCCAGGGATCGCCAAGCGCCTGCTTGAGTCCAAGGGAAATACGGCGATCGGCCGCGCTGACAGAAAGAACGATCGCATCGAGCCTTTCGCCGGTTTTCAGAATATCGCTTGGCTTCCGAACTTTCTTCAGCCACGACATTTCGGAGACGTGGATCAGTCCTTCTATTCCCGGTTCAAGTTCGACGAATGCACCAAAATCCATGAGACGCGTGACCGTCCCGGTAACTCGCTGGCCGACCTTATATTTTTCGGCAGCAGCTTCCCATGGCTCCGGCTGGAGCTGCTTTAGCCCAAGCGAAATGCGGCTATTCTCTGGATCAACCTTCAGCACCTTAAGCTGCAGTTTCTGGCCGACTGACAGCACATCTTCCGGCGAGGCCACCCGGCTCCACGAAATATCGCTGACATGCAGCAGGCCATCGATGCCGCCGATGTCGACAAATACGCCATAGCTTGCGAGGCTGCGGACTTCGCCTCTGACCATATCGCCTTCTTTGAGTTCGGAATATCGGCCCTGCCGGGCAGTGAGCGCCTGCTCCTCGAGTATGGCTCGGCGGTCCACAACGACATCCTCATCCGTCACATCGAGCTTGGTGATGCGGCAGGTAATTTCCTGACCCACCAGCTTTTCCATCTCGGCGGAATCGCGCACGCCGCTGCGTGAAGCGGGCATAAAGGCGCGCACTCCCACATCGACCGTCAGACCGCCCTTGACGACGCCTGTCACGATTCCTACCACTGCGGATTTCTGCGCAAACGCCTCCTCAAGCGAGGACCAATCTGTCGGCAACGTCACTCGCAGGCGCGACAGTTCGTAGTAGCCCTCGAGATTGCGCCCCTTCACCGAGACAGGGAACTTATCTCCGGCTGTGACTCCGTCTGCATTATTCTCGAATGCGGAACGAGGCAGAATTCCCTCAGCTTTAAACCCAATATCCAGATAGACAGAGTCCGCATCCAAGGAGACGACAACACCTTCCAACTGGCGGGCGCCCCCTTCTACTTTGTGAGAATGGCTGTGTTCGAACTGCGCCAGCATTTCGCCGAAGGATTCAGTGGCGGGTTCTGCTGCGGTATCGACCGGGGAGGGGGATGAATTCGGAGTGATTTCGTTTGGCATAATGGCTTACATACCATTTTGGCACGAGCCACCTCCAGTGACCTGTCGGTGCGTCGGGGATTCGCGGTCCGAAATCGAATCGACCCACTGGACCAGTTATGTCGCCGACTGACATACAGTGATACAGTTCTTTGCTATGGAACATCCTAGAGTTCGCGCGGTTCTGAAATCGTGTTTTCTGATTTGGCTGCTTGGCCTGATCCTGTTCCTCGCACCGCAGCCCTCGCCTGCGCAGACAACGGCACCGGCCTCCGCGACTCCCGCGGTTCCAGAGTGGGCCCAGCCAGGTTCTGCGACACACGAGCAGGTACCGCCTCCGGCGGACTTCCACCGGCGAAGCAGAAATTTCGATACGCCGATTGGCATCTTCCAGGGGCAATCCGATATAGGCGCAGCTGTTGTGCCGGGCAGCGCCAGCTATGACGCTGGGACAAAACAGTACACCATTACTTCCGCGGGCTATAACATCTGGTACTCGCGCGACGAGTTTCGATATTTGTGGAAGAAAATGTCCGGCGACGTTTCGCTTGCCGCGGATGTTACATACCCCAATCCTAAGGGCTACAGCGATCGCAAAGCGGTGCTGGTGATTCGCCAGAATCTGCAAGATGATTCCAAGGAAGCGATGACTGGCGAGCACGGCACAGGTATGATCCACTTGGCGTGGCGCCCCAGCCCGGGTGCCGACATGACGGATATGCAGTTTCGTTTTGGAGGCACGCTGGAAGGAGTGATGGCGAAGCGCATCGGCATCGAAAAGCGTGGCGATGCGATTGCAATTTTCGTCAGCTTGAAGGGCGAGCCCATGCATCAGCTCGGACCGCCGATTCACCTGCACTTCGATGCGCCATTTTATGTTGGCATTGGCTTCTGCTCGCACCTGCCCGCCACTGTGGATACTGCTGTACTTTCAGATGTGGTACTCGAGAACTCCGCAGGTAAAGTACACTAACCAGCGCCAGGCCGTCGGCACGACCGCCGCTATTGCCGTCGACTGACCGAGTCAATGGCAGCCAGATACTGTTGAATAACGATCTGCTCGTCGAATTCCTGCTGCATTTTCTCACGCCCGCGCTGCCCCATCCAAAGCCTTTCTTCTTCAGGAAGCGCTAACATACTTTCCATCTTGCGCGCCAGGTCCACGGGATCGCGAACTTGCGCCAGGAAGCCGGTGACGCCATCATCGACGACGTCGCGGCATCCCGGCACATCAGTCGTAATAATCGGTTTTGCCATGCTTGCGGCTTCCAGCAAGGCACGCGGAGCGCCTTCTCTATAGGAGGGCAAAACGACGCAGTCGGCTTCTACAATGAACGGAATTACATCGTCTGCAGATCCTGCGTAGGTGATGAGCCCCTCGGCTTCCCAATGTTCTACCTGAGATCGTGGAATGGCTGCTCGATTCGCCACGTCCAAAAAGCCCAACAAATAAAATTCAACATCCTGGTTATTTTCTTTCATGATGCGGGCCGCTTCGACGTATTCTCTGATCCCCTTCTCCCACAAAAGTCTTCCCAGCAGCAGGAACCGGAATCTCCCAACTCGTCTGGGTGTTGCCCGAGGGGCGAATCGATCGGTGTCCACCCCGGACCCTGGAATCCTCGACGCAATTGCGGCATTCACCAGGTGCCTGCTGACAAAATATTCCAGGTCATCGTTATTTTGAAAGAACACCCTGGACGCCCGCGAAAATGCCATCCGGTACAGCGCTTTAGAGACAAACGTAATCCACGAAGGGCTGATGAATGCCGTGCCCAGCCCTGCGACATTACTTATGGTGGGAATTCCGAGGAGGTGCGAGGCCAGAGATCCATACACATTAGGCTTGACCGTGTACCCGAGAAAACATTGCGGCCGCACCTGTGACAACACCCGGTAATAATCAACCAGTAATTTCCCATCCAGGAACGGATTGGTACCTCCGTTGTCCATGGCGATGGGGATGAAGCGGCAACTCTTGCGCGGAATCTGTGCCGCATACGCATCCGGGGCGGCGACCACGACAATATCGTATCCGTGCGCGATCAGCGCATCGATCAGGGAGGCTCGAAAATTGACGATGTTCCATGCTGAGTTAATCGAGATGACGACCGACCTGGTCACGCTTGTTCCTTTTGCAGCCATGCCTGGAACATCAAAACACACCAAAGCTGATCTTGCCAGTTTCGGCTGCCCCTCAAATGTTCCCTCCATTTCTTCTGAACGATTGCGGGGTCGAGATACCCTTGATGGCGCAGCATCCGCTCATCGAGCAGGTCTTCGGCCCAGGCCCGCAACGGGCCTCGTAGCCAGGAGTCGATGGGAACGGCAAAGCCCATTTTAGGACGATCGATCAACTGCCTCGGCACGTGTT
Organism: Acidobacteriota bacterium; assembly: GCA_040389265.1. Taxonomy (GTDB): domain Bacteria; phylum Acidobacteriota; class Terriglobia; order Terriglobales; family Acidobacteriaceae; genus JAKAAZ01. Next base: position 11,399 of record JAZKAG010000116.1, read on the forward strand.
TAGAGAGCACCTGCCGCAGAACCCACTTGCTTTGGCCATCGCGAAGTTTCATCGACATCGGCAAGCGCCAGGCAAATGCAATCAATCGATGATCGAGGAACGGAATGCGGGTTTCCAAAGAGACACGCATCGCGGCACGGTCTATTTTCACCAGGATGTCAGCCGGTAAGTAAGTCAACAGGTCCAACGCCATCATGCTTTGCAATACATCCAGTCCACCAAGGGGGAATGCATTTTGGGTGAGCCGGGTCGGCGGCTCGTGCCCCCCGAGAACCAAAGACTCCGGGTCTTGCCATTGTGAGACGAGAGAAAGATATAGAGCGTCGGCAGAACTGCTGGTAACAGCTGCAGCGCTTTTCTGCAGTTTGTCGCCTAGACTCATCATGCGCAGGGAACGGGGGAGCCAGTTCTCCATGACTTCCACAAGGTTATTTAGTGCCAGTGGAGACACGCCGGTTAGCCACTTCTGTATTGCCCTTCGGAGCGGCATTGGAACAGTGTGCAGCAGACGCCATGACATTGCCGTCATGCGGTAGCGGTTGTAGCCACAGAACAACTCGTCACCACCATCGCCCGACAAGGAAACCGTGACATGTTGCCTGGCCAGTTGGGAAACCAGGTAGGTTGGAATTTGAGAAGAATCCGCGAATGGTTCGTCGTACACAGAGGGGAGCAGCGGAATCACCGCCATGGCGTGCTCCGGCGTGACATGGAGTTCCGTGTGATCGGTTCCCACGTGCCGGGCGACAGCCTTGGCATACTCCGCCTCGTTAAACCTGGTACCGGTAAAACCGATGGAAAAGGTCTTGATCGCGAGGGCCGATTGCGCCTGCATCAGTGCAACAACAGTGGATGAATCCACTCCGCCAGACAAGAAGGCGCCTAGAGGGACGTCCGCCACCATCTGCTTAGCGATTGCATCCTTTAACAACATTTCCAATTCGTCGACGGCCTGGTCGGGACTTCCTCGAAACAAATCGGCTTGCCCGCTGGCAGCGACGTCGGCGCCGGACCAATATGTCCAAATTTTTGGCTCTCTCTGCCGCAGAGAGACGGACAGTATGCACCCGGGCTGCTGCTTGAAGATGCCATGGTAAATGGAATATGGGGCTGGAACATAGCTATGGCGCATGAACAAGGTGAGCGCGCCCCGGTCAATCGAACCCACGAAGGCCGGATGAGCGCGCAGCGCTTTCAGCTCCGACCCAAATAGGAATGTGTTTCCCTGCCAGCCGAAATACAGCGGCTTTTCGCCCACCCGATCGCGCACCAGCGTCAGCGTTCTGGTTTGCTTGTCCCACACTACAATCGCAAACATGCCGAGGGCGCGCTCGATTGTTTCTTGAATACCCCAGGCATCAAACCCGGCAAGCAATGTTTCGGTGTCGCAATGCCCGTGCCAGTCAGGGGCAAGCCCCGCACGTTCGAGTTCGGCGCGAATAGACAGTTGGTTGTAGATTTCTCCGTTGAACGTGATGACATAACGGCCCCGACTTGATTCCATTGGCTGGTGGCCGGCGGAAGTCAGATCGACGATTGACAGGCGCCGAAACGCGAGTGCAATTTGTTGCTCTGCGTCGAACCATGATCCGAAGTCGTCAGGACCGCGGTGCACCAGCGTATCCGCCATACGCCGCAAAAGCGTTTCAGTTTCACTCTGACCCGCGTGTGAAATTCCTCCGAGAAAGCCTGCAAGTCCGCACATTCTAGACAGACTCTCGCGTCAAAACTTGGTGAAAGAGCTGCGCCAACCTGGGAGTTGTTACCTGAAGGTTGTATTTTTGTTCGACTACCGTCCGCCCCTCGGCACCCATAGATCGCCGAAGATCCGCGTCGGCCAGCAGGATCCGCAGTGCCGCAATCCATTCCCCAGTATCTTTTGCCAGAAATCCGTTTATGGCCGGGCGAACCATCTCTTTATTGATTCCCACCGGCGAGGCGATGACCGGCTTTCCGCATGCCATATATTGGACCAATTTATATCCGCACTTCCCCCGCTCCCATGGCGAGTCAGTCAGCGGCATGATACCCACGTCGATGTCCTGAATTTCAGCTACCTCCGATTCCTGCGTCCATCGACGGATCTCCGTTTGGACGCCGGCTACAGAGAAATTTGCGCCAATCACTCGCAACTGCACGGCGATTTCCTGGGAGATCACTTTCATGGCCTCCGCAACAAGCTCCAGATATCTGACCGTGGCCGGCGCGCCGATCCAGCCAACCATTTTGTAGTTGCGCGGCGGCGCCGGGCGGACGGAATAGCGATCCAGATCCACCACTGTAGGAATCACCTCCACGTGACGAGCTCCGGCGGAACGCGCCCGTTCAGCCAGATAGTCGTTGCCACAAACTACTAGGGATCTTGTCGATTTTCCGCTTTAATAGGCGCTTCATCGTGCCATGGCTGAGATCGTAATTGTGGTAGATGGCATCGTCGTAATCGACGACATAGCGCTTTCCACACATTCGCAAAATCAGTTCAGCCACCCCGGGACAACTCGGAAACAATTCTTTTTCGATCCATAGCAGATCGTATCGACGCGCTGCCAACAAATGCGAGGCTCGCAATATGTAGTCTGATGCGACCCAACGCCAATTCGTGTCGTTTTGTGAATAGAGTCTCTGCAGATATGCGTCCCGAAGCAGAGGTTGGACATGAACCTCAATGCCGTAGGCCCGCAAACCGGGTAGATAATTGTAGGTCCGCGTACGACTGCTGGCGCCCATTGGGCCGTAGCGGGTAAGTGCAAGGATTTTCAACGATCCATCCCTTTCACGAATGATTGCATAGTTCGCGGAAACACTCAGCGTTGCAACTAGCCTTTTCTAGGCAAAAAATAACGACAGGCTCGCGCAGCAGGGTCAACATTGACGGCTTCCGAGCTGCCCTTTAGAAGCTGTAGGTCGCAACCAGTTGCAATGACGATCGATAGAACTCAAAACCCATGCCGAGCAGACCCAGAACATACACCTAAAATATGCCAGAGGAATCAAGAACACCGCCATATCAAACAGCCCGAATATCTCTGAGGCTCGCCAAGCAAGAGTATCCCAGGAAGATAACGACAGAAACAGCAGCAAGCTGATGCCGGAGCAGAGCACGATATGCCGATCCCGAACGGATAGCTTGTTCCAACAGAAGCCTACAACGATACCAAGAGAGACCACCCTGGCGAGCAAATAGACTGACAGCAGAGGAACAGGATTCAAATCGGTATTCTGTTTGGAATAGATCGCGAGTCGATCATATAGGCTGAAAAGAGGCAATGCTTTCAAGGTGATCATATAGACGACGATGCCGCATGGAATGAGCGCATACATCCATAGGCGGGACTGAAGTTTGAGCCTGCAATGAAACAAAATAAGCAAACAAATTATAATTTTAGAAATTATTCTAAAGAGTTACCAAGCAATCATGGTCCGATGAATGTTAATAAGCATTATTTGATTATATATCAAATGAAAACAGAAGTAATATAAAATTTGAAAAGTTAAATAAGATAATCGATCTCTATTAA
>JAZKAG010000116.1:14926-34496 GCA_040389265.1 Acidobacteriota bacterium
GCCTGCAATGAAACAAAATAAGCAGCGGAAGAACGGCCAGCGCGGAGAGATGAAACGCGAGAGCCAATACAAAAAGAAAAATGGATTGCGCCACCTTTCTTTCTAGCGCGGCCAACAGGCTCAAAGAAGCGAGTGGAATGGCCACAGCCGCCCGGATTGCCGTCATCTCATACTCGATGAAGAAATGACAGAATGTCAGATACAACAGGAGCGTCAACCACCGATCATTACGAACCTTGCTTGAGAAGAGGAAAACAAATATCAGAGCGAGAGTGCTGTAAAACGCAAGTACCGCCCTATAGGATAGGCCCGCGGATGAAGCCAGCCATGAGGCTAGAAAAAACATCGGATCATGGTTCCAGTGGACGTCCGACAATGATTCAGGAACAATCGAATCGAACCAGTAGAGATAATCCTGATAGTCGTGATCGACTGTGGATGATCGAAAAACCACAAACACCAACAACAACAATCCCAGCAGAGGCAGATAATAACGCAAAAAGGCTTGTCGCCATGCGCCATTACGTATCAGGGCTGAGGACACGGCGATCAAGACAAGACCGTATATCAGGTAGTACCAGGCCATACTTAACAGTACCGTCCGCTTTGTCCTCGTAAGCCATTCAGGCACGCGCGAAATAAAATTGTCAGTGTCCGCACCCTATGCTCCGATAAAAGCGAATAGATAACGACATATTTCGGGATACGGAGTAGCGTGCTGACTCTCCACGGCATTCCCATGTGGCGAAGCCGCAACAGGTATATTCCGTTGCGAATCCTGTAGTAATTTCGCGTATCGCTGTGAACGTAAATCTCTCTTCCAAACATTCGCACGGCTCGATCACCAACGCTGTGCCTGAGCACTAAATTCGGGACAATGTAGCTGCGGTAGCCCTTTCGCTTGGCCCGAAGCCCCCATTCGATATCGACGAGATCGATGAACAACCGGTCGAGCATCATCCCAACGTCCTCTAGCACTTCTCGGCGAATTAGCGATCCAGAGGCGATGATATATTCCGTCTCGACCGGGTCCATCGACCCTTCATCAACTGAAATCTTTCTCGTCCGCAAATATCCCTGGCGGAAGGGCATTGATTTTTCGCCAGTCTTTTCATCGATGAAAACGGGCCCAACTGCAGCCACTCTCCTGCCGGCTGAAAGTAAACTCCCCTCTGCCTGTAGCAGCAACGGAACCATGCCCGGAGGCAAAGAGCTGTCCTGGTCCAACAACAGGATATGGGATGCTCCGGCTCCCAGCCCTAGCTGGATTCCAATATTCTGGGCAACGGCGATTCCTTTATTGTTCCCTAGGGCCTCGTATCGAATTGGTTGACTGCGTTTGGCAAGCAGTTCCCGAACCTCGCTTGGTGGCGCAGGCGTGTTATCGATCGCTAGGACCAGGTCGACCTGGCCGGCCACGCTTTCCAGCAACCGATGCAGAAGCGACAGTTCAGGATGGTACAAAACGATGACTGCCGCGATCATAGGTAATTTGCTCGTTTCTCGACAGAACATCAGAATGAGAATTTGGTTTCTGGCTCGTTCGCGGAGCCCTGCTAAATTCCTGTGCAGGCGAAGGTCTTAAGCTGCGATGCTAAAACATCGCCCACATGCAAACGGGGCTTTCGCTGATAATATCCTGCTGAACCTTCAGGGCAAATGGCAGGTTGCGGCGGCGGCCATCCCTGGACACCAAATCCACGAAATGGTTTGGTGTGATGTATGCGTAGAGGGCGCGGTACAGCCTGCATAATCCGAGACGACGAGGCGCTATTCTGCTGAATGGGAAGCACAACCAACACCGGATCGTGTATCGTCAAATAGCAGAGATTGGAGGACTTTTGGATCACTCCCAATCTCTTAAGAGTGTTTCGGATGTGAACGCTTTACTGCGTTCGCAACCCGCGAAGCTCCTGTTTTTGAATCCTCGTCAATGAACCGGGTCAGCCCGGCATTTACACTAGAGTCATCTCCGATGTCACGTAGAATTCTCTCCCTGGTTGCAGCGCTTTTTTGCATAGGATCGATGGCGGCGAACGCCCAGTTCCAGGGCGGAGGGCTGACGCCTGAAACTACCGACTGCTCCAGCCCAGCCAGCTCATTTTTGCCGCAGTGTACAGGTCCCTTGGCCAACCCATTGACCTCAGGCATGTCATCCATGAACGGGCAGACCTCGAGCGGAATGGGAATGTATGGGGCTAGCCCTCAGATACAGAACACTTCCCCAACAGTTGGAAGTGGAATCAATCAGCGCGTCCCTACCTTCGTAGATCAATCTCCCTTTGGAAACTCAAACCAGAACACATATAACCCTTATTCGGGTATGGAGCGCAAACAAGCTCTGACAGAATTTCAGCGGGTGGTGGCGGGAGCGGTCGGACAAGTGTTGCCGATTTTTGGGGCGAATCTGTTTTCAAATGTCACAGCCGGGCTTGCCCCTATTGATCGCATGCCGGTGACTTCAGACTACGTGATCGGCACCGGCGACCAGTTGCTGATCCGGGTATGGGGTCAAGTCAATTTTAATGTCCACGCGACCGTGGATCGCTCCGGCGATATTTACATTCCGCAGGTTGGAAATATTGAGGTGGCCGGGCTTCATTTTCAGCAGTTGGACGGATTTCTCAGGAATCAGCTTGGACGGGTATTTCGCAACTTCGATCTGAGCGTGAATATGGGTCAATTGCGGTCCATTCAGATTTACGTAGTCGGCAATGCGCGGCAGCCGGGAAGCTACACGGTGAGTTCGCTCAGTACACTTGTGAATGCGCTATTTTTTTCCGGCGGTCCGTCTGAGCAGGGATCGATGCGGCGCATCGAATTGAAACGCAGTGGAAAAAGTGTTACGACATTCGACCTCTACGATCTGTTGATTTATGGAGATAAATCGCATGATGCGCCATTGTTGCCGGGCGACGTCATTTATATCCCTCCGGTAGGACCGCAGGTAGCGATGGCGGGGAGTGTTCATGTACCAGCGATCTATGAATTAAAGGGTCCCGAAACAGTGGAGCAGGCGATCGCCCTGGCCGGAGGCCTGGCCACCATGGCGTCCAAGCAGGATGCGCAACTGGATCGGACGAACACGCAAGAGGCACGGCAGACGATCCAGATCAATCTAAATGCAGCTGGAATGGAAACACCGCTGCGCGACGGAGACATCTTACGAGTTTCGGCGATCGTCCAGCAGTTTGACGAAACCGTGATTCTACGTGGGAATGTTGCTAATCCGGGGCGGTATCGCTGGAGGCCAGGAATGCGGATTTCCGATCTGATTCCAGATAAGGACTCGTTGCAGACGCGCGGATACTGGCAACGCAGGATTGCTCTCGGCTTGCCGGCACCGGAATATACGCCGTTGTTCTCGACTTACAAGGCGAATCTGCCCAGCCCGTTTACTCCGAACACGGGTTCAAGCCCAACCGAGGTAGGCAGTAATTACGCCACTGGCACCTCGATCGCTGGAACTCAGAACGAGGAGACGACTCAAAGGACTGAGAAGAATGGCCAACCACCGCAGTCCCAGTCCGGGGAAGCTGGCATCGCGAGTGCATCCTCGAAAGGGTCTCCTGAAAAGACAGCTACAAACCAGGATGAAACAACTCGCGCCGCCGAAGCCCGCGCCGATTCAACGCCAGAATTGCGCTACTTCCCACCTGGAGATCGTTTCTCAGAGGGACAATTCCCAATCAGAAATGAAGTTCTCCGGATCGCTCCTAGCATTGACTGGAGCTATGCGGTCATCCAACGGACGAATCCTCACACCTTGGAGACGTCTCTGGTTCCGTTCAGTCTTGGCCAGGTGGTTCTGGACCACGACGAATCGCAGAACCTGGCTTTGGAGCCCGGCGATGTTGTCACCGTGTTCTCCACTTCTGATATCCAGGTACCGCAGGCACAGCGAGTGAAGTATGTCAGCCTGCAGGGCGAGGTGGTGCACGCGGGAATCTATAGTGTTGCACCCGGCGAAACTCTGCGGGATGTAGTGGAGCGGGCCGGAGGCTTGACACCTAAGGCGTATCTCTATGGTTCAGAATTTCTGCGAGAGTCGACCCAACGCCTGCAGCAGGCCAGGCTGAACGAGTACGTCAACTCCCTGGAACAAGACATCCAGCTTTCAGGTGCGAACGCGAGTGGCCGCCTGGTGAATGCCACGGGAGCGGCGGCGCTGGGGACGAGTGTGCAAAGTCAGCGGGAGTTGATTGCAACGCTGCGAAAGTTAAGAGCGAGTGGACGCATTGTGCTGAATATGAATCCCTACAGCCGCGGACTGGACGCATTACCGAATCTGCCGTTGGAAGATGGCGATCAATTTGTTGTTCCTGTGATGCCCGCATCGGTCAACGTAGTGGGAGCGGTCTATGATCAGAATTCATTCCTCTACCGACATGGACAACACGTGGAGGACTATCTGCGCGCCGCGGGTGGAACGACGCGCAATGCGGATAAGCGACATGAATTCGTGATTCGCGCAGACGGTTCGGTAATCAGTAAACAAACAGCCGGAGGAACACTGTTCGCAGGCGGCTTTGGCGGCAAGCCGGGATATCCGGGGGACACAGTAGTGGTGCCGCAGGATGTCAACAAGACAACCCTCCTGCGCGGGTTGACTGACTGGTCGCTAGTGTTCTCTCAATTCGGCCTGGGAATCGCAGCTCTCACCGTGCTTGGCCTGTAGGACATCGGGATGAGTATGCCAACAGATACGAACTCGCCGCGAACCTTGATAGAGGGAGAAGCGACCGCTGCTCTCTGGTCGGGAAGCGACGTGCCCGAGGACGATTCGGTGAACATGCTCGACCTGGCTTTGCTGCTGGCAGAGCGGAAGCGTCTTATCCTCCTGTCTAGTTTTATTGTTGCTGTAATCACGGCGATTGTAGTTCTGGTCATGCCTGTGACGTTTACCGCGACAACCGCTATTTTGCCACCCCAGCAAGAATCGAATTCGATGATGGCGATGCTTGGTCAACTGGGGGGCCTATCTTCTCTGGTTGGAGGTGGAGCGGGTGGCGCGGCAAGCGCTTTAGGATTGAAAAATCCGGACGACCTGTATGTCGGTCTGCTACAAAGCGAGCGCATCATGGATGGCATCGTCCGGCGATTCGACCTGATGAAAGTTTATAAGGCGAAACGGTTGAGTGATGCGCGCAAAAAGCTAAAAGGTAACACCAAGGTCGTGGCGCAAAAGAGCACCTTGATCAGCATCTCCGTCGAGGACCACGATGCAGAACGGGCCGCTGCCATGGCCAATGCGTACGTAGAAGGACTGCACGACCTGATGTCGCATTTAGCGGTGACCTCTGCCGCCCAGCGCCGGGTGTTTTTCGAAGAGCAAGTGAACCAGGTGAAAGAGCAGCTGGCGGCCGCTGAAGTTGCCCTTGAAAAAACCGAATTGAAAACCGGAATCATCCAGCCGCAGGGGCAAGCGGAAGCTGTGATTGCCACCATCATGCAGCTCCGGGCACAAATCTCCGCTCGTGAAGTCGAACTGCAGGCACTGCGTACCTCATCCACCGATCAAAATCCTGAAGTGATCACATTGCAGTCTCAAATTGCCGGCCTGCGGGCGCAGCTTTCCGACTTCGAGAAAGGCCATCCCGGGGTTGCATCGAACGCGGGAAATGTCCTGACTCCCACCTCTGAAGTACCGGAGGCAAGCCTGGACTATCTGCGCCACATGCGAGATGTTCGTTATCAGGAAACGCTGTTTGAATTTATGACGCGACAATATGAAATGGCGCGAGTGGATGAAGCCAAGCAAAGTCAGATGATACAAGTTGTTGATCCCGCAATAGTTCCTGACAGGCGTTCTTGGCCGGCTCGCACGTTGCTCACGCTACTGGCATTCATTCTTACAGCGATTCTTACCAGTTCCTGGGTCATCCTGAAGGCGGCGTACGCCCATCGAATGGAAAATCGTGAAGAAGCCGCCAAAATCCAACGGCTGCGCCAACTGTTGCGGATCCGACCGCGCCGCACGTGAGAATCGAAACTGGCATTTCATGCAAACTATCGTTACTCCCGTCGTCATTCAGCCGTGCTGGAGTTGCATGGGCCACGGAGTAATATCCTCTTCTATCGGGAAAATTTCCTTGAATCGCCCTTGCAAGGGATGTAGTTTAGCAATAACAACTTGCTCGATTCCGAGTATGCCGGGGACCAGCGTACGCCGCGTGGCTCTCGATCGACAAATTCGACCCTCCGACTTGCGCAATGGAACACTGAGGCATCCAAGAAGATTACGGCCGGAAGTTCGTCCAAAAGTTCATTCGGATGTTGGAGGTGTTTGATTTGATTACTCAAGTGCCTAATCTTAAAGAAGTCCTCATCACTAACGAAAGTCTGTTCGATGAATATGGAGATCGCAGACCTTGAGCAGCGAACCTTATCTTCCCTCTTCGTCCGAATATCTAGCCGCTGCGTCCTCACGAGTTACGCGCGGAGAACACGCATGGCTGCTCCCGGACGAACGGCCTCTTCCGCCTGAGGCCTTCCCCCAACTGAAATCATCAGGTGTAAGACTGAGCGCGTGGTGCGCCTCCAGTTGGAAGCGGGCCTTCGACCTGATGTGCATAGTTCCAGGACTGATTGTTGTATCTCCGCTTTTGGGAATCATCGCGGTTGCCGTCCGCCTTACCTCACCCGGACCCGTCATCTTTCGTCAACAGCGCGTGGGCCAGAACCGCAGGCTATTCACCATTTATAAGTTCCGCACCATGGTGAAGAACTCTGAGGCCATCGGTCCCGGACACACCGCAAAAGATGACCCGAGGATTACCTTTGTCGGGCGCATGCTGCGACGGTTCAAGCTGGACGAGCTACCCCAGTTCTACAATGTGCTGCGCGGGGATATGAGCCTTGTCGGGCCGCGGCCAAAACTGCCCAACCACGATCTAGCTGCCATGGTATGTCGTCCGGGAGTCACCGGGGCCGCCACGCTGGCATTCCGATATGAGTCGCGGATTTTGTCGGAAGTAGCGACGGAACGTATTGAGGGCTTCTATCAGCAGTACAGCGGTCCGCACAAGATGCGGTTGGATAGCGAATACATGGAACGAGCGACGGTGATATCCGATGTAAGCATACTGCTGGCCACGGTGCTTCGAATCGGCAAGCATGTTACGCACGAAGACCTGATGAAACAGAGATTATCTCCTGTATTTTTGGCCGATTCCACTTCCCTGAGAACTGGCAAAACGTCGATGGAAACAGTCGTTCGAAAAAAAGCCTAACCCTATCGGCACGAAAGCTTCAGTACTTGCTTCGAAGGCTAGTGCGGTTCCCGTTAGCACAGAATTGGCCGAGTTCTTAACTCATCTCTTCATCGAAGCAGACTGCCACCTTTCCACATCGGCCAGAGGCCATTAAGGCATAGGCTTCGGCGACGCGATCGAGCGGAAAGCGATGGGTGACAAGGCTTGATGGAAAGAGCTGCCAACGCACAAGACGCTCCACCAGTTCTTCCATCCTCCAAATGGAGGTTACCCAGGAGCCGTAAATGGTCTTCTGGTCATGCATCAAATCGGCGGAGGGCTGAAACTGGACACTGCCACCTTCGCCCAGAAACACGATTCGGCCCCAACGCCGTGTAGCACGGATCGTAGTGGCGCGGGCATCTGGTTGGCCGGAACATTCGACAGCTCGCTCCACTCCGCGGCCCGCCGTAAGCGCCAAGATTTCCGCCACATTGTCCGGCCCTGATGAGATCACCTCGTCGCACAGTCCAAGCTGGCGCGACAGCTGCAATCGCTCCGGCAAGACGTCGACTCCGAAGATCCGCTGCGCTCCCAGATTGCGGCAGATTGCCGCGGCAGCCATCCCCACCGGACCCAACCCTGTAATCAATACGGCATCGTTTCCGCTGATGCCAATTTTCTGCAGACCTTCGTAAGCGGTGCCAAAGCCGCAGGCAACTTGGGCTCCGTCCGTGTAGGAGAGCGCGTTCGGCAGCGATACCAGATCCTTCTCTTCGGCGAGAAGATAATCCGCCATGCCTCCATCCCGCTGCCAGCCATAGGCTCGGCGGTATTTCTCGCTGGTGCAGGAGATCATGTAACCGCGGCGACAGTCGTTACACAGCCCGCAGCCGGAGATGTGATAAACGATGACTCGATCGCCAGCCGCGAAACGTCGGCAGCCTGGCCCCGTCTGGACAATTTTTCCACAGGGCTCATGGCCTGCGATCACACCCTGATATCCCTCGGGCCCTTTTCCCAGATGCTCACGATAGATGGCCCGAATATCCGATCCGCAGATGGTAGAAGACTTCATGCGCAGCAGCACTTGTCCCCAGCCTGGCTCCGGCACCGCATACGATCGAATTTCCGCGGTGCTGTTGCCGGGAAGGATCGCGCCTTGCATCTGGTCGCCCACTTTTTCGTTTTTATCGCTCGTCAACATCCCCCCTTGTCACCTTGGTCAAGATGGCGTGATGATTCCATTCTCATCCCAAAGGTCGTGCCAGGACTGTTCTTGCTTCCACAGAAAAACCTGGCCTTTGATCAGTCGACATCTGCGATCGATGCCGTCAATTATTTCCATCTCCTCCTCAGTAAGTGAATCTTCTACAACTGCGCGCAGATTCGCCGCATAGTTGCGCGGATTGACGGAGAATGGAATGACGACCTCGCCTCGTTGCACGGCCCACTTGAGGCAAACTTCAGCTGCGTGCGCGTGGCGGTCTTGCGCAATGTTGCGAATTACAGAGTCCTCGAGCGGAGAAGTGTCACTGGGTGTTCGATCTCTTGCGGGCCGACCCGGCGAACCGAGCGGGCAATATCCTACGGGCTGGACCTGCTTCTTCAGAAGATAGTCGAGAAATGCTGGCTGCTGAAAGTGTGGATGCAGTTCCATCTGATTGCATGCCGGGCGCATCCGAGCATCCTTTAGCAGCAACTCGAGTTTCGGAATCGTCATATTCGAAGTTCCGATATGACGAACCAATCCATCGTCGACCAATTTCTCCATGGCCCCCCAAGTTTCCATGAACTGAGAGTGGATGTAAGGACGAGCGTCGGGACTTCTTGTATCGACATCGCATCCGGGCGGATGAAAGTTCGGGAAAGGCCAATGAACTAGATAGAGATCGAGATATTCCAGCCGCAAATCACGCAGCGACTGCTTGCATGAGGACTCAACATCCTTTGGAGCATGCTTGTCGTTCCACACCTTAGAAGTAATCCAGAATTCCTCACGCGGCGCGATATCGTTGCAGGCGGCGTGAAGCGCTTCGCCGATTTGAGCTTCGTTGCCGTAGACAGAGGCACAGTCGAAAAGGCGATATCCCAGCCGGGCGGCACCGAGCACCGCCGCAGCGACTTCATCTGCGCTGACTTTCTCGGAGCCGAAAGTGCCCATGCCGATGACCGGAATTTGAGCACCGCAGGTGAGTGTACGGCGTGGCACCCGCGCTGGATCGATTGACAATGGCAGCAGCGACATCTTGATCAGGACCTCGATCCCATTATCTGGGGCGATCACTCAATTGCACAGGCCTTTCCCATCATGCCCAAACAACGAAGCGGCCGGAAACAGGAACGGACAGGCAAGAATGAATATAATTCGTTTGCAACGGAGACCGGACTGGATCAGTCGATCGAGAGGCAGCGGTGGGATGAAATATCGGGCGGACGCAATCGTGATTGGACTAGGCGGGATGGGCTCATCCGCTGCCTATCAACTCTCCACACGCGGAGCGAGTGTCATTGGCTTCGATCAATTTGACCCTGCGCACAGCCGTGGGTCCTCGCACGGGGAGTCTCGCATCATTCGACAGGCGTACTGCGAGCATCCTGGCTATGTCCCGCTGTTGATGCGGGCTTACGATTTGTGGCGAAACCTGCAGCGAGACAGCGGAGAGGAGGGGCTACTGCGAATTACCGGTGGCCTATATTTCGGCACGCGGGATAGCGCCACTGTCAGCGGCAGCCTGCAAAGCGCACTCCAATATAACTTGCCGCACCAAGTGCTCAATTCCGACGAACTCCGCCACCGCTTTCCAGTTTTTCAGACACGCACAGACGAGGTCGCGGTATGGGAACAGAATGCCGGATTTGTGCGTCCGGAACGCGCGATACGGGCATGTTTGCAGCAGGCGAATCAACGTGGCGCAGAACTCCGTTTCAACGAATCCATTTCCACATGGGAAGTGACGACGGCGGGAACGGTCCAAGTTACCACGGGCAAGGGAGTTTACGAATCTGACAGACTCATTCTGACGCCCGGGGCCTGGGCTCCTGAAATGCTTTCAGATCTTCATGTTCCGCTTGTTGTGCAGCGACACGTGATGGCATGGTTCGACCCGATTGGGAGCACCGGCCCATTTATGCCTAATCATTTTCCGATTTATCTTTGGGAAAACACTCCTCGATCCATTTTCTACGGCTTTCCTGCAATCGACGGTCCGAGCGGAGGGGCGAAAATCGCGATGCACACGGGTGGAGAGGTTTGCACACCGCAATCGATTGACCGCAATATTCGGAGCGACGACGTGAAGGAGCTGAGAGAGCAGATGGAAGAGCGGGTGCCTGCGCTGAATGGTCCACTGCTCACCGCCTCCACTTGTATGTACACGATGACGCCGGACCAGCATTTCGTTGTCGGGCTCCATCCTACGCACCAGCAGGTAGCCATTGCCTGCGGATTTTCTGGGCACGGCTTCAAGTTTGCACCTGTGATCGGCGAAGTTCTCGCCGATCTGGTACTCGCGGGAAAAACTGCACATCCGATCGGCTTTCTATCTCCTTACCGTTTCCGCTAACGCGATATACCCGCTTGCGACGCGACGGTGACAGAAACGACGGGAGTCTGTATATCTATCCACGGGACGCTTTTTCTAAGCTGAGGGCACACCTGCGTGATCACGATTCGCGATATTGCCGAGGCAACGGGCCTATCTACAGCTACCGTATCCATGGTTCTCAACAAAGCCGGGCGCCGGATTCCACCGGTCACGCAAAGGTTGGTACAAGACACCGCACTGAAACTCGGCTATTTTCCCAACCTGCAGGCGAGATCACTCCGAAGCAACCGCACCAACAGCATCGGGGTGCTGGTTTTTGACATCACCGACCCCTATTGCGGCCTGGTTATCCGGGGCATCGAAAACGCTCTTGAGGCAGGCGGATACATGTCTGTATTGGCGGACCTGCAAAATAACCCTAAACGCCTGCATCGATGTCTGCAAATGTTAGTAGGTCGCCGGGTTGAAGGCATCATTGCCATTGCCAATCCGCTTCGGTTAAGTGCGGAATTAACTGTAGCACTGAGACAATTTAAGATACCAGGCGTGGTAATCGGCAGCCAGTCCGAAAGTCACCGGTATTCTTCTGTAACAATTAATAATGCTTCGGGGACGCGGGCGGCTGTCGAGCATCTCCATTCACTCGGCCATCGCCGCATCGCGGTCATCAAAGGCCCCAAGTCAATGACAGATAGTGCGCCGCGATGGCAAGGCATTCGCGATCGCGCTCGGAGATTAGGTGTCCCAATCGATCGCTCTCTGGTGGCGGAAATACGAGGCAGTAACTCGAGTTACAAAGAAGGCTACCAACTAACCCAGAAACTCATACTCTCAGGGAAGCCCTTCAGCGGACTTATTACCTTTGACGATCTGACTGCGTTTGCGGCTATCGGAGCATTGACGAGTGCGGGTCGGAGAGTGCCGGAAGACTGCTCCGTGGTGGGCTTCGACGATATCCCGGGCGCCGCATTTTATAATCCTCCGCTAACTACCGTCTGCCAGCACCTTGAGGAGCAGGGCTTGCTCAGCGCCGAAATTATACAAAAGCAGCTATCATCGAGTGGTGCCAAGAATCGTAATAAAACGCACGATCAAATTGAACCAGACTTAATAATTCGCAAGAGTACTGCTTGCGCTTTGGACAAGTATCTCTGATGTGAATGTCATATCTCCGAGCGACTAATGCTTTATCGCGACACTTGAATCCACTTGACTAAATATTTGATCTTTGCCGGGTGTACAAGCTGATGGATCTATCAATGAGTGACAATGGAACGAACCGGGGTGACATTGAATAGTACTTTTGTAGATCCGAGGAAATTGTTCGAATGGTGCAGCATTCCTGCTGAGAAGCTGGTCGAACATCCTGACCTCCGAATTCCATATCGAGAGGTTCAAAATTCGGAAGAAATGGGCAGTCTGATGGCACAAGAACTTGCGGAGATCATCGAGGAGAATAATCACAAAGGCTCGGGCACGCGTGCCGTTATTCCTTGTGGACCAAAATGCTGGTATAAGCCTTTCTCAGATGTCGTGAATACACGCAAGATTTCACTGCGCAATCTTGAAGTTTTCCATATGGATGAGTGCCTGAACTGGCAGGGACAGTTGCTCCCGATCCATCATCCTTACAATTTCCGAAGCTATATGGAGAAGCATTTTTACGGAGACATCGAGCCGGAGCTTAGCGTTCCTCAGGCAAACCGGTACTGGCTCTCGCCGTCGACAATGGAGACGGTCAAGGTGGCGATTCGATCGGCCCCTATCGACATTTCCGTTGGCGGATGGGGACAGGACGGTCACATCGCCTACAACCAGGCCAGGCGCCATCCATATCACCATCTCAGCGTCGACGAGTTAGCCAAGAGCACAATTCGAATTCAAGAGAATAACATCGACACGATCTTAAGCCTGGCGCAACGTACATTCGGCGCGGCCTATCAATTTGTACCCCCTATGTCGATCACGCTGGGGTTGCAGGAGTGTTTGTCGGCGCAGAAGGTACGCATTTACAGTGACACCGGCTCGTGGAAGCAAACTGCTTTACGCGTCGCGCTGTTCAGCGAACCAGTAGCAGAATATCCCATGACACTATTGCAGCGGCACCCCGACGCGCTAATCACGGCGACACGTGAAACCGCCCGTCATCCAATCAGCGAAAATCCGGAGTGGGAGTTGTTGTGACCCTGCGCAGACTACGTCCTGATCCGCAGCGCGGCTTCATCCAGGTGGTCGGCGTTGGTGGCATTGGAACAGGTACCATATTCGCCTTGCAGGGAAACCATACGCTGGGAAGAAACGAGAGCCGTATGGCAGCGATAGTTGATGCACGTGACTACTGTAAACTTCACATCGTTGAACACTATCTGGCCGCACTCTTCGACTTGTCGCGCCATCCCGAGGCTTGCAAGGTGGTTGCTGTTGGAAATGTAGGTACCGACTCCGCGGGAGTTACATTAATTCGCGAGATGCAAGATATAGGAATCGATACACGGCAAATACGCATTGAACCCGAGAGCCGAACAATGTGCAGTGTGGTGTTTCTTTATCCCGATCTCTCGGGCGGCAATATCACTGCTTCCAATTCGGCATCTTCCCTATTGAGTACGGATCAACTTGTGGAGTGCCGCCAATTGCTGGCGGAGGCTGCGAGCCGTGGTATCGCCCTATGCCTGCCTGAAGCGCCATTGGAAAAACGCGCAGAGTTCTTGCGCATCGCCACCGAATGCGGAAGCTATCGCATAGCATCTTTCGCAGCAGCAGAGATTGACCCTGCGCGTAGGCTGAAGCTACTAGCAAACGTGGACCTACTGGCTCTGAATCGAGAGGAAGCGATTGAACTTGCCGGTCACGACCTGAAAGATTCCACCCAGGCCCAACTTCTTCAAGCATGCTCGGAAATTGCGGTGGCCATGAATCCCTCCATTGCAATCGTGATAAGCGCAGGTTCTGAAGGGGCTCATGTCTTTGAACGTGGGCATTGGTCAACAAATCGGAGCATTCCCGTAGACGTGATTTCCACGGCCGGAGCCGGCGACGCTTTGTTGGCTGGCGCGATTACCGGACTGATCGCCGGTATGCCACTAGCAGACCCCAATGGACTAGCAGTTCCGGAGGTTCGCTCGATCAACTCCGCCATCGATTTGGGATTGGCGTTGGCGGCGTTCAGTGTTACTTCTGCCCACACAATTCACCCTGAGGCAACACTCGAAAGCCTGCTATCTTTCGCCGCATCCCACGGCTTTTCCCTGGGCCAAAACATAAAGCAGCTTGTGATCACCTAGGCATTGGGGAAACGGCATTCAAGTCTTCCCATGCCAGAGTGTAATTTCTTGTCGGTAAGTTGTGAGCCGCGGCAAATTGGTTGCGCGCCGCGGCGATCGCATTCACCCACTCCCCAAATGGAAGAAGCTTCTCGCGATAAACCAAATACGACATATCCGTTGTGCGATCGGGAAGGTGATCTTTCACATCATCCAGTTCATGCAAAAATCGGCGACCGTTCGCCTCTTCCACTCGCGGGAACCATCGCTCATCCCAGGTTGCGACTGAATCCTTTAAGACCTCGTTGCGTTGCTGCCAGATTCCTGTCGCAATGTTCAGTGCGCTGTCGACTTCACCAAGCGCGACCTTTGGATCTTTTTCCCTTACCTTAGAGGCCTCTTCGAGATTCAAGTCCATCCGATGAATTCCCGCAATCATCGCCAGATTTTGCCGACAAAGGTCCGCAATTGTCAAATAGACTTGAAGGTTGTAGCGATTGAACTGGGCGCGCTGGATATTCTCATGTAACAAACCGAGCAACACCTGGTTTTGCTGCTGAGCCTGTGTAGCCAGCGCAATCCTTTTCGAATTTTCCTTGGACCAGTTCGATGAATAATTCAGGCCGTCATCGGGCAATGGAGGCAGTGGAAGCGTCTGATCGTGAGCGGGTTGCGGCGGATTAAAGATTGCATAGGAAGACCCCCAGATGGGTTTTCGCGCCTTGGAATCCATCGCATCCCAAGTGTCATTCCATGATTGCGCCTGATCGCTCATCAACTGGTACACGCGATCCATGTTGACAACGTTCGCTCCATAAAAAAGGGAGTAGAAGGTGCTCGACAATTCCGGAACACTAGGTCTTCCGGGATGCCAGCCCGCTGCAACACCGGCAACATAGCCCAGCCAGAAGGTCTCTGGATTCACTCCCTCGTCCGCCCAGCCCGCGTCGATCTCTCCAATCAGGCTTGAGTTGATGCGAGACGAATCGAAGGAGATCTTCTGCATGATGTCCTGGACCCTTGGCGACGCTGGATTGTCCTCGAACTCATCGCTCGAAGCGCCATGCAGACGTTCACTCGTAGGGAGAATGAAATAGTCCGGAAACAGCTTCTCTTCTCCTTCGGTCGAGGTAAAAATCATTTGCCGAATACCCAGTTGACGAAAAGTTTTGTCATACTCTGGACCATACACTTCGCCATTGATGACATAGGGCGGAAGAGCGGACAGGTCGTTCGGCTTCATGGGGTATTCTCCCCAGAAAATTACGTTGCGGCCGCGATCGTGTAGATAGCCGCCAGTCTTGTCGACAAAGTTGGCGAACACCTTTCCAACGGAGCCTAATTGCTTCGCTAACTCCTCCTCATTGCATTGGGAATTATGGGCGAGGCCGAGATAATAGGGCTCATCGGTCGAAAGATAGAAATACTTCACTCCCTTATTGGCATCGAGTAAGTCCTGATACATACCCTCCAGCAGCTTGTAAGAAGCTGGATTTGTCGAACAGATCTCATAGTTACTGTCAGGATATTCTCGAAGTTTTGCATATTCCGGATGTTTCAAAATAAATGCAATGTGAGCTGGTCCATCCAGATAGGGGATTAATTCTATGTGAT
Organism: Acidobacteriota bacterium; assembly: GCA_040389265.1. Lineage (GTDB taxonomy): Bacteria > Acidobacteriota > Terriglobia > Terriglobales > Acidobacteriaceae > JAKAAZ01. The sequence continues at coordinate 30,545 of JAZKAG010000116.1, forward strand.
ACTTCAGCCCGTATGTCGTCAGATCCTGTAGCTCGGCGGGACTGAGAGCATAGGGCTCCACAACCGCTGGTGCACTCTTGTATTGGAAATGCCCATTTAGCTTAATCACGAATCCATTGATTTTATAAAACGCAGCTTGGCGCAAATCGCGCTTTAACTCGTCCACATGCTCAAGATGATGATTGTCATCCCAGTAAATGTGACGAAGTTGCATGTCCGGCCAATCCCGACGCAGCAGCTGAACTAGAGTTTCCACCCCGTAAAAAAGTCCAGTGGCGGAGTTCCCCGTGATCGTAATGGCTCCCCGATGCAGATCGATCCGATAAGCTTGCTCTTCCAGCGCGTCCTTATTGGAATTTACAGCGTTAACGACCCGCACACTTCCTGGTTGAGTGCGCAAGGTGATCGTTCCACCTGATCCTTTAACCGCGAGGTGAAGATGAAACCTGCTAGACAAATCTTCACGCAAAGCCTCGACCGCGACGTCATCCTGCGCAACACCATTACCCAACTTCAGCTGCCACTCCTGGCTGAAGGGAAGATCGGATCCTGCCAGGGAAACCTTTTGCGGCTCAGGAATCACCGTATAGCCGCGCGCAAACAGGGGCGAAACGGTCTGCGCCTGCATGAATGAGCAACATAAGCACGCGATTGCCGCAATAACCACGGTTTTCATTTGTGTGTCCTTTAGCAGCATTGTTGCGCTGACGTCACGAAAGCGGTGCCACGATTCTGCTCCTGTCACTTCGAAACTCCCACCCTTGCGAAATTTGGCTCAGGGACGACCATCCCTTTTCTATGAGCGAATGTAAGACCTGCTGCAAATGATTTCTTTCATCCAGACGATCACGTTCACATCTTTCAAGAGGCGTGTCATCGATGGGTTAAATGTTTAACTTCCGGGATCATTCTTGTCAACAACAGCTTGGATCGAAGTATTCTGAGCAAGGCCGCGATTTGATCTCTAAAGTTGCTGCCTCCAGCCGATTTTAACTACGACTCGGGTACCGCCTGATTCTCTCACTGGTTTGCGGGCATATATTGGTCGAACCACTGGATCGCCCTTTCCAACACATCCCGTTCGTTCTTTGGATTTGAGAAGCCGTGGCCTTCGTCCGGATAGACGACCAGTTTCACGGGCACATGCATCGTGTTCAGGGCATGCCACATCTCGAACGATTGGGGAGCCGGGCATTCTCCATCCCGGTCACCGACGACAATCAGCATTGGAGTTTTAGCATTCTTGATGTAGTTAATTGCAGAGCTTTTTGCGTAGACCCCCGGATTGTCGTAGACGCTGGCACCGAAGTAAGGAATCATCCACTGATCAATGGAATTCTCCCCGTAGTAGCTTTTCCAGTCAGAGATACCGGCACCGGCGACGGCAGCACGAAAACGATGTGTCTGGGTAACAGCGAACATAGTCATAAATCCACCATAACTCCAGCCGGTGATGCCAACGCGAGCGGGGTCAATCGGAAACTTCTTTGTCACCACATGAACCCCAGCCAGCAAATCGCGCAGGTCTCCGTAACCGAAATCCTTACGGTTAGCGGCCGTAAAGGCTTCTCCTTCGCCATAACTGCCCCGCGGGTTTGGCATCAACATGAAATAGTTCAGCGTTGAAAATGCAATCGGCGGATTGTAAGTGGAGGTCGGCCAATGAGACAGCATTTGGTTCGCCGGACCTCCGTGAACCCACAGGATCAAAGGATATTTTTTCTGAGGATCGTAATTCCTTGGATAGATGAGCCAACCTTGGACTCGAAATCCTTCGTTGTTCCAAGTCACGCTTTCGCTGCGACCCCAATCAGCATGCAGGCTGTCATTCATGTGAGTAATCTGCGAGAGTTGATGGGCCGGACCAGCCCATACTTCAGGTGGCCCATTGAAGCTGGATTTGATGAATGCCACCACAGGAGTTGCGCCTTTCTCATTGGACATCGATAAGCTCAAATGCTCACGCCCAGCACCGATCGTGGCCGGAAAGGTTAGTCGGTCGGCTCGATTCTCTATTCCAGTCGCGGTATCGATGGTACTGAAGCGACTTTGTCCGTCCACAACCTCAGTAAATCCCAGACGGCGGTTATTCATCCAGTGGATCCGGGCGGGACTCGCCTTGCGTTCCGGTGTCAGATCTCGAACATCGCCGCCTGAAGACGAAACAGCGTAGATATCGCCGCCGGTTTCTCCATAGTCGCTCATCAGGCCGCCGATAAATGCAATGGTTTTCCCATCTGGAGACCATTGCGGTTGGGCGATCTGCATCTTTGGTTTCAGGATGCACTGGGGTGTTCCATCCGCAATCGCCTGAACGAATAGTTCGGCAACCCACCAGTTGTCCTCGCCCGGCGGAGACGCCGCGACGTACGCCAAGCTCTTCGAGTTCGGCGACCAGTCATAGTCGTAAATGTGCAGACTCGCGGGAGTCACCGGCGTGACATGTGACATTCCTTCAGTGTTCGCCCCAAGATCGATAACCGCGACTCGCTGAATCTCGGCCAATGTTTGCGCGCTGATCACCCCGACGGCCGGCTTCATCGCCGCCAATGCTCCAGGCGGCCGACTCGCATTCTCGACAAAAAGGAAGCCTATCTTGGTACCGTCGGGCGACCATGTCACATCGTGAATAAATCCTTTGACGGCAGTCAACCGCCGTGGCGTCCTCACTTCGTTCGCAGGTTTATCCGCGCTCAAATTTACATCGGAAACGAAAATCTGCGACTGGCCCGGAGTTCCGCAGTCGGAGGTAAAGGCGATCTTCTTGGCATCCGGCGACCAGGCGATGTTCCCCTCGTTGCACTCGCGTTCAATCTGCGAATTGGAAGTGAGGATTGAAATCAACTGCGCCGATGCATCGTTGCCGTTCATTGCTCGAAAGCTTATGCGTTCACCTGTCTTCGTCGTGGGTGCCACCCACGCAACGATCCGCCCGTCAGGAGAAATGGCGGCCTGGCGCGGTACGTGCGTGCGGCTCAGATTTTGCAGCAAGTTGGTGATCATCGCAGGTTGGGTAGAGCCAGCGCTACTCGGAACTGTTTGCGCAGCGATCGATACCGGATGGGCGAATACACACAGGGCACTCGCTGCCACTGCCATGGCAATTGGGCAAGACTGGAAAAATCTACGGAGAGTAATCATCGAGCGATATGCTATCACTTCGGCGTGATCGAGTTCCCTACGGTAAGCAGCCTTCCGCCACTCAGAGCGGTTGGGTCAGCACAATGTCAGCCGAAGAGTTTCCAATCATCTCCCCTGTGAGGGCGTTACGTAGTAGGATTGGCGGCTTGCAGCAGCCATTTACGTAGTCCAGATTCGCTTTCGCGGCAGCCCTGACCTGCGGTACGGCAGCTACGAAAGAACGATGCCTTGATGAGCGATTCGCGTCATCAACTTTCCAACTCGATGTGTGGTCTGGTTGTCCGTTCATTGCGGCACGGCAACGGGTATTCCACCGTGCTCTCGACTTTGTTGCGCCGCGTTCATGAACTCGTACATCTTCAAGGTCTCGTCATTAGAAACTGGCGGCACACCTGTTCGCATGAATTGCACAATCTCACGCAGCAGCGGAGCATATCCAGGTTCGATGTTGTCGTAGAGGGTAGGCTCATTCTCGTTGCGATGAAAAAGAATTACACCAAACGTGCTGTAGGGTCGATTGGCTCGAACCGTGCCAACGCGACCATCCTTCCAGATGCCTGTGATCACGTCGGCATCCGGCGTGTTCGTCCGTGTCACCTGTTCGACATCCGGGCCCATTACGGTAAAGAGTATTTCGACGGAATGGATGGCATACCACGAGAGGTCGAGTTGCTGCAGGGGCTCAAATGGGCCGGGTCCCCACACTATCACGCCGGAAATATCCGTTGAACGCATCGCCTGCGCCGGACCGAAGCGAAGCGGGGATGAACTGAACCACGGCACATGCCGAGCAGCCGCGACGTGCGCGATC
>JAZKAG010000116.1:34506-59207 GCA_040389265.1 Acidobacteriota bacterium
ATCTGCCGCGCGTCAGCAAGCGTGGAAGCGAGCGGCTTCTCGATATAGATGGGCTTGCCGCAAACCGCGGCTTGGCGAAATTGCTCGAGGTGGGCGCGCCCGTCGACACTCTCCAGCAGAATCCCATCCACAAGTGGGCAAAGGTCGCCAATCTTGGAAACGAAGCGAACATTCCATTTCTGCTGCAATTCCTGGCTGAATCCGTCAACCCGATCGCGGCTGATGGGGATGTCAGGACTACCACCCTTGAAGGCTGCAACCACCAACGCACCGGCTACGTGTCCCGGGGCTGCAGGATCATTCAGCAGTTTGGTGAATTCAACGACGTGTGATGTATCCGTGCCGATAATTCCCAACCGCATATCCGACGCGTACGCAAACGAGGTAGAAACGATCATCGCCAGAGTGATGCACGCGAAGCGTCGAGTTCGGCGATAGTTTCGGCTGCATAGCACCATTAGTTTCCGCACCTCGATTGATTGGTCTGCGAGTTACAAACTGCCCGTCAAAGTCCAGGCATACAATACGCCATCCACACCAGTGACGACATATTGCGTTCCGTCCAGCTGATAAGTCATAGGTGCAGCGTAGTCCACCAGGCCTCCAGGGCGCGTATGCCACAACAGATGCCCATTCGTAGGATCAAGCGCCAACAGGTTGCCGGAAGCATCCGCGGTAAAAAGTAGGTGTCCAGCAGTCGTCAAGACGCTTGCGCCAACCAGGCCGTCGCCACCCTCTCGCTGCCAACGAATTTTTCCCGTTTGATAATCCAGAGCCAAAAGCACCGAATTCGCGACCAGGGGAACTGTGCCGCCACCCTGGTGATCCGTAGGACGGGCGCCGGGACTGAGGTACCACACGCTGTCGCCGCGCCAGGCGTTGAAATAGAACAGTCCCGTCTGCGGACTAAAGCTCGGCGACATCCAACTGGTTCCACCGTCCTCGGCAAGCCGGACCAGCGCTCCATCCAATTGCGGCTCCTTCGCCGGATTGGGTATTGGACTGCCATTGGCATCGATCCCCTTGGCCCAGTTGGCCGCACCAAACGGTACCGTCAACAGGTTTTTTCCAGTGACGCGATCCAGCACAAAGAAGTAGCCATTGCGGCTCGCCTGCGCCAGCAATTTGCGTGGTTTTCCATTGAAGGGCGCATCGATCAGCACTGAAGTTTCTACTGCATCCCAATCGTGCGTGTCGTGTGGAGATGCCTGAAAGTACCACGCAATCTTTCCTGTATCCGCGTTGAGCGCCAGGATTGAGCAGGTGTACAAATTGGCTCCGGCACGGCCTGCGCCTGCCAATACAGGATGCGGATTGCCAGTTCCCCAGTAGATCAGGTTCAACTCTGGGTCATAGGTGCCGGTAAACCAGGCCGGTCCGCCCCCGTGAAGCAGCGTTTCTTCATTCGGCCAGGTTCGCGCTTCCGGCGAACCTGGCTTCGGAATCGTAAAGGTCTTCCAAATTACTTTCCCAGTTTTCCAGTCGAGTGCTTCGACAAAATGAGGCACGTTTGCCGAATCCCCGGAAGTGCCGAGCACCACCAATCCTTTGACGATCAATGGAGCGACGCTGAGATAGTAGCCGAACTTGACGTCGGCAATCGTGTCCTCCCAAATCTTCTTGCCGTTGCGAGCGTCGAGACAAAAGAAATGCGCGTCCGTCGTGCCGAAATAAACTCTGCCCTTGAAGTAAGCCACCCCACGCTGGCCCAAGTCGTCGCCTTCTGCTGGGCGACGAAATTGCCAGACTTGTTCCCCGGTTTTCGCATCGATGGCCCACACCCGATTCGGCACAGCGAAATAAAGAATTCCGTCGACCTCCAGCGGCGTGGATTTCAATGCAGCAGCATGGGTCTGAAAGGCCCATGCCAGCTTCAATGAGTGGACGTTCGTCCGGTTGATCTGCGTCAACGGGCTGAAACGTCGGCCGGAATAATCGCCATTGAACGTAGGCCACGTGCCCTGCACGGCGGGGATGGACTCCGTCAATGTGGCACTTTGGCCCTGCAGAGAACCCACGCCCACCGCGAGCCAAAACGCCGCGAACGTCGTGCTACTTAAGCGTTTCAAGATATGCAAAAACGTCATGAATGTCCTTGTCTGTATATTTGCTGAGTAATTGCAGATGTTCCGCCAGCGGATCGTGCACCTGTACCTTCACCTGCTGCAGAGGCCAGGAACGATACCATCCATCCCGATCCAGAATGGCCACATAGAACGCGTCGAGGTGAAGCAGTTTGCCCTGGAATTGGTTGCCGGTGTTTGCCGCGATCGTAGCGGTAACCGGTACGTCTTGCGGATAGAGGAAGCGCGATTCCACATCAGCGGGAGAATATTTTTTCGCGATCCCCGCCAAATCTCCGGTCGGCGAATGGCACGTCGCGCACTTCCCCGCTCCATAAAAATATTCTTTGCCCTCTTCGGCGTTCCCCGTCAGCAACTGCTGCAACTGATATCCGTTGGCCAGGCCCTCCGAAGAAACGACACTGGAAACCGCAACTCGCGCGTGCAGGAAGGCGACGATATCTGAGATTTCGGCGGAATCCATCATAGGAAAAGCGGGCATCCCTTTGTTGGTTCGTCCATCCTGAATGATTGGAGCAATCAAATTTCCGTTTTCATCGTGCCGCACCAGCGAAGACTGGACCAAGTTCGGACCGACCCCTCCCATGGCATCGGTTCCGTGACAGATTGAACATGACTGACGGAAGTCGGCCTGTCCGCGCTGTACATTTTCATGTTTCATCACATCCGACTGTGCCCTGCAGAGAGGCGGCGATACCAACATGCAGACGAACACGCTCCAACACAGTAAGCGACCAGGCGGCATTCGCAGAAGATTGCATTGGGCCATCATATTTCCCCATTTCACAAGGTTGCGTGGCAGATTAACAAGCCTCACGATCACTATACCTAGGAGCCTCGGCGCATCGTCCTTGCATAAACTGACTCCTGAACCTCGGGCCACGTCCCTTCAACGCTTTTCGCCAACCCATCAACTTCAATACCCAACGCTGTGACAGAGACCGCAGGAGATGGAGGCTTTGCGGAGTTGATGACAGTTGACGCACGAGGCCATGGAAATATCTTTCTCCTGACGTAGTGCGATTTGGCCGCGAATCTCTCCATGGCAGACCGTGCACGCTACCTTTGCGTCGAGGTGCTTCTGGTGGCTGAAAAATACAAATGGCGGTAAGTGATACACGCGAACCCAGGAAACCTGCGGGCTTTCTTTTTCGACCTGCGCGAGTTTCTCAATCTCAGGACTCGTTGTCATCACGCTCTGGTGACATGTCATGCATGTTGTCGCGTTTGGAATGTTCATCTGCTTGCCGTCTGCGGATCGCTGGTGACAGTCGCCGCATTTCATCCCAGCTGTGACCATGTGCAGCTTATGGCTGAACGCAATCGGTTGCAGTGGCGCGGGTAGCGGCGGATGGATATCGTGCGGTTCACTTCCAGCGCCACCCTTGCTAGTTTGCATGGCTCTCAATTCTGTTTGCAATTTTGTTTCGGCGGGACTGGATTCACCCGCTGGAAACAAAGTGTACGCGGCGAGAGCGCTTGGACCAGATCCGCCATCGCCAAAGTTTCCTCCAGGACCGACGGCGATCACAACAAACTGTTTTTTCGTCTGATGGCCAAGATAGGTCAGCGGCGTGGCGTGACCATTCGACTCCAGCTTGGTGACCCAAAGTTCTTTTCCAGTCCTCGTATCAAACGCTCGAAGCCGATGGTCGGAAGTAGCGCCAATAAACACCAGCCCTCCATCCGTCGCAATCGAACCGCCGAGATTGTAGATGCCGGTTTTCGGAATCCCCTTCGCTGCAAGTGCGTCCACGACCCCTAGCGTCGATTGCCACGCGATGGTTCCAGTATTCAGATTCACGGCGCTCAACGTTCCCCATGGCGGTTGCTGACACGGATAATGGTGGCTGTCCCAGAAGCGAGAATAGGTGCCCCACGGACTTCCCCACGCATACGCTTCGGGCGAGCCCGCGGGTTGAGGTTTCATCATGCCCACGGATCCAACGTTGCTGATATTGACGAAAAGGTAGCCGGAGGCCGGGTCGAAGGAAGCGCCGGACCAGTTCGCCCCGCCCAGAGTTCCCGGAATTTCCAGTTTCAAATTCAAACCCCACGGATTGAAACTTCTGCCGGGAAGCGCGGCGCCGAATTTCTGCAGGCAATCCTGCCGTGATTCTAGAGTCACCGTAGTGATGTCCGCTTGCGTGACAGAAGTACTGGCCAGCGGCGGCGGCTTCACAGGATAGGGCTGGGTGGGCCAGCTGGCTTCTCCCGGTAAATCACTCTGCGGGACCGGTCTTTCTTCAATCGGAAACAGGGGTTTCCCGGTCAAACGGTCAAAGACAAACACGAAGCCTGTTTTGGTGACCTCCGCAACCGCAGGAATTTCGCGGCCCTTGCGGCGCACCGATAATAAAACCGGTTGGGCGGCTGGATCATAATCCCACAGGTCATGGTGCACAGTCTGGAAGTACCAGACGAGTTTGCCGGTCGCCGCATTAAGAGCGACGATTGAATCTCCGAACAGATCTTTCCCTTTCCGGTCTGCGCCGTAAAAGTCATAGGAGGGAGATCCTAGTGGTAAGAAGATCAATCCGTTTTTGTCATCGACACTCAGCATGCCCCATGCATTGGTGCCGGATCGATCTTTCCAATCGTCTCCTCGCCAGGTGTCGTGCCCGACCTCGCCGGGCTTGGGAACAGTATCGAACCTCCAGACGAGCTTTCCCGTGTGAACATCAAAGGCTCGAACCGCCCCGCTGGGTCCGATGGAAGGATACTCCTGCACTTCCGATCCGACGATCACGACATCCTTATAAATCACCGGGGGAGAGGTGTCGTCATATTTCAGCTGCGGCCACTGGGTGCCCACGCCGGCGCGAAGATCAATCGAGCCACCCTCGCCAAAATCCACGCGAGGCTTCCCAGTTGCGGCATCCAACGCGTACAGATGGGCATCGGCCGACACGTATAGAATTCGGCTTGCTGAACGATCTTTGTCTCCGGAGTGCGCGTCGCCTGAACTTCCCGGCCAATACGCGACTCCACGATTGGGGACAGCATTGGGCGGTTGCGAGTCGCCGCTGAATGGGTTGAAAATCCAAAGCTGTTTGCCGGTCTCTGCATTCACGGCGATGGCTTGCCCCGTTGGTACCGCAAAATACAAAACATCGTTCACCATCAGCGGAGTACTTTCAAATGCTGCGATGCCGCTGCCCGGAAACGCCGGAACTTCATAGGTCCAAGCTCGCTGCATCCGGTCCACATTCGCGCGATTGATCTGCTTCAGCGGTGAGAACCGCTCGCCGCCCGCATCGTGCCCATACGCATGCCATTCCTGGCTGAAGGACCTCGGAGTAGTCTGGCCTTGCGCAACACCACACAGCATCAGCAGGCAAATAAAAACCCCAGCGCAAAAGATTCGAACATGACGTGAACTCGAACCTTTCTGACCCTCCTTTTTTGGCCGACGATCCCCTTGGAGTAGCCGCGCCTGGTTGCCGCCCTTCGTCTCGCATCGACCGGAAGAATCTCCCGAACTCGCAATCCAGTGACGCATGATCGTCAATTCCTCCAATCCAGAATGACTTTGCCACAGTCTCCGATCTTCATTACGGCGAACCCTTTTTCATATTCCTGCCACGCGAACCGGTGCGTAATGACGGGACGAATATCGAGGCCTGACTCCAGCATCACCGTCATCTTGTACCAGGTTTCATACATCTCGCGGCCGTAGATCCCCTTCAAGGTAAGCATATTGAAAATTACACGATGCCAATCGATTGCGATCTCCTCGCTGGGAATTCCCAGCATCGCAATTTTGCCGCCATGACTCATGTTGGCCAGCATGTCTCGAAAAGCCCTAGGATTTCCTGACATTTCAAGGCCAACATCGAAACCTTCCGCCATGCCCAATTCTTTCTGAATTTCCGCAAGAGTCACATTGGTTGGGTCAACGGCCCGGGTAACACCCATGGCTTTGGCCAGCTCCAGGCGAAACGGGTTCAGATCGGTGATCACGACATGTCTCGCCCCGGCGTGTCTCGCCACCGCTGCAGCCATCAAGCCGATCGGCCCCGCTCCCGTGATCAGCACATCCTCGCCGAGGACCGGAAAGGACAAGGCCGTGTGCACCGCGTTGCCGAAAGGGTCGAAGATGGAAGCCACCTCCAGCGACACCTCCGGATGATGGCGCCAAATATTTGTCATCGGCAAAGAGATGTACTCTGCAAAGGCTCCTGGCCGATTCACGCCTACTCCGCGGATTTGCGCGCATAGATGACGGCGTCCGGCAAGGCAGTTTCGACAACGCCCGCACACTACATGGCCTTCCCCGCTGACAATCATGCCGGGGCGGAAGTCGGTGACATTCGATCCGACATCGACAATTTCTCCAACGAATTCGTGGCCAATCACGGTGGGTACTTGAACCGTCGATTTCGCCCAGCTGTCCCATTCGTAAATATGTAAGTCTGTCCCACAGATGCCAGTCATCTGAACTTTGATTAACACATCGTTGATTCCAATCGACGGCTTCGGTACATCGTCCACCCACAAACCACGCTCGTCACGGCTTTTCACCAGGGCCTTCATTGTGTTTTCTCCAGAGCGATGGTCGCGCAAAGTCGGTACCCTTGCCCTTTTCGTGGCTCAATTGTGAGCAGATCTCGCGCGACTTCTTGTCCACACTGCTTATGGTGCAGGCTAACACTGAATGAGCGTAGGAACGAACTGTGATCGCTTTAGCGCGCTATACCGCGACGAATTTAACTGCAGATATTTTCCGGCCATTAAGGTCGCTGTCTAGGGTGGATTGGGCGCACAGATCGCAATCGCATGGGTTCGGGTCGGAGCCGGCGAGCAGCTGAAGAATCAAGGTCTGATCGGCCTCTATGACATGCTCGGTCGTCTGCCGGACGCAGCCCAACAGTAACTCGAAATCACTTCCTGCCTCGAAATAAGAGCGTTGCGCAAACCGGGCGCGAACGCGACGCGATAAAATCTTTGCACCGAATGGATCACAGCATTCACCTCGACCGGCGGGAGACGATTGTGGAAATGGCATACGCAGCATGGCCTTTGTAACTGGGTCGAACATCGGCAGCGATCAGGAAGTCAAGGGCTGGAAGTTTGCCGTCACCTCCGGTCTTCTGGGCTGGGTGCTGGACGCCTTCGACTTCTTCGTCGTCGTCTTTTTATTTGACACCTTGGCAGCGCGGTTCCACGTATCCAAGGCATACGTTGTCTATACGCTGACATTGACCCTGGCGATGCGGCCGCTGGGTGCGTTGTTTTTCGGTGCGCTTGCTGACCGCTTTGGACGCAAACGCCCGCTAATGTTTTGTGTACTGTACTTCTCCCTGTGCACCGTATTCACAGGCCTAGCGTCAACGTTCTGGGTCTTCGTTCTATTTCGTGCGTTATACGGCATCGGCATGGGTGGCTATTGGGGCATCGGCGCCTCCTACGCCATGGAAAGTTTGCCGCGGCGCTTTCGCGGTGTGCTCTCCGGCATGATCCAATCGGGATATCCGATGGGCTATCTCCTGGCCTCGGTGGCCATGCAGACTCTTGCTCCAGCATTCGGCTGGAGGTCTGTCTTCTTCGTCGGCGCTCCGGTTGCGCTGTTAGTGGTAGGCCTGACGCTGTTTGCGCCCGAGTCGGAAGCTTGGAAGCAACATCGGCCCGCATCGATGAAACACATCTTCACATCTCTGCTGCATCACAAAGCCATGTTCTTCTACCTCCTGTTGATGATGAGCGTGCTGCTCTGCCTGTCGCATGGTACGCAGGATCTCTACCCTGACTTCCTCAAGTCGGTGCCCGGCATCGCCGGCAAGAGTGTAATGGGGATGAAGGCCCTTTACGGCATTCCGATTGTTTACGATATTGGCGCGATTGTGGGCGCACTTTTTTTCGGCCATCTATCGCAAGGCATGGGACGGCGGAAGGCCATCATGTTGGCGCTAGTGGTATCGCTCTTGTCCATTCCAGCCTGGGCCTTTGGCACCTCGCTCGGCGTGCTTGTAGTTGGCTCTTTCATCATGCAGGTAGGGGTACAAGGTGCGTTTGGCGTAATCCCCGCGCACTTGACGGAGTTGTCACCCGACGCAGTGCGCAGTCTCTTCCCTGGCGTCGTATATCAACTCGGGGTACTGCTGGCCGCCCCAGCGACCGCAGTAGAATTCATTTTGCGGGATCACCTGGGCTATCCCTGGGCACTGACTGTTTTTGGCGGTGCCGTCACGGTAGTGATGATCGTGATCTTCTGGTTTGGCCCGGAAGCCCACAATCGCAGCTTTTTGCGAACGACAGAAACGAAGTCAGCGTCCACCGTGGCTGAATAAGAAAGTAGAAGCGGACCCAACGTCCCGGAGCGTGCAATGAACGAGAAGCGAATTGGCATCATCATGAATGGCGTGACAGGTCGCATGGGATTGAACCAGCACCTGGTTCGCTCCATCCTGGCGATTCGAGATCAAGGCGGCGTCGAACTCACCGACGGCACCCATCTGATACCCGATCCGATCCTGGTCGGGCGGAATGCCGCCAAATTGGAACAGATCGCCAAGGACTACGGCCTCTCTCGATGGACAACAGATCTACCCGGTGCGCTCGCCAATCCGGAAGATGCCATTTACTTCGACGCGCAAGTCACATCGCTGCGTGCTTCCAGCGTGGAAGCGGCAATTGCTGCCGGAAAACATGTCTATTGCGAGAAGCCGCTCGCCGTCGATTCGACTGTAGCGCTGCGATTGGCCGCTATGGCGAAAGCCGCTGGCGTGAAGCAGGGCGTAGTGCAAGACAAATTATTTTTGCCCGGCATGCGCAAACTGAAGCGGCTCATCGACAGTGGCTTCTTCGGCAGAATTCTTTCCGTGCGAGGAGAGTTCGGCTATTGGGTGTTCGAAGGCGACTGGCAGCCCGCGCAGCGGCCTTCGTGGAATTACCGCAAGCAGGATGACGGCGGCATTATTGTGGACATGTTTTGTCATTGGCGTTACGTGCTGGACCACACCTTTGGCAGGGTTCGCGCGGTGCAGTGCCTGGGAGGAACAACAATTCCGGAACGTGTCGATGAGCAAGGCAACCGCTACACCTGCACCGCGGATGACACGGCCTACGGGACGTTTGAGCTCGAAGGCGGAATCGTGGCGCAGATCAATTCTTCCTGGTCGATCCGCGTTTATCGTGACGAGCTTTTCAGCCTGCAGGTGGATGGCACGCTTGGCAGTGCAGTCGCAGGGCTGCGCGAATGCCGTACCCAGCACCGTGTGAATACGCCCCGGCCGGTCTGGAATCCGGACGTCCAAAATCCTTTTCGCTTTCGCGAGCATTGGCAGGACGTGCCGGACAACCAGGTGTTCGACAACGGATTCAAGGTTCAGTGGGAAATGTTTTTGCGACACGTCTCCGAAGATGCGCCCTTCCCACATGACTTTGTCGAAGGTGCGCGTGGTGTGCAACTGGCGGAGCTCGGACTGAAATCCTGGCAGGAACGTCGCTGGATCGATGTGCCGGAACTGAGGGCATAAGTTTGGATAACTCGATAAGACTTGTGCGGCCGGATGGTTCGCTCTACAACTACTCGGTGACGGGTGAGCCTCTGCTGCCACTTCGGCAAAATGCATTCAAGACACGCATTGCATTTGCAGCGGCCCACGTTGTGTTGGATCCGCTGAAGACGACGGAGCCGCTGACACATCCGGTCATCGATTGGGACTCGACACTGGCGTATCGCGAATATCTTTGGTCCCTCGGTTTCGGCGTGGCCGAAGCAATGGATACCGCACAACGCGGCATGGGATTGAACTGGCCTCTGGCGCTGGAATTGATTCAACGCAGCACCGCAGCCGCGAAAGCGCGTGGAGCGGTCGTGGCAAGCGGCGCCGGCACAGACCATCTTGCGCCGGGTCAACATCTCACGCTGGACGATGTCATCCACGCCTATCTACAGCAGTGCGAAGCCATTGAAGCCGTGGACGGACGCATTATCCTAATGGCCAGCCGCGCCCTCGCCGCGGTGGCTCGCCATGCGGACGAGTACGCATCCGTGTATGCAACGGTTCTCCGACAAGTTCGGCAGCCGGTCATTCTGCATTGGCTAGGCGCCATGTTCGACCCCGCGCTGCAAGGCTACTGGGGCGGAGACACGATCGCCGCAGCCATGGAGAACTGCCTCGCAGTGATTCGCGAGCATAAGGAAAAAATCGACGGCATCAAGATTTCACTGCTCGATGCAGGGCTGGAGATTTCCATGCGGCGCGATCTTCCCGCCGGTGTTCGCATGTATACCGGCGATGATTTCAATTATGACCGCCTTATCCTCGGCGACGGGCAGGGCCACAGCGATGCGTTGCTCGGAATTTTCGATGCCATTGCTCCTGCCGGCTCACTGGCGCTGGCCGCGTTGGATGCGGGCCAGCTTTTGCGCTACCACGAATTGCTCGCGCCCACCGTGCCTCTGTCGCGACATATCTTCGCCTCTCCCACGCAACACTATAAAACCGGCGTCGTGTTTCTGGCGTTTCTGAATGGATTTCAATCGCACTTCCACATGGTTGGTGGAATGGAAAACGCGCGATCTACAACGCACTTGTGTGAATTGTTCGTCCTGGCAGATCAGGCTGGAATGTTGCGTGATCCCGAACTGGCCATGATGCGAATGCGTGCTTATCTGACGATGGCAGGTGTCGCATGAGTTTGCTGGACCGACTCAGCTTCAATCAGATCACCGCTGACCCATGGTCGCTGGAGCAGGTGGTACAGAATTGCTCCCACGGCGGAATTCCGTACATTGCGGTGTGGCGCCACAAACTGGACGGCGACGTGAAGAAAGCAGCCCAGATGATTCGCCGCGAAGGACTGCATGTTTCCAGCCTCTGTCGTGGCGGATGGTTCTCGGCGCCTACAGCAAAGGAACGGCGCGAACGCATTGGCGATAACCGGGTGGCCATTGAAGAAGCAGCAATCTTGGGCGCGCCGGTGTTGGTCATCGTCTCCGGCCCAGCCAACGGACAAACGCTGGAGGATGCACGCGCAACCGTGTTGGATGGGCTATTGGAACTCCTCCCTTATGCGGAAAAGGCCGGCATCATTCTTGGGGTTGAACCGCTGCATCCGATGTACGCCGCCGAGCGCTCCGTCGTTGTGACGCTGAAGCAGGCCAACGATATTGTTCAACAGATGAATAGAAGTGCCGCCGGAGTCGTGATCGACGCCTTTCACGTTTGGTGGGATCCGGAGGTGATGTCGCAGATCGAACGCGCGCGCGGAGCAATCGTTGGCTTTCATGTTTCGGATTGGCCCGTGCCTCTCCCTGGAATTCTGATGGGCCGAGCCATGATGGGACATGGCATCATTGACTTGCGACGGCTCCGCCTGGCTGTTGATGCGACCGGCTACAACGGACCCATTGAAGTTGAAATCTTCAACGACGAGATTTGGAATTCCGCCGACGCTGGCCTGCTGCAGCAGATTCAACAGGGCTTCCTTGAACATGTCAAGTGAGCTGATTGCCGCCGGATCAATGAAGACGTTCGCAAATGTATGCATCGGGGAACGCTGCTGGAATTGCTGCTACGATATGGAATTCATCCAGGCCAAAACCGGATCAGAGTCGCTGCTGGTGCGAATAACCCCGGCGCCACCGCATCGCAGAAACGTTGAGAATGACAACCCCGCATATCCGCCTCAAGATTCGGCGCGGATTCATCCTCTTTGCCTGCCGCGCAGTTGCAATTGGATCGTGTCCGGGCATTCGCATGACACCCCTGAGAGTAATTCGATGCTTGCATGAGAACAAACCAGATTCAAGCCGACGTGATTGCCGGCGCTTGCGGCTTCGATAACCCCACGCCACTTGCGTGGTTTCAATCGTGATCGCTGGTGAGTACCTTATCGAAAGCATGGAGAATGTCCTGCTCATCCTGATCGGTCAGGCAGGACGGAATCGCCAGCAAAATACTTCGTTCGACTAAGCTATCGGCGACCGGGCAAGTCCCTTTTCCATACTCCGTAGTGGACTCTCTGTTCTCTGCCAGCGACCAGGGAGAGTTTCTCTTGTCGACTCCGGTCTTTCTCACCAGGCTGGGAATGTTGTAGTAGATATGCAGACCCCAATCCGTCATCACGATGTTGTTCACGCCCTGGGGTAATGTCACAATTCCTTCAGCTCGCAGTGCATGGTTGATTCGCTTGGCAGTCTCTGGTGACGGACACATGGTCAACAAAAAGCTACCCGTATCGCCGAGGGGGTCGACAATCTTGCGCAGGTCGATCCCTGGATAACGTGCCAAAGCCCGGCGAATTCGGTACTTACTGCGATTCATGTGCTCAATCACGCTGGGCAGCTTCCTCAACTGCACTCGCAATATGGCGGCGCGCATTTCATCCAGCCTGTATCCGCCGCCCCATACACACAGATCCAGATCGTCAAACAAGGCCCGCCCATCTGCGCCCCGAGCGTATCCCGTATCGTGGCACGCGACCGCGCGGTTATAGAGCCGCGCATCGTTTGTCACCACGCAGCCCCCTTCGCCGCTGGTCATGTTCTTGTTCATTTGAAAACTGAAGATCGCCATGTCGCCGAAAGTTCCCACGCGCCTGCCGGCAATGCTGCCGCCGGCACACTGCGCGCAGTCTTCCAGCAGAAACAGTCCACGCTTTTCAGTGATCGTCTGCACGGCACGAATGTTCCCGGGTGCGCCGCTCATATGCACAAAGATTACGCCGGAAGTTCGAGGAGTAATCTTCGACTCCAGGCTGACAGCATTCATGCAGAAGGTATCGTCGATATCCGCAAGCACCGGGATCGCGCCCAGGTTGACTACGGCGGCTGCAACAGAGACCCAAAGGTAGGCGGGTACAACCACCTCTTGACCAGGCCCAACCCCGAGAGAGGCCAGAGCGGTATGTAACGCGCCTGTTCCGCTGTTAATCGCGACGCAGTGAGTAACCCCCAGAAAAGCGGCAAATTCACGCTCGAATGCCTGTACCTCTCCCTGCAGATTGATACCGTAATAGCGAAATGGAGAGCGACTTCGCAGCACCCGCCGTGCCGCATCAATCTCCTCGTCGTCCATATAATGAATGCCGGGAAATTCTAATGGGAGTGGATCGCGGCGCACAGGGACACCACCGTCCATCGCTAGTTTTTCTTTTTTTGTCGATGCACTTTTATTCGCGGGTTCAAGCTTCATAACGCGACTCCACGACTGGAGGCATTCCCTGTCGGATACGGTTGCAGGGTTATTTCGCTTTGTCAACGGCCGGCGTCGACCGCACTCCGTTCTCTAGTACGCATCGATGGTGAAGTACACGGACGCCCCAACTATGTGCCAAATCCACCGCGCTGGAAGAGAGATTCAAACCTGTGCGCTTTCACGGGCCCATTCCCGCAGAAACTGAATAGAATGGCTGCATGCCGATTTCCGAACCTACGGGGCAAAGTCTCGGCCAGTTCGTCGAACTTGGAATTGCATTCCTTCTCTCGGCGGCGATCGGGCTGGAGCGCGAAGTTCGCCACAAGAGCGCGGGGCTTCGAACCTATACCGTGGTTGGTACGACCGCAGCTCTTTTCCTGCTGGTTTCGAAGTACGGATTCACCGACGTATTGCAGACCAACCGCATCATGCTGGACCCCTCTCGCGTAGCCGCCCAGATTGTGACAGGAATTGGCTTCATTGGCGCCGGTCTGATTTTTGTGCGTGACGATCGAGTTGCCGGACTGACGACGGCTGCCACCGTGTGGCTCGTCACCGGGATTGGTATGGCCTGTGGGGCCGGCCTGCCATTGCTGGCGGTGGCCGCAACCGTCGCGTATTTTATCGTGGCGTTGATTTTCCCGTTAATCCTGCGATTGCTTCCCGGCTCCCAACTTCCTGCGGAACAGAACCAGAATCCGCGCCATGACTGAACAGAATTGTCGACCCGATCGAACCGCGACATCGTCTCGCCATTTGGATATCTTGAAGTTGGGATGGGCAGCCTCATCCCCACCAGACAATGCAGGTCCCTTCGAATCTCCGCTGTTCCAAGCGGCCTGAGTTTTTTATCTAACTCGATCACCAAGTCCACTGCGGCTGGGGGCATGTGTCATGCGCGACAGCAAGAATGAACAGGAGGCGTTGACCGAACAACATTCACTCCTTCTACCGGACTCTCCTCGAACCGAAAAGGGCCCAGTAAAGGCGTGGCAGCAGGAAGTCAACATCTTCTCCTACCTCCCCGAACTTGCCGATCCCAACCCCATGTTTTTTGAGAAGCGGGTATATCAAGGCAGCAGCGGCCGCGTATATCCTCTCCCATGTATTGACCGGATCGCGACCGAGGGACGATACCATTCCTGGAAAGCGCTTCACATTGAGAACCAGTATCTGCGGCTCATGGTACTTCCGGAAATTGGCGGCCGCATTCATGTCGGCATCGACAAACTCAACAGCTACGACTTCTTCTACCGGCAAAACGTCATCAAGCCGGCACTGGTTGGGTTGGCGGGTCCGTGGATTTCCGGAGGGGTTGAGTTCAACTGGCCGCAGCACCATCGTCCCGCGACCTTCATGCCGATGGAGTATCAAATCGAACTTGGCGACGACGGCTCGGCGACCCTCTGGTGCAGCGATCACGATCCGATGAACCGCATGAAAGGCATGCACGGCATTTGCCTGCATCCGGACAAAGCCTACGTTGAGCTGAAAGTGCGACTCTATAATCGCACCCCCTACGTTCAGACATTCCTGTGGTGGGCGAACGCCGCCGCGCGCGCGCACGAGCGCTACCAATCCTTCTTCCCTCCGGATGCGAAATATGTGGCCGATCACGCCAAGCGGGCAATCTCGACCTTCCCTGAGAGCGACGGAACATATTACGAAATCGATTATGCCGAGCGGCGGCGAAGCGGCGTGCCCCCAGAAGAGCAGCCTAGCCTCTTCCGGCCCGATGGCTCATATCCGCCAAATGACTTGAGCTGGTACGGCAATATCCCCGTGCCGACCAGCTACATGATTGTGGGCTCGCATGAAGATTTTCTTGGTGGATACGATCATCACGCCCGAGCAGGCATGGTCCATGTCGCGAATCACCACATTTCTCCTGGGAAGAAGCAATGGACCTGGGGCAACCACGAGTTCGGATATGCGTGGGAGCATAACTTGACTGAGAACGATGGCCCCTACGTCGAATTGATGGCTGGCGTCTACACCGACAATCAGCCGGATTTTTCATTCCTCGCTCCTTGGGAAACGAAGGAGTTCAGCCAGTTCTGGTATCCGATCCGCGAGATCGGCGTTCCCGTAGCTGCGAATCGAAGCGCCGCTCTGAGTCTTGAGACGGATCCGGAAATGGCACGTCTCGGTGTGTGCGTCACGGAAGATGTGCGCGAGGCTCACATCACGCTGGCCGCCGGAGACGTACTGCTCGGCGAATGGCGGCGAGCACTCTCGGTTGCGCATCCGTGGATGATCGAGCAGAAAATTCCCAGCGGCATTCAAAAATCGGATTTGCGTATTGCAATTCGATCGGGAGGAAAGGAGATTCTCCGACATGCTGCTCCCGGCATCTCCAATCCTGTCGCCCCAGCCGTGGCAACTGAGCCTGGATCTCCGGAGACGATTGCGACCGCGGAACAGCTCTATCTGACTGGCTTGCACCTCGATCAATACCGGCATGCGACTCGCGACCCGGTGCTGTATTGGGAAGAAGCATTGCGGCGCGATGATCATGACAGCCGGACCTGCCAGGCCCTTGGCAACTGGTATCAGCGCCGCGGCGAGTTTGCGACAGCCGAATCCTATTTCCGGCGAGCCATCGCTCGACTGACACAGATGAATTCCAACCCTTACGACGGGGAGGCGTTCTACTCGCTCGGACTCAGTTTGCGATTGCAACATCGCGATACCGACGCCTATGGTGCCTTGTACAAAGCAACCTGGAATGTTGCCTGGAAATCTGCCGCTTATCACGCGCTGGCGGAGTTGGATCTGGCGCGCGGAGATTGGGAAACTGCCTTGCAGCATCTTCGCCTAAGCCTGCGTGTCAACGCTGATGACCTGAATGCGCGCAATCTATCTGTAATCGCGCTGCGAAAGCTTCGCCGAGACGATGACGCGGAATCTCTGCTGCTGGAAACACGCCACCTCGACGTGCTCGATACCTGGAGCCGTTACCTGCAGACCGGCGAAGCTCCCAGTGACAATCAACTGAGTATCGATCTCGCGCTGGATTATTGCCGTGCCGGGCTCTGGAAAGAGGCTGCGAACGTTCTTGGCGGCGCTGACATCCAATGCAGCGATGGCTCTGTCCCGATGGTGCTGTACACGCTGGCCTGGTGTTATCAAATTTCCGGAGAACATCAGCTGGCTACAACCAGCCGCGACAAAGCCGCAGCGGCCTCTCCACGATATTGCTTCCCTGTTCGGCTCGAGGAAATTGAGATTCTGGAGTCGGCAATCGCAGCGAATCCCGCTGATGCGCGCGCGCCTTTTTATCTGGGCAACCTTCTCTATGATCACAGGCGACATCGGCAAGCCATTGAACTATGGGAACGTTCGGCGCAACTGGACGGCGGCTTTGCAACCGTTTGGCGCAACCTTGCATTTGCCTACTTTAACGTATGCGAGGACGAGGCCAGGGCACGCCATGCTTTCGATCAGGCATTCGCGGCAGACCCACAGGATGCTCGAATTCTGTATGAGCGGGATCAGCTTTGGAAGCGGACGGGAACGGCTCCCAGAGAACGGCTGCGAGAATTGAAGCGTCATCCAGAATTGTTGGAGATCCGCGACGATCTGGCGGTCGAACTGGCCACGCTGCTCAATGCGACGAACGCCTCCGAAGAAGCCTTGGAAATACTGAAGACTCGTAAATTTCAGCCCTGGGAAGGCGGTGAAGGCCTGGTGTTGAGCCAATGGACAAGGGCCAATCTCGCACGAGGGAAGAAATTGTTAGCCAGTGGCAATGCTTCCGCCGCGCTCCTGCATTTCAAGCAGGCGCTATCGCCTCCACAGAACCTCGGCGAAACCGCGCATCCCCTGACCAATCAAAGCGAGACCTTCTACTGGGCAGGCGTAGCATCCTCACAAGTAGGCAATGCCGATGAGGCGAACACGTGGTGGACGAAAGCGGCTTCGCGTCGCGGCGACTTCCAGCAAATGTCTGTGCAGCCAGTCTCCGATATGACCTATTGGAGCGCGCTCGCACTGCAGCGTCTGGGCCGGCAGTCTGAGGCCCATGCGATATTTCTCTCGATTGAAAATCACGCAGCGGCATTAGAGAATCAATCGCCGAAAATCGATTATTTCGCAACCTCGATTCCGACAATGCTGCTGTTTCGAGAGGATCTGGCCCGTCGCAACCAGCTCGACGCACGATTCCTCTGTGCCCAGGCTTACCTGGGCCTCGCGCGCAAATCGGAGGCGCTCGCTCTGTTACAAAAGGTTTTAGATATGGATCACAACCATGTTCGCGCAGCCGATCTATTGCGTGATCACCTACAAACGTTGCCCGCCTAAACCTAAAATTGAATCGCAAACTATGGCGTTGTCCATCACCGAACGTTCCGCCGACGATCGTGACATTCACACCCTCTATGTCTGGGCGATCGCCTCCATAGCGGCGCTTGGCGGACGTCTCTTTGGATATGACTGGGTCGTGATTGGAGGAGCCAAGCCTTTTTACGAGGCCCACTTTCATCTTCAGTCTGGCCGTCTGGTCGGATGGGCCAACAGCTGCGCCCTTCTCGGGTGCCTCGCGGGGTCATTCCTCGCCGGGGTGATGAACCGCAGATTCGGACGGAAGCAGATCTTGCTGGCGTCGGGAATTCTATTCGCTATCTCGTCCGTATCCACCGGCTGGTCTTCCGGTTTTGACATGTTCATCGCGTGGAGAATCGCAGGTGGTGTCGCAATCGGATTGGCATCGAATATTTCGCCTACGTATATCGCGGAGATAGCACCGGCAAAGTGGCGTGGACGTCTAGTCAGCCTAAACCAGCTTGCCATTGTCTGCGGCATTATGGCGGCGCAGATTGCGAATTGGTGGATTGCCGAAAAAGTTCCTGAGCACGCGAGCATGGGCTTCATCGCGGCGTCCTGGAACGGCCAATACGGCTGGCGTTGGATGTTTACAGCGGTCAGCCTGCCTGCCGTCATTTTTGTCACATGTTTGGTCTTGATCCCCGAAAGCCCTCGCTGGCTGGCATCGAAGTCCAGGACTGAAAAAGCACTTCAGGTGCTTACCAGGATTGGTGGCCTCAACTATGCCCACCGAACTCTCGGGGAAATCGTGGAATCGCTCGCCAGCGAATCAGCAGAATCAGCTTCGTGGAGAAATCTCTTTGCTCCTCACCTCCGCTACGTCCTGCTCATCGGTGTCGGACTGGCTGTGCTTCAGCAGTGGAGTGGAATCAACATCCTGTTCAATTACGCTCAGGAAGTGTATCAAGGCGCAGGCTACGGAGTGAGTGCTGTGCTGGTCAACATCGTCGTCACGGGCGTCGTGAACCTGTTGTTTACATTGCTGTCGATGACGCTGGTCGATCGATTCGGGCGAAGAGTGCTGCTGCTGGTCGGATGCTGCGGTGTTGGATTCGCAAACCTGCTCGCGGCCTATGCTTATCGTGCCCATCTTACCGGTGGATTTGTGCTGACGCTCACGCTGTGTGCCATCGCTTTTTACGCTGTCTCTCTCGCTCCCGTCACCTGGGTTGTAATTTCGGAGATATTTCCAAATCGACTGCGCAGCGCTGGTGTCTCGGCCGCAGTCAGCAGCCTTTGGGCGGCCTCCTTTTTGCTCACCTATAGCTTTCCTTTACTCCTGAACCTGGTCACCATGTCCGGCACCTTCCTGCTCTATGGCGTGATCTGTCTTGTTGGAGGCTTGCTGGTCTACAGGTTTGTTCCCGAGACGCGCGGAAAAAGTTTGGAAGAGTTGGAGATCACACTCAAGACCCATCTGTAAAGTAAGATGTCTCGGCGATCTGCTTTCTGCCGCGCGATGCAAAAATTCACCGGGTCTCTCCGGAAGTCTTTTTCGAATCCAGCAGGACGAACGCACTCAGCGCGCTGGCCAGCGATAGTCCGGTTGCAATCCACAGAACGACGCGATACCCCGAAACAAAGGATGCCGCAATCGCTCGGCGAATTCGCGGGTCGCTGCTCTCCGCTGCTGCGAGTTTCGGGCGTTGCTGATCGACAACTAGAATTTGTGTCCGCGCCAGGGAGAGTCCGCTTAGACGTTGATCCAGGCTGTAATTAAAGCTTGCGTATAAGACCCATCCAAAAACAGCCACAGCCAGCAATCCCGCGAGACGCGAGACAGCATTGTTGATTCCCGACGCGATTCCCACCTCAGTCCCAGGGACTGAATTCATGACTGCAGTCGTCAGCGGGGCAACACTGACGGCCATCCCAAGTCCGAGAACGACCACGGCTGGAAAGAACGTGGACCAATAGCATCCGCCAATACCGGGGACGGCCAGAAGAATGAATCCAATTCCGGCGATCAACGGCCCAATGGTCAGCGGAGTCTTTGCCCCGTAGCGCGCAATCAACCCACCGGACCAGCGAGAAAGAAAGAAGATCAGCAAAATCAGAGGAAGAAGCGCGGCTCCGGCCTCAGTTGCCGAGTAGTGCTGCACCTGAATCAGATTCAACGGAAAAAAGAAAAGTATCCCGCCGAACGCTGCGTAAAGGAAGAATGTAAGCAGGTTTGCACCCCTGAAAGTCCGGGAGCGAAACAGATTGAAGGAAACCATGGGCGCGCTGGAGCGAGCCTCCACGATGAGGAAAGCAACCACTGAAGCGACTCCCATCACCGCTGCGAAGATGATCGTCTTTCCTACGCGCGAACCTTCAATCAGGGCGAACGTAATCCCACCCAATCCGACCGTCGCAAGCACAGCGCCCTGCCAATCGAGCTTTCCGGTTGTCTCCCCACCGCGACTCTCCGGAACTTGCCAAAGCGTCAGCAGCACCGCCACAACCGCGATTGGGAGATTAATAAAGAAGACCCAACGCCACGAGGCGTGATCGACCAGCCAGCCTCCCAGCACCGGTCCCATGGCCGCAGTGATTGCAGTAAAGCCGGACCATGTTCCAATCGCACGGCCGCGTTCCTCTGCTGGAAATGAGGCGCTGATCAACGCCAGACTGCCCGGCACCAGGAGAGCGGCGCCGATGCCTTGAACCGCCCGTGCAACGATGAGCGGTGCGATCGCTGCCGCAAATCCGCACCATGCCGATCCCAGCGCAAACAAGATCACACCGAAGACAAAGATCTTTTTACGCCCGTAAATGTCTCCGAGCGATCCACCCACCAGCAACAGCGAAGCCAGCAGCAACGCGTAAGACTCCACTACCCACTGCACCTGGGCAATGGTCGCATGAAGCGCGGACTGCAATGCCGGAAGTGCAATATTGACCACCGTCCCATCGATAAATGCCAGGCTTGATCCCAGGATCGTCGCAACCAATGTCCAAATGCCGTTCGAAGCGCAGGGTTCCTCAGATGACGCAGATAAAATGGCTGCCTCGTCGCACGGTGGTCGTATGGTTACCGTCATGATTGGAGTTCCTTCGTTGCCGCGGCGTTCCTGCTTGCGATATGGCGTACCTACGTCGTTCATGAGATGCCCGAACGGCCTGAAAGAATCAACTTCATCGCGAACTGCGAGGGTCCGGCACCTTCCAGACTGGCGCGACAAAGCCCGGAACCCAGCTTGCTTTTCCGCCTGCTTCGCTCTAATTTCACCTGCAGGAAATCGTGCGTGTATAACCTAGGTGCAGCAGTTCTCGAGGTTTGTGATTGATGAAGATCCGCGCAGCAGTGACGGAAGGGGACGGAACATTTTCGATTGAAAGCGTTGCGATGGACGCCCCCGCAACAGGCGAAGTGATGATAGCCATCAAAGCGAGCGGAGTTTGCCATACAGACTGGGATTCCCTCCGATGGAAGAAGCGGCTGATCCTCGGCCATGAGGGCGCCGGCCTTGTGGCAGCGGTGGGAAACGATGTCGCGCGTTTTTCCCCCGGGGATCGCGTCATGCTGAACTGGGCGATTCCCTGCGGCAACTGCTTTCAGTGTCGCCTCGGAAAAGAGAATATATGCGAAAATCGCGGATCAATTCCGGATGATCGCTTCCATTACGATCGGGGCTCGATGAATGCTTCATTTGGGCTTGGAACCATGGCCACCCACGCGGTCGTCCCGGAAGCCGCGGTCATCAAGCTGCACGCGGGAGTTCCTTTTGAAGTGGCTGCCATTATGGGCTGTGCCGTTATGACAGGATTTGGATCCGCCGTGAATGCGGCCCAGGTTGCTGAAGGCAGCACGGTCGTGGTGTTGGGCTGCGGCGGAGTGGGGCTCAGTTGCATTCTAGGGGCACTCCATTGCAATGCTGCAAATGTGATTGCGGTGGATGTCAATCCAGCACGACTGCAGCTTGCTTCGCAGTTCGGCGCCTCAGAAACTCTGCTGGCCGACCGCAGCGATCAAGGCCTGTTGCGTGCTGCATCCGAAGTTCACAATCGCAACGGCGGTCGCGGCGCAGACTACGCGTTCGAATGTACCGCGATTCCTGAGCTGGGCCCGGCTCCGCTCTCCATGATTCGCAACGGCGGCACGGCGATCGGCGTCAGCGGAATTGAAGAAGTCGTGCCAATCGATATGGAGTTGTTTGAATGGGACAAAATCTATATCAATCCTTTATACGGAGCATGCCGCCCGAAGCGGGATTTTCCATTGCTCATGGATCTTTATCTCAAGCAACAACTGCGCCTCGATGCAATGGTCACTCGCAGGTACGCGCTCGACGGTCTGGAGCAGGCATTCCACGATATGCATGCCGGAATCAATGCCAAGGGAGTTCTCATTTTTGACTGACATATTTCACACGATCGAGATGTCCGATCCCGCGCTGGAGGTAGATCATCTCCGCTCTGTCACCGTAAAAAGCCCCGCCCTCGGCGGACGCGGCGACGTGACGCTCTGGGTGCCTCCCTCTCAACAAATTGCAACGGTGCTGATTCTGTTGCATGGCGTGTACAACAGCCACGGGGCGTGGGCCCATAAGGGCGGCGTGCATCGCGTTGCCCAAACCCTGCTGGATGTTGGAGAAATATCGCCCATGGTGATTGCGATGCCGAGCGATGGGTTAAGTCGCGACGGATCGGCGTACCTCACCTTCCCCGACGCGCAGGATGTCGAGAAATGGGTTGTTGACGAGGTGCCCGCGATTGCGCGCCTGGCCGCACCGAATCTGACCTCGGATGCAAACGTCTCCATCGGCGGCTTCTCCATGGGAGGATATGGAGCGCTCCGGCTTGGCGCGAAATTCCCAAACCGCTTTCATCGCGTGTCCGCCCACTCCGCCATCACGGATATCCACGAGATGGAGAAGTTTGTAGCGGAGCCGTTGAGCGACTATCTCGCCTGCGCTCCGGCAGAAGAGTTGAGCGTGCTGTACTGGATGCGAAAGCACCGCGACTGCCTACCCCATTTCAGATTCGACTGCGGCGTCGACGACCTTCTCATCGAAGGCAATCGCTCGCTGCATCGTGCGCTCGAAGCCGAGGGCATCCCGCACATCTATCAGGAGTTTGCAGGCGGCCATGAATGGCCCTACTGGCAGAATTATGTTGCCAATACGCTTCGCTTTGTCAGTCAAGAATGAAAAAGCAAGTCTCCGCTATCAAGAGCCATCAGTACGCCCAATCGATGCCCGCTCGCGATTAAGTGAACTGCGTCATATTGATGCCAAGTTGATAGGTCTCCCCATGCTGCATCAATTCTTCCCATGTAACATCCCGGCCCAGCCGACCTGCCATTCGGCCCAGCATGGCACTCAGCGCGGTCTCCACACCGGCAGCCGACTGGTTATGGAAATTTCCTGAGGTAATGCTGTCAATAAAGCCGCGATCCTTCTCCGTCTGGGCCTGCGCCAGGTTATCGCTGAATACGCCGTTGGCCGCGAACTTTGTGGGTGCCGCCGGTTGCGCCGTCTGATCGCCTGCCCAAGTCCACTCGTTTTTCCCGACAATCCGCATCGGCCCGGAATACGGAATCTCGGCATGGCCATCCTCGCCAAACATCCGAGCCGACACGTCGAACCAATCATTAGGTCCAAATTGCGTGCAGGAAAAACTGACGTGAACATTATTTGGATATGTGAGTGCAACTTCGTAGTTATCCCAGGTGTCTCCTGGATGCGAAATGATGTTTCGTCCTCCTACGCCGGTCGCCTTGATGGGGTGTGACTGCAACGCCCAGTTACAAATGTCGATCAAGTGGATGGCTTGCTCCACGATGATGTCGCCCGACAGCACGCGATCCCAATACCAGCGTCGGATTCGAAGTTCATCCGGCGACATGTTAGGCATTGGAGGATAGCTAACCCCGGGCGCGTTATAGTGTGCTGCGATGGCGCCAATTTTGCCCAGGGCTCCCTGCTGAATTCGACGAATCATCTCTACAAACGGCGGTGCGCTGCGAATCTGAAAACCGACCTCCAGGCTGACATGTCCCTGGGCGCGTTTGCCAATCTCAACGGCCTGTTTCGCCTGCGCCACGTCCACGCCGATTGGCTTCTCGCAATAAACATGCTTGTGCCCACGCACTGCGGCATCCAGGTGTTGCACATGAAAAAAAGGCGTCGTTGAAATCTGAATTGCGTCAATGTCCGGTGAAGATGCAATCTCCTCATACGCCTTGTATCCATGGAACATCATCTTCTGATCAATCGGGGAGTATCCCTTCTGCGTCCCAATCTGATCGATACGCGTCTTCGCCGGCTCGAGTTTATCCGGAAATAAATCTGCCACGGCCACGAAGCGGGCGCTGGTGTTGTTTAGAAACGATTCCGCCACCGAGGTTCCCCGCGAGCCGCATCCCAACAACGCCATCCGCACCGCAGAATTTGCTTCGTATCCAAATACCGTTTTCGGCTTCAACAATAGAATTCCGGAAGCAGCCGCAGCCGCTCCGACAAATTTTCTTCTATTCATGAATCATCACTCCTGATCTACGCCTGGTTGGAACGCACTTTGGCAAGCACTCGCTCGAGGTACAACTTCTCGTGCTTCACATCCTCCATCTGCTGCGGGCCAGAGGTTTCGCGCTCAATCGTAATCGCCCCCTGATATCCCAGCTTCTGAAGCTTGGAAAATACCTGTTGAAAATCCACTCTGCCGGTGCCAATCAAGACTTCCTTGCCAAGTTTCATCGGGTCGGTCGGCCACATTCCGTCTTTTGCATGAACGCTGCGAACGTGTGAACCAATCATGTCCACTGCATCCACTGGATTCGCTTTACCGTAAAGAATCAGATTGGCCGTGTCCAGCCCTACGCCAAGGTTTGGCTGATTCACATCCTGCATCGCACGAGACATCGTGGTCGGCGTCTCCTGTCCGGTCTCCATCAGAAAGTCCTGCCCATTCCCGGCGCAATGCACGGCAACTTCGCGAATTGCCTGCACTGCCGGCTGGTACAGCGGATCTCTCGGATTTTCGGGAAGGAATCCGCAATGGGTTTGAACCCGCGGTATACCTAATCGCTTAGCGAAATCGGAAGTCTGCTTCAGCGCTGCGATACGAGCCGCACGCGTGGCCGGCGGCACCAGTCCAATCGTCTCCGGACCACCCCAAAAATCCCAAACCAGGCGCCCCGGACCGACGATTTCGG
>JAZKAG010000116.1:59217-73162 GCA_040389265.1 Acidobacteriota bacterium
CATGCTTCTTTAGGATTCCGTCCAACTGGTCCGCAGCCGCTGGACTGAACCTGCCGATGTAGTCATCGAGGTTCAGAAAGCAGTTCGACATCCCCAGTTCCTTGACGCGGGCAATAGCAGCCTCTGGGTGGTCATAGGATGGCCCGATCATCACGCCAATCGCCATAGGCGCAACACCCGCTTGTTTTGTGGCGGCAGCAACTGCAGTCGCTATCGGTGCTGAGGATGCGACCAACACCTCAGCCTTCTCTCCTGGGAAAACGCTGGCGAGTGCTCCCGACTGCATCAGTGCAGCTCCAATTGCGGTGCCAAGGAATTCTCTACGACGCATCCACATCTCCTTCCACAATCACACCTGTTCGTCGAGTCACAACTTAACGAAAGTTCGTGTGCGATACATCCAATACAGGATCAACCAGATGATGGTTAACGCGGCCACAGCCGAAAGCAATTCATCCCAGGGGCCCACGCGCTGCAACAGACCGCCCACAAAGATGTTGCCGATCTTGCGAAAATCGAACATCTCCGTGGCCATGTACACGGCCAACGCGTTCATCCCGATTACTGTAAATGGAAATATCCATTTGCGATAGCCCATCACATCAATGACGAAATAAAAGGTTGCCATCAATAGACAACTGATACCACCCGCAACCAGCACGAAGGAACTGGTCCAAATCAATTTGATGATGGGCAGCCACAAGCTCCAAATAAGTCCCACTGCGATCAACCCGGCGCCATAGCCGTACAACATGATGCATTTCGCTTTTTTCGTTCGCGACGAAAGTAGCATTTCACCAGCAATCACACCCAGCAATACGGACGATGCAAATCCCAGGTAACTCAGGATCCAAGTGTTCTCTTGGCCCAGAGGCGCGTAGTAGAACCTGCCAAACACCAGGTGATCGACGTAGGTTGCGGCGTTTCCCTGCGGAGTCAATACCCCTCGACCTAAACCCGGAACCGGGATGGTCATCAACGCGATCCAGTAACTCAGTAGGAAAATCGCCGTCGTGATTGCCTGCCCTCTCACCTTGAAGTTCAATGTCACGATGGTCGCAATCAGGTATCCGGCGGCTATGCCGTGCAGCACGCTGTAGAACGGGTGAAACGTCGATAAATCGAATTGCAACAAGTTGCCCTGCGCAATCATGCCAAGCATAAATAGGAGCGCCGCGCGTTTGACGGCGTGCGCGTACAGTGCGCCTTGACTTTCATGCATCCGCTTGCGCTTGGCAAGGGAGAAGGCCATCGAAACCCCCACCATAAACATGAAGAGCGTCCAGATGATGTCGAACGCATGCAGCCCCTGCCAGCGCACATGGTCAAACTGCGCCGATAGCCCTATCCAGAACCTTTCCGGCCATGCCTTGGCCAAGCCATGAATGATGAACTGACCGCCGATAATCCACAGCATGTCGAAGCCGCGCAATCCATCCAGCGAAAGCAGCCGCTCGGATGGCGCCGTGCCGGGTGCCGCCGGCGCCGGGTGTGTCAGCGATTCTCCCTGCGGTTGAAGTATCTCTGTCGCCATCTTCGTTGTCCTCTGCTGTCGCTGAAGATATCACCCCTGCGAGGCACTCGGCGCGTGCATCGTTATCACCCTTGGAACCGCGCCCTGTCTTCGGTCGCCTTGTCTTTAGCGACACGCCAGTGCTTGTTTTCTCAGCGGATCATATTTATAGACGCGACTGACCACGTTCAGCCGGTAATCGAAAATCGATTCTCCGGTTGTCCGCAAACATCCGTCTCGATTGCGAACAGCCCACCCGCCAGTTCTTCCCCCCGTGTTTCTGCGGCGGCACTGGTGACATATAAAGTCCGGAGTTCCTCGCCGCCAAAGGTGCAGGTGGTCACGTTGGAAACTGGCATCTCCACCACAGCGTCAATCCTGCCATCGGGCGCCACACGCACGATGCAGCCGCCATAATATCGGCAGTTCCAGAGATACCCATCGGCATCGACGGTCGATCCGTCCGGTAACCCGCGCGAAAAGCTTTCCAGGAAAACTCGTTCTTCAGCAATGCTTCCATCAATGGCGTTGTAGTCGTAGCACCATACGAAATTTGCCAGACTATCGCCGAAGTAGAAACGGGATCCATCTGGACTCCACGCCACCGTGTTCGAGACACCAAGGTTCGATTTCCACTCGCTGATAGTCCCGTCCGGATCCAGCCGATAAAGGATTCCGTCGGTACCGCCAATTTCACGACTTGTCTTATCAGGGAGGATGTTATTCCTCATCGAGCCGAGCCATAGTGAGCCGCGTGGATCTGGACGAGCGTCGTTGAGCCGAACATCTGGCCAACCTCGCAACTGGAATAAGGTAGACGATTCGCGCCCCTTCCCCGGCTCCCACAGAATCACTCGCGAACCTAATACAACCGCGAACGTATCGTCCCGCGTCGTCAGGTTTACCGCCGTCACCGGCTCGGAAAATTCCCACGTCTCCACGCCCTGGCTGCGGGCGTCGTAGCGGTGAATCAGGAATCGATTGATGTCGGTCCAGTACAGAGCGGCTTCTGGAGCGTGCCATACCGCACCTTCTCCACAAACGTCACTCACTTTGGCCACGCATGTTGGTCCCCGAAGAATTTTCACTGGAAGCGACTCCGCCGACAATTTCATCAGGTTGCATCGTTCGTGTCCACACGAGTTGTAGCCGTGTCGAAAGTTGCGCAACCCGTCCACCGAATCGCCTGCCCATAGTTCTGGCTGGTCCGTCGTTTAAAGCTCCAAGACTTCCCCTCGGAGCAAACTTTGTTTCGCACTATCATGCAGTCCGTGGCAATATCAGCTTGATTTCACCCGCTTGATTGCGAATTGGGCTCGGCCAGATCCTGGCAATCTTCAGCCATGACGCTTGCTGGCGAAGCGCCCCCGCCTGCACTCCGCAGATGCGGATTTTTCCCATAAGATGCTGACGTAGGCGAAATTGCCAAACTTGCAGGATTGAGGAGTTCCGCATGAGAAAGCCTCCCAAGGAAGTTCGAGTCAGACCCACAAACGACTGGTTTGGACAGTTCGCAGCGAGAGCTTCCGGATGGCTGGGTTCAAGATGGGCTTTCGCCGGGGCTGGAATCGTGATTTTGGTTTGGGGCTTGTCGGGCCCTCTCTTTCACTATTCAAATACCTGGCAGCTTGTCATCAATACAGGGACGACCATCGTAACCTTTCTGATGGTCTTCTTGATCCAGAACACCCAGAACCGGGATGCCCGCGCCATCAATCTGAAATTGAACGAACTGATTCGCTCGATCGATAAAGCTCGCGACCAAATGATCGACATCGAAAATCTGAGCGATTTAGAACTGGATGAGTTACAAGCCAAGTACGAAAAGATCAAAGCAGCGTACGAGTCGCGACCAAAGCGACCAACGGATAAGAAGCAACCCGACGTTAATGGCTAAAAGATGCAAATGCGCTGGCTACAGATCACGAACCTTACCTTGTTTCGGTGCATCGAATAGTCAATGCCTACCGCACCCGACCATCTCTTTTCGACGCTCACCCAACGCTCCGTTACTTTTCCAAACCGAATTGTAGTTTCGCCGATGTGTCAGTACAGCTACGTCGATGGAATTTCGAACGACTGGCAATTCGTGCATCTCGGCAGCCGGGCTGTGGGAGGAGCTGGCACCGTTTTCGCCGAAGCCACTGCGGTCAGCCCGGAAGGCCGGATTACGCCCGGAGATTTGGGTATATGGTCGGATGCGCACATCGCTCCTCTGGCCCGCATCACTCAGTTCGTAAAGGCGCAGGGGGCAGTCCCGGCGATTCAATTGGCGCATGCGGGCCGAAAAGCAAGCATGCCCTCACCCTGGGCAGCCGATTCAGCCGCGCTTTCCACCAGCGAAGGCGGATGGCAGGCAGTTGCCCCCACTGCGGTACCATTTACTACTGGCTACCCCACCCCGCAGGCCTTGGATCGCGTCGGTATGGACAAAATAGTTGCGGACTTCGTCTCCGCCACGCGGCGAGCCGAAGCTGCCGGGTTCCTCTTGGTCGAAATCCACGGCGCCCACGGCTACCTGCTGCACGAATTTCTGTCGCCGCTTTCCAACACCCGCACTGACGCCTACGGCGGCTGCTTTGAAAACCGCATTCGGTTTCCAATGGAAGTGGTGCGTGGAGTTCGCGCCAGCTTCCCTGCTTCGTTGCCGGTCTGGATGCGCCTTTCCATCACCGATTGGGTCGAGCCATCGAACCAAACTCCCGCAGGTGGCCTCACTGTGGAAGATTCGATCGCGTTCGCCAGGATTTTGAAGGCCGAAGGCATTGACATGGTGGACTGCTCTTCCGGTGGCAACGACCCGCGTCAGCAGATTCCGATTGGCCCCGGATATCAAGTGGCTTTCGCGGAACGCATTCGCCGTGAAGCTGCAATCCCCACCGCGGCCGTGGGCATCATCACCGCCGCCGAGCAGGCCGATCAGATCATCCGCACAGGGCAGGCGGATGTTGTATCGTTGGCTCGGGAAATGTTACGCGATCCCTATTGGCCGCTGCACGCCGCAGAAATTCTGCATAAGCCCGGGGTGTGGCCCGTCCAATATGAACGAGCCGCCCGCGGTAAAGTTGAACGACGGCGCCCGCTCGCTGAATTTGCCGTCGATAAGAAATAGAAACTGGAGGTGAGCCATGTCTGTCATTCGCATCTGTGCTCAGTGCAAACAGAAGAACCGAGTCCCTGCGAAACATCTGAGCGCCAGCGGCCGATGTGGAGCTTGCAAAGCCGAACTTCCTCCCCTCGCCGAGCCGCTCCCCGTCGACTCCTCCGCCTTTGACGATATTGTTCACAACGCGACCGTACCCATCCTGGTCGATTTCTGGGCCAGTTGGTGTGGCCCGTGCCGGGCCGCGGCACCGGAGGTTTCCCGCACCGCCGCGGATATGGCAGGCCAGGCGATTGTGCTGAAGGTCGACACAGAAGCCAATCCGCAACTGTCCGCCCGCTTTCAGGTGCAGAGTATTCCGAACTTTGTCGTGCTGAAGGGTGGCCGGCCCGTCTTCCAACAGCCGGGCCTGGTCGATCACGAGCAGATGGAGCAATGGCTTCGTAACGCTTCAACGTGAACATGAGCCCTTCGTTGCCGTGGGCAAAATGCCGTATTTGATGGATAGGAACTGCTGAATGTCCACTGGAAGAACGGATGCCAGTTCCTGCCAGGTTAGCAGTTTGAGGCGGCAGCGAAGTTCGACGGGACGAACCGTCCGCATGATTCTGTACCAACCTTCAACCAGGTCAGGCCGGCGAGCGTCGCACAGAACGCAGAAACTGCAGCCGGTGGCATAGGCTGCCAGCGTGCCCCGAATCAACTGATAGCCGCAGTGCTTCTCATTCCGAGTGGGAAGATCGGATACATCGAAGACTTCGTCCAGATCGTGATATCGTGCGATCAAACCACGGTTGGCGGATTGGAAGTCCGACTCGGTGAGTTTGGCTTCCACCAGTAGCTCCCCAATCCTCATATCGATCTCCGTAGTGTCCCGTTTGCCTGTGTGCAGCGGCGTGCGCGGTTTGAATCCAAATTGAGGAACTGCTACGGATTCGATACCTAACAGCGCCTGCACCGGCACATAATCCAAAACAGCGGGATGACAGAAAATACTCATCAGCAAAGCGTCGGAACTATTGCAACAGTCCAGCTCTCTCCATTGCCAATTGGAACGGAGGCGCGATCGCTTGGACGCCGTGTGAACTTTGTCCAGGCGTCTTGCCCAGCCATCGTTCGCACAAATTCTACGGTACGATTCCGGATGGAAATTTCCATGGCGGCCATGATCGTCGCGACCGAAAATGATGCTGGGGACCTGCCCGTCCGAAAGCTCGTGGAGGTAACCGTGAGTGGATGCGAAATGAAGATTGCGAAGGCTCAATTCCTGCCGTAGGCTACCGCCCGCGTAAATGTCCAAAATTGGTTGGCCGATCCGCAGCATGTTCCCTATAATAGGCGAATGTAAGGCGAATATCGAGGGCTGCGCTCCCATTCATGGATCAACCTGCGACATTGCGGAAGATCGTCCACGTGGATATGGATGCCTTCTACGCGTCGGTGGAACAACGCGATAATCCCAGCCTTCGCGGCCGACCCGTGGTGGTTGCGTGGCGGGGAAATCGATCTGTGGTTTGCGCGGCTTCATACGAGGCACGCCGTTACGGAATTCGTTCTGCCATGCCTGCCGTGCGTGCCGAGCGCTTATGTCCAGAAGCGATATTCATTCCTCCAGATTTCGTGCGCTACAAGGGTGTGTCGCTGGGTGTGCGCAAAATCTTTCAGGGGCACACCGACCTGATCGAGCCGCTCTCTTTGGACGAAGCTTACCTGGATGTGACCGAGAACAAAACCCAGCTACCGACTGCCACGCGGGTGGCGAAAAGAATCCGCGAACAGATCCGTGACGAGTTACATCTGACCGCCTCTGCAGGCGTGGCGCCCAACAAATTCCTGGCCAAGATCGCTTCGGATTGGAAGAAACCCGATGGTCTTTTTGTGATTCAGCCGCATCAGGTGCAGAGCTTTCTTCTGCCACTACCCGTGGGCCGCATCCCGGGTGTGGGACGGGTCACGGAGAGTCGCATGAATGCACTGGGCATTGCGACAGTCGGCGACCTGTACGCCCTCGATTTGCCTACCCTGGAAAATCATTTTGGCAGCTATGGTCTGCGTCTTTATCAACTTTCCCGAGGCATCGATGAAAATCCCGTGGTGCCGAATCGAGTCAGCAAGTCGATCTCTGCTGAAGATACCTTTCCGGAAGATATCCCACTGATGGACACTGAACCACAAATTCGTCAGCTTGCGGAGAAGGTCTGGAAAGCTTCTCGCGGCAACGCGCGCGCCGCCAGGACAGTAGTTTTAAAACTCAAGACGAAAGAGTTCACAAATCTCACCCGCAGCCTCACCCCGCCGACGCCTCCCGCTTCCTGCGACGAAGTGACTGCCATTGCTCTTGCACTGCGCAAAAAGGTGGACGCAGGACGAAATCAGCTATTTCGTCTGGTCGGAGTCGGCCTCAGTAATTTTCAAGCGGTTGAAGAGGCGACGCTGCCCGCGCCACTTTGCCTCAAATCCACTGAAGCAGAAGTAAGGGATCCCAATCAAGATTGAGCAGCATCGACGTCACTGGCGCAACCTCGATGCCGCTGCCGACGTACAGCTTTTGCCGTACCGGCTACAAGCAATACGATTGGGCGCAATCGACGGCTGGCTTTGCTTCTTCCGGTAAAGACTTCAAGTGGGGACGATTGGCCTCGTGGCCTTCCAGATCGGCATCCGCTAGAAAGTCGAGCGCTGCTTCCTCCAGGGTGGCACCTGTACCGAAGATGTCGCTGCCTTCGACCTCGACCCAATACACGCCATGACGCTTTCCGGTTGTGATGGCGTGTTCACCGGCCAGTACCCGAACTTTATCCATCGGCGTTGGTTCGTGCTGCGCCAGCACCTCGATCGGGCACATCAACAATGCTGCAATCAATCCAAATCGAATCATCTTTTCCATGTCTTCCCTCATTCTTCTGACCGAGAATGTTTCTACGTCTTTCTCAGCAAAGCCCACACCGATTCGATGCCTGCATCTGCCCAAAGTTTGGTTCAGCGCCACAAAACTTACGCACCGAAACCGTCCCTTTGCTCTGCCAATTGTAGCCGTGACCCACTAAAGCGCAAGCCGCGATTTCGGGCTGAAGTCACGTTCGTTCGGAGCAAATGCCGTGTCCGCACGACCCCCAATTTCTCTGCATAATTACCGTCGTAATCGCTCGCAGAATGCGTTCCTCCACCCCTCTCGACGCGGATTAGCCTGCGCTGGAGTCTTTCCAGACGAGATCGCCACTTTCATCTCCATGCGACCAAGCCCCAAACCGAGTCGGCCTCGGTCGACACCCCGAAGCCACGGGGTTGGCTCCGAACCCGAAACTCCACTCGCAGCCGGTGTGCACATATTTGCGCACGATTACCCGCGTAATGACTGCCCTCGGTATGTGCGTAATGAACCATGTCGTTACTAAAATTGCAAAACTACTCTCAATTTTTTCGAGAAATTCAAAAAAAATTGGATGAAGAAGTTCGATGGGCGAACCTGGGCAGGATTAATTCTCTGCGATGGCGAGTGTCAGGACGGTGATGTCGTCTTCCTGGCCGAATCGCTGTGCGATTTCGGCGATGTCGCGCGCGGACATCCGAGTGAGACCAGAGAGGCGCTCGAAACCGTACAGTTCTCCATTATCGGCGCGCGCTTCTGGAACTCCATCCGAAAGCAGAACAAGACATTCCCCGGCAGCTAGTCGCCCGTGCACCAAGTCATATGTCTGGTCCGCAAGCAGACCGAGGGGGAGCGCCGGCGGCGTGTTCACTTCGCTTCCAGAAATGTAAGGAGGAATGTGGCCGGCGTTCGCAATCGCGTATTCGCCAGACAGTGAGAGACGAACACAGCAGGCTGTAGTAAATCCGAGTTGCCCATGCGCGATCAATGCATTGTTGAGGCTCGCCAGAATGTTGCCGGGATCATGCGACGTCTCGCGGCGCAGAGCCCCGAGTATCATCGCCACGCGCATTGCGGCGGGCAAGCCTTTTCCTGAAACATCGCCCACAATCGCGGTGAGAGAACCGTCCGGCGCCGGCGAGACGAAAAAGAAATCGCCGCCAACTTCACTTGCGGGCAGATAGACCGAGTCCACCTGGAATCCGGGGGTGGGTCGAGAAGCGCTCTGCAGCAGCAGTTGCTGGACAGTGCTCGCAGCCTGCAACTCGGCGGCGAAAGCCGCGCGCTCGCGTGCCGTTTCCACCATTTGCTCGCACAACATTGAGTTCTCAATTGCCGCCGCAGTTTGCAGTGCAATGGTGTTCAGCAGCTTCAGATCGGCAGACGAATACGACGATCCGGTTGCGCTATTGGCCAATGCAATGACGCCAACACTACGCTGCCCTGCGCGTAGAGGAGCGCACATCAATGCCTTCAGCGTGCACTCCGACGCAAGGGCACGCGAGTCAGCGGCGCAATTATTCACGATCTCTCCAATTCCACGCTCCAGGGTCGATGCAGCAAACTGCGACGCTGGACCCAGCGGGCCAAACTCGTCTGCCGAATCACCGCACAACTCGCCGAAAGAAGCCACACGCTGCAGATATCCGTCATCCTTCCCAATAAGAAGAACACTGCCGTGAGTCGCAGAAATCAAGCGCTGCGCCTGGGCCAGCGCCGATTGTCCCACAGCCTCTGAGTTCAATAACGCTGACAGTTGTTCGGAAAGCTGCTCGATCAGGTGGACTTCGCGATAGAGGTGCAGCACTTCCGCAGCCAGCGAACGCGCTTCGCATTGGCGACTCGCGAACTGCTGCAGCAGCAGCGCGATGGCTGCCGCGGACTGCGATGGACCGACTACAAATCCAAGGGTCGCATCTTCAAACTGGACCGGAATACGAGAATGGCTGGCCGTGCCTTGCGCGGATATCGCACCCAGCAGCAACTGGCCGGCCGGATCAATGATCGAAATGCCATCAGCCATGCTGTGAAGCAGTGCCGTGAGAGCCTGGCGAGGCGCAGCCCGTGGACCGATGAGCGACTTCAAGGTGAGAGCGGGCATCGGCCTCACGCTCCGGGAGACGACAAACCCAATACTGAACGCGCTTTGGCGATCAGGGCGTCCGGATCAAACGGCTTCGTCATATAAAGGTCGGCGCCCACTTCCTGGCCGCGCTGCCGATCAAACTCCTGCCCCTTGGCGGTCAGCAGAATGATATGAATGTGGCTCAGACCCAGATCCTTCTTTACTGCACTGCAGACATCAAAACCGTTCTTCTTCGGCATCATCACGTCGAGAAAAACAAGATTCGGCTCCTCTTCACGAATGGTTTCCAGCGCCTCTTCGCCGTTGCTTGCGGTGAAAATTTCCACACCATCGTCTTCAAGCTCTTCGAGGGTCTGCTGGATCAGCATGCGCAGATGCGGTTCGTCGTCAACAATCAAGATTTTCATAGGCGTCATTGGTAAATGAGAAAGAGTACGTTCTCCATTCCTTTCTCGAAGCGCAGAGCACGCACCGCTTCATCGCTGGAAAGAAGCGAATTCAAAATAATAATGTCCGGCTTGGAGAGAACGGCTTTTGAAACCAGTTCGGACCCGCTGGATTCGACCACCGCATAACCTCGGGTTTCAAGGGCGCCGGTCAGTGTCCGAATCGTCGATGCGTCTTCGTCGACCACCATCACTTTCTTGCGAGATTTACCTTGGTCCAGCAGCGTATCGACTTCGTGGAACAGCGAGGCCGTATCGATCGGCTTGGTCAGATAACGATCCACGCCGAGCCGGAATCCGCGCTCCTTATCTTCCAGAATGGACAGGATGATAATTGGGATGTCCATTGTGCTGGGATCATTTTTCAGAACAGCCGCGACATCAAATCCATTCATCTCTGGCATCATCACATCCAGGATGACGAGACCCGGCGGCTCTTCTCGTATCAGGGCAAGCGCTTTGCGACCGTCCTCAGCCAGTCGAACAGAGTATCCAGCCTCCGTCAGCTCCTGCTGCAGAAGAGAGCGAATGTTGGAATCGTCATCGACCACCAGAACTGACTTTTCGCGCGTCGGATGCGGTACTACTCTTTCGCGCAACTGCCGAACCAGTGTTTCGATGTTGATGGAATGGCGCAGAGGCAGCGCGTCCAGCGTCTGAGTGCCTTCCAGGATAGGCAGAGTGAAGGAGAATGTGCTGCCGTGGCCCGGTTCGCTCTCCACCCAGATCCGTCCACCGTGATATTCGACGATCTCTTTGCAGATGGGCAGTCCCAGGCCGGTGCCTTTCGGCTTGTCGGTCAGAGTATCGCCAACCTGTTTGAATTTCTCAAAGACCTTAGGCTGGTCGCCGGGAGCGATGCCGATGCCGGAGTCTTTCACGCCCACAATCATTTCGCTTCCCTGCTTGTGAACCGAACAGGTGATTGAGCCCGCATCAGTGAATTTCACCGCATTCGAAATCAGATTGATCACGACCTGAATTAATCGATCCTGATCTCCTGTGATCGAGGGCAGGTCGGGCTCAATGTCGCGGACCAGTTTCAGCTTTTTGGCCTCAAATAACGAGGCGGTAGCCGCGATCGCGCGTTCAATCACATCCTTCACGGAGACGCTTGCCATGTTCCAGCTAA
The DNA here is from genome assembly GCA_040389265.1 of Acidobacteriota bacterium. Classification (GTDB taxonomy): domain Bacteria; phylum Acidobacteriota; class Terriglobia; order Terriglobales; family Acidobacteriaceae; genus JAKAAZ01. Next base: position 70,367 of record JAZKAG010000116.1, read on the forward strand.
ATTTTCCCGCCTCAATTTTGGCCAGGTCGAGCACATCATCAATCAGCTTGGTGAGGCGCTCGCCTTCGCTCACCACCACATCAAGATTTTCGATGACCTGGCGCTTCGCCTGCTGCACCTTGCGATCGTCCTCGGGAATCAGCGGGAACAGTCTTTCTTCGAGTCGGCGACGAATGATCTTCGCAAAGCCGAGTACGGAAGTCAGTGGCGTTCGCAGCTCATGGCTGACCGTCGAAAGGAAGGAGCTCTTCGCCGCGTCGGCCTGCTCTGCTGCCGCTCTTGCTAGCCCGGCTTCTTCGAATAGCTTCGCGTTATGGAAAGAAACTCCAACCGAGGTTGCGATGGTCGACAACAGGCGCATGTCCGCTTCTTTAAAGCGACCTTCCTGATCGACTGACTGAACACTGATGACGCCAATTACCTGGCCGCCAGATGTGATCGGAACGCCGAGATAAGAAGCTGTGTGACGTCCAAACTGCTCAATCCCCAGCTTGGCACGGTTGCCCTCCATATCTTCATTAATCAGCAAAGGTTGGCCGGTGCGAATGATCTGCGATGTCAGTCCTTGTCCGAAGGGTCGTGGCGCCGCATCTTCTCCATACGCATACGGAAACTGCAACATCATCGTGGCGCGATCAAGCAGCGATACGTAACAAATGGGCGCGCGAAACAGGTCACGGACTTCATCGCCAACAAACTGAATCAGGCGATCCTTGTCTAACTGAGTGGCGAGAGCTTGGGTGATCCGATTGATGGTCACCAGTTCCGCAGCGCGTTCACTGACTTCCTGCTGCTGCTGATTGATCACGAAGTAGGCGTTGGCGTTATCAAGCGCAATGGTCGTGTACGCGGCCAGGTTCTCCAGCAGGCTCAGGTGCTGTTCGGTATAAGCGTTTTTCTTGAAACTCTGGATGCTAAGAACGCCCAAAACACGTTCCTGCGCGATAAGCGGAAGATAGATCATCGAGGCAGGCGGCTGTGCCATGCTGCCATCATCCAGCATCCTGTTTGTGTGTGTGTAGGCGGGAATGTATTTCGAGAATTCGGTCTCCACATCATTGATCAAAATCGCCTGTCGGTGGTCGATACACCAGACTGCAAGTTGATTTTTATCGTCCGCGCTGCGAGTGTAGGGCGCGTAGCGCTTGCCATTTTCGATGGCCAGGCTGTATTCAATCAAGCGCTTCTCAGGCCGGTAGAGGCCGACGCCAAAGATGCTCGCGTCTACAATTTGGTTCACTCGTTGATACAGCTTAAAAAGAATCGTATTCAGATCCAGTGAAGCGGTAATCTCTTTGCCAATCTCGCTGAGCAGTTCAATGCTGTCTTTTTGCGCGGAAATCTCGGCAGCCTGCGCGCGAATTTCTTCGGTGCGCTCGTTCACCGTTGTCTCGAGAGCTTTCGCCTGGGCTTCCAGTGCCTCAGTCTTTCGCCGACCCTTCTCGCGTTCATACATGCTGATAAAGCGCCAACCCGCGATCGCGAGAATCAGGAAAAGAAGCCAATAAAGAACATAAGCCAGCGTGGTCCGGTACCAGGGAGGAAGAATTACGAATGCGTACGTTCCCTCCGGACTGACAATCCCGTCATTCCCTCGCGAGCGGACCCGGAATACATAGCTGCCCGGAGCCAGTCCACTATAGTTCGCTTCTGTCTGCCTCCCCCACACCGACCAGTCCTTATCCGCTTCGTCGAGAAGGTATTGATAGGTCACGTCAGCCGAGTCGCCGTAGGCTGCGGAAGCAAACTGAAAGTCGACGGCGTTGCTGCCCGGCGGAAGGCGTAGCTCCGGCGAGTTGGGGGCGCTGTTCCCTCCAAAAACCACTCTCGATCCAGCCGTGACCTGCCGCACCAGCACCGGAAAATGTTGCGCCGTGCCGCTCCGCATGTGAGGATCAAAGCGGATCAAAGCGTCTCCCGCAGCCCAGACATCGCCATCCGGATCGACAAACGCGGGTTGGACCTTGAAGCGAGTGAGCGGCCGATACGTATCCTCATCGATATGCCAGCTTCCGTCAGCCCCTGAAACAATGCGCGCGATGCGACGGCTGTTGGATGTGGCCGTACCCGTCCAAACACTTCCATCGGCGGTTTGATAAAGGAATGGAGTCGCGTCAGGCGCATCGATGGGTAAAAGGAATTGGTCATCGACCACAAACCTGTTAGCCGCCGCATCCCAGCGGTAGATATCCCGCTTGCGGCTTACCCCGAGATAAATTTTGCCCATGGCGAGTGCAACCCCTGTCACGCCGGGAGGAACACCTGCTTTGTCCGAAATGACTTCTGCCTTGGAATCCCTCATCCCCGTTGGGGCAACGTTGATGCGAAGCACAGAACCTTTTGCGCCGGCGGCCCAGAGATTTCCATCCTTATCCTCGGCCAGCGATGTAGCCCTGTACACAATGTTCGGCAGCTTCCCCTCATCGATCCACGCTTTACCGTCCCAGCGCATGGAAGAAACTCCATCCCGATTGGCAAAGAAGACACGAGCGGGCGTCTTTCTGGACTGGAATATCGTAAAGGCTGGCTCTCCGAGCCCGTGCACTGAGGGCATTGCCGGGGCGAGGGTGTCCTCTTGCACCCGCATCACTCCCTCGCTGGTAGCGAGCAGTAATTGGTTAGGAGTTTTACCGGAACGGTCCCGGAATATCGACAGGCCGAAACCTTGTGTTGCTCCGCCGATCGGGATGAGAGATGGTCGCTTCGTCTGCGGATCGGAAACCAGCCTTTGCAGAGGAAAGGAGCCTTCCCCAATAGCAACGTAGACCGATCCATTGAATCGAATAGCATCCAGCG
>JAZKAG010000117.1:0-4135 GCA_040389265.1 Acidobacteriota bacterium
AGAGAAACCATTTCAGTCGGAGCGGCAGGCGCGACTTGAGGATGTTGCAGTTGGCCGATGGACTTCGCCTTGTTCGCGTCGGCCACGGGTTTAGGTTTTTCAGGCGTTGCGACAGATGTCGAAGATTTGACTTCTCCTGGATTATTTTTGGACGCGACCTGCATCAGGTTGTGATCGCGGAGTCTTTCCTTATCGACATAAGCCTCAATGACACGCGCCGCGAGACGTGCGCTGAAGTATCCTTCGGAACCGTTCTGCCACATCACCACCACCGCAATCTCAGGATTTCGCCGCGGCGACATGCCAAAGAACCAGGCGGTATCGTTCAGCTTTGAGCCTCCTCCAACCGATGCTTTATACGCATTGCTGACAATCTGGGCGCTCCCCGTTTTCCCGGCAAAGTCGATGCCTTCCAGGTGCGCAAATCCTGCGGTCCCAGCAAACGTCAGCACCTGGGCCATGGCGTCGGTCACAGTCTCCCAATTCGCAGGATCTATGTGAATTGTCTGATCTCCCGCGCCAGGAAACTGATCCTTGTAATATTCCTTCAAAGCGCCAGGTACTTCATCGGGAAAGACAACGTGGGGACGCTTCAGAACTCCTCCAGAGCCAATCCCCGCCAGGGCGCGCACCAGTTGGATAGGGGTTACAGCAAGCGCACCTTGGCCGATGCCGACCGAAATGGTTTCCCCGGCAAACCATTTCTGATGGTAGTTGCGCATCTTCCATTCCGGTGAGGGCACGATGCCGGCCGCTTCATTCGGCAGGTCGACGCCGGTTTTCTGTCCCAGGCCGAACATGTGCGCCCACTTCGCGATCATGTCAATGCCCATCTTTTCCGCAAGCGTGTAAAAGAAGACGTCGCAGGACTGGTAGATGCCCTTCGTGATGTCCGTAATTCCGTGGGATGAATGGCGAGCGGTGATCCAGCATTTGAAATAGCGGCCGTAGAAAACTCCGCCGCCATGGCAATCGACCTTCAAATTCTCCGCGATGCCTTCCTGCAGGCCGGCAATGGCTTCGATAATTTTGAAGGTTGAACCGGGAGCAAGTTGCGCCTGAATCGCCTTGTTCATCAGCGGGTGCTCGGGGTCGGTGATGAGCTTATTCCACTCGTTGCGGTGAATGCGGATGGCGAATTGGTTGGGATCGAACGTAGGATGGCTCACCATGGCCAGCACATCCCCAGTGCGAGGGTCGATGGCGATAAGCGCACCCTGGCGTGGGCCTAAGGCTTCTTCGGCAGCTTTCTGCACGTCGAGATCGATAGTCAGTTTGATGGATTTTCCCGGAGTTGCGGGCTCGGTGCCCAGTGCGCCAAGCTCGCGGCCATGACTATCGACGATCACGTCGCGTGACCCGTCCTGACCGCGCAGAATAGGATCGTACGACTCCTCAACGCCAGAACGACCGACCACATCGCCCGGTTGATAGAAGGCGTAACGCGGATCGTCCAGCATATCTTCAGAAACTTCGCCGACGTAGCCGATCAAGTGCGCGGCAAAGCCGTTGCTGGGGTAAAGTCGGCGCTGCTCCTCAATCGTTTCCAGCTCGGGCAGCTCGTTGGCGTGGGCGGCGATGAAGGCCTGCTCGTCCGGCGTAATGTCCTGCTGCAGCGGGATGGGTTGATATTTCGGTTGATGGCGATAGCGTTGAATAATCGCCTGCAGTTGATCCATCTGCATGTGCAGGCCGTCGGCGATTCGCGGCAAATCGGCATCAAGGTTACGCGCCTGCTCCGGAACTAAAAAGCAGGTGACAGAGGGATAATTGTCGACCAGCAGTCGACCGTAGCGATCGTAAATTTTTCCTCGTGGCGCCAGGATCGGAACTTTGCGGATGCGGTTGGCTTCTGCCAGGGCACGATAATTTTGCGCGCCCAGCACCTGCAATCGCCACAGGCCGGAGACAAGAATCACCAGGATCGCAGCAATGATGTACTGCATCACCGTCAGCTTGACCGTTGGAATTCGATCGTCTTTGTTATAGGTGCCAGCCATGGGGAAGGATTGCCTCTAGAATACTCCCGATTTACCGCATTATTCGCGTTGGCGAAGCCGGTCGAACAGTGCAAAAAGGACTACCCCCACCAGTGCGTTGATCAGGGCGCGAACCAGGTCGTGCAGCCCATACCACTGCTCATGAATGCCGATCAGCCGGCGCAAGATCAGGACATGTAGCGTGCTGGCCAGCAGGATGAAACAGAAATTCATGATCAGGCGGGTGCCGGGATTGTCGACATCGATGCGCACCCCAATGGAGGCGGCCAGATAGCCCAGAATGCAATCGATGATGCCATTGATACCGAGGGGCAGATGGGTCATGGCGTCTTGAATGATTCCGATAACGACGCCCAGGAGCGTGCCTCCAATGGGGTTGCGGCGAGAAACGGCGAAATAAATGACGATCAGAGCCGGCAGGTTGAGAATCTCGAACGAAGGAAAACGCAGCGGGATGTAGGCCTGCAAAAAGATCGCAACTAACGGAACGACGATCAGGACGGCCGGATGGAAGCGGTGCTCTTCCATTTCTCGACGCGAGCGCTGGGTCAGGAGGGCCATAGTCAGTTCTGCGGCTCCTCACCGGTGGCGGGCTGGGCGGGGGCTGCAGGATGATGTACGGTTTTCGGATGTTCGGCGGCTGGCTTCGACGTTGAGGACTCCGGCCTGGACTGGGGCGTCACGGACTTTGGCTCCGGCGACGCGGGGGCTTTCTCCGTGGGCCTGGATGTGGATGAGTTTGGAGTCGTCGCGTGCTCCGTGGTGGCCGCAGTCGATTGTGCTGGATAGACCTCCGTCGGGTAAGAAGCTCCCGGAGTCAGTGAGGAGGCCGGCGGAGTCGCATCCGGAGTGAACTGGTCTGGATGTAGCGATGCCGGGGGACGAACCGGCGGGGGCGGCGAGTTGGCATTGATCGGTTTGCCATCCGGGCCCACAGTAGCAGGCGGCGCCACGCTGGGCAGGCGCTGCGCCAGAATGTCGGCGGCCTTCTGCTCGCTGGTGGCAATATCCTGCTGCATGCTGGCAGGCATGGTGTTCTGAGTTTGGGTGATCACCAACACCTCATCCAGGCGCGACAGGCTGACGGCGGGGCGCACCAGCACGGCCACGTAAGGATTGTGCTCCGGATCATTGACCACGCGCTCGACAGTTCCCACGTGCAAGCCGGAGGGATAGACGCCGTCGCCCCCGCTGGTGATCACTTGCTCCCCGGTTTGAATATGCTCATCGGGAAGTATGTCGATGATTTCAATTTGACCGGCGGCATTGCCGCGCAGAATGCCGCGCAGTCGCGTCTGGGTAAGAACGATGCCGAGACCGCTGGTCTGATCGTTGATTTCGAGGATCTGCGCTGTGCTACCAAATACATCGCGCACCTTACCGACGACGCCATCGGGGGTGATCACCGGCATATCCGTCTTGAGGCCGTCTTTCGCACCTTTATTGATGACCAGCACGCGCGAAAGATCAGTGCCGCTGGTGCCGATGACGTGAGCCGAGACAGTTTTCGCAATGTACTGCTGTTGAAAACCGAACAACTTCTGCAGTCGCAACCCTTCGCGGGCATCGACGGCCAGAGAAGATTGCTCCAGGCGCATGCGGTTCAATTCCGACTGCAGTTCCTGATTCTGCTCGCGCACGTGACGCAGGTCCACATAATTATGCCAGGTGTGGCTGACGCCATGGCCTACGGAGAGGAAGACCCGCTCGAAGGGTGAAAATGCGGTGACCACCCAATAGCGGATGAGGCGGGTCTGCTGTCCATCCTGGCCTGTATTTGGACGCCGAACCTGCACGGCGAGGCCGAGCAACTGCGCCAGCACGATGGCCAGCAGGACCAGTGGATTCCGGTAGCGGCTGAGAAAAGATTCCATGGGCTATGGGCGGGCTACAAGCAGCGTACCTGGCAGCCCGGCGGACGTTTGGGGGAGGGCAAAATTAATCAATCTTGATCTTGCGCAGCAAACGGAAGTCGGACAGCATTTTTCCCGTGCCCAGTACGACAGAGGCCAGTGGATCGTCGGCGACGGAAACTGGCAACCCCGTTTCTTCGCGAATCCGCTTGTCTAGATTTTTGATGAGTGCGCCGCCACCGGTCAGCACGATACCGCGGTCGCTGATATCGGCGGAAAGCT
>JAZKAG010000118.1:0-3513 GCA_040389265.1 Acidobacteriota bacterium
CTGGCTGCTTCCTTGGCCGGCTACGCCGCGGAACAGAGCGGCACCGTTCGCAGCGGCACGGTCCCCATCCGATATTCCATGGTCACGCTGTACGCTGCAGGCCATTCCACAAATGCAGCCTCTGTGAACCTGGGCAGCGCGCAAACGGATGCCAGGGGCGTCTTCACCATTGCGTTTACTGCGCCAACCGATCCCGGCACCGTCCTCTACCTTGTCGCGGATGGCGGCATTCCCAGGAACGGCCAGAAGAGTCATCCGCAATCGCGTGCGATTCGACTCACCGTAGTTTTAGGGCCGGAAGCAATCTCGTCCGGAGTGGTGATCAACGAACGGACGACGGTCGCCACCGCGTATTCCCTCGCACAATTTCTCTCCGGTTCGCAGGTCGCGGGAACGTCGCCTGGCCTGCAGAATGCCGCGGCTACGACCATGAACCTGGTCGATCCCAGCAGCGGGGAGGTGGGAGCGGTACTGCGGAGTGCTCCCAACGGCCTGATGACGTCCAGCATGCGCGCGTTTAACTCGCTGTCCGATATGGTGGCGTCCTGTGTGGATGCGAAGACGGCGCTCGCATGTTCCACGTTGTTTGCGCTGGCCACGACGCCGAGTGGAGATGTGCCGGCAGACACGTTGCAGGCGATGAGCAACATCGCGCATAATCCCTGGAAAAATCCGAGGCTGCTGTATTTGCAGTCCAAGCCGCAAGCCCCGTATCAACCCACCTTGCAATCGCCGCCCAGTGCGTGGACGCTGGCGCTGGTGTATGAAGGCAATGGGCATGAGTTCGACGGGCCCGGAGAAATGTCGGTCGACACCCAGGGCAATATCTGGATCACGAACAATTATGTGTACAGTCGCGACCCTCGGACTTGTGTGAGCGGCGGCAGGCAATTGTTGCGGTTGACCCCGACGGGGATGGATGCGCCGGGAGCGCCCTACAGTGGCGGCGGCCTGTTCGGTGCTGGATTCGGCATCACCATTGATCCCATGGGGAAAGTTTGGGTGGGGAATTTTGGATTCCAGGGCGCGGATAACGGTGTGGACTGCGATCCAAATCCGCCGCCATTGAGCATATCGGAATTCAGCCCGACAGGAACAGCACTGTCGCCTTCCGCTGGCTATACCAAGGACATCAGCCAGCCGCAGGGAATGGCATCGGATCCGCAGGGCAACGTCTGGATTGCGAATTGCGGCAGCAATAGCGTGACGAAATATCCGGATGGAGACGGAACGCATCCGGCGAACTTTGCCGACATTGGATTGCTGCGACCGTTTGGTCTCGCCGTCGACGCAGACGGCAATGCGTGGATCGCGAGCAGCGGGAACCACAGCCTGGTGGCGCTCAATCCGCAGGGCAAACCCCTGTTGGATTCCGCGGTCGACGTGGGTGCGCTGGATCCGCTGGGGGTTGCGGTCGATGCCGAAGGCAATGTGTGGGTCGCCAATTCTGGCGTAGTCAGTTTGCCGTGTGGTGGCAATCGAGGTGGAATCTCTCCTCCCGTTGCCACTCCCCGAATCACTGAAGTTCGCCGGTCGGGCGGCAGCGCTTCCGCAACAACATTTACCGGCGGCGGATTGCTGGTGCCGTGGGGAATCGCGGTCGATGGCGAAGACCATGTGTGGGTGGCGAACTTTGCCGGGAAGCGGCTGTCGGAGTTCTGTGGCGCCAGGCCAGCGACCTGCCCGCGCGGATTGACGACGGGCGATGCCATTTCGCCGCGAACCGGCTATGGCTTTGATGGACTGACCAGGAACACCGGCGTGGTGATCGATCCATCCGGCAATGTGTGGCTGGCGAATAACTGGAAGACAATCGCGGTGCAAACTAATCCCGGTGGCGACGGCATGGTGGAGTTCATCGGACTGGCCGCTCCGATCCAGACGCCGCTGATTGGGCCGCCGCACCGGCCGTAAGAACACGCCAACAGATTGCGGGTCGCTCAGGTGGACAACTCGGGCGACCCCGATTTGTGCCCTTTCGTTCGACGCTCGCACCTCTGCAGGAAATCCAGAACTATTTTGCATGATTGATTCCCGAAATGGGATACGCGGGCAGAGCTGTGCCGAATTGAATTTCGACGCGGACGTGACGTGTTTCTTCCATTGTGTTTCCGATGTTGCGAGCGCAACTCTAGTCCAGACAGCAAGGGTGTGGACATGCTGACGCCCTTTGCCAGTCTCCACAGAGAGTGAGCAAGCAAATGGCAACCTCCCCCGGTTCCACGATCGCCCCGAGTTCCGTACAACTTCCGTTGAGCGTGCTGCCGGCGCTCGAATGGGTGCCGCTGCCGTCCCCGGAAAAACAACCGCGTGGGACGGCGGCGACGAAAACAGCAGCGACGCAGGCAGCAGTTTTCGCGCCAGCCGCGATCGCAACCAACAGATCGCTGGAGTGGACAGCCCAGCGGGAGCAGATTTTACTGCAGCACCTACCGCTGGTGCGGATGGTGGCGTATCGCCTGCTGGAGCGGCTGCCGCAGCATGTGGAATTCGAAGAGCTGGTCAGCGCGGGTATGCTGGGGCTGATCGATGCCTACAACAAATTCGATCCCAGTAAAGAAGTTCTGTTTCGCAGTTATGCGGCGGTGCGGATAAGGGGAGCCATCCTGGATAGTTTGCGCGGGATGGATTGGGCACCGCGGGAGATCCGCCGCAAGGCACGCGAAATGGAAGAAGCGACGCATCGCCTGACTCAGCGCCTGGGGAGGAAACCGCAGCAGAGCGAGATTGCGGCCGATCTGGGGATGGCGTTTGCGTCGTTTCAGCAACTGCTTGTCACGGTGAAGGGGCTGGAGATTGGCAGCCTGCAGGAACCCCACAGTGATGGCTCGACAGAAGAAGAAGCGGTGTTCATCGAGGCCAATCCCGAGGACGATCCAATGCATCGGTGCATGCGCAGTGAACGTGCGGAAAGATTATCGGCTGTGGTGGCAGAGTTGCCGCCGCGGGAACAGCAGGTGCTGCAGATGTATTACGTGGAAGAGATGACGCTGAATGAAATCGGCATGGTGCTGGGCTTGGTCGAATCGCGGGTCTCGCAGATCCGTACCGCGGTGCTGCGCGACCTGCGTGCGCGCCTGGGTGGCGATGCTCTGTGGAGACAAGAGTGATTGGTACTTAACCCAATACAAAGGGAATCACCCTATGCCACCGCCGGCCAATGTGGCTCCAAGGGGCGATGCAGAATTCGCTGTGGCGATTTAGTTGGCTGCCAGGGCTTGCATCACGGAGGCTTCATGCTCAAGCTGCCGCTTCCGCTCTAATTTGTAGCGCAGCGTCACCATCATCACGCCCCATACAAACCAGCCTGCCAGATTCCACCAGACCGCGGGCCACATGCTGGGATCGAGCCCTGAATTGGCGCCGCCGCCGATGACAGGCGAGGGATGCTGGGTGCGCCACCAGCGAATCGACATATAAACGATGGGAACGTCGATCGCAGCAAAAATCGAAAGCACCGCGGCGAGGGTCTGGGTCTGGCCGCCGGCGGTGAAGCGGCGCAGCAGCAGGTAA
>JAZKAG010000118.1:3523-12297 GCA_040389265.1 Acidobacteriota bacterium
TTCGTCCCAGGTCCACCAGATTCCCCACACCGGGCGAGCCCATAACATGCCGGTGGCCAGGCCGATACTGCAGAACACCAGCGTCATCTCGGCGGAAGCGAGTGCGATTGCGTCGGCGGCCTGGGCACGCGACGGATTGGAATTTCTAGTCGCGAGAAAAACCAGCGACGCAATGAAGTTGATGTAGGGAAATAACAGCGCCATGATGGCGGAAGGGAAGTGGTAATAGAAGATGCGCTGAATTTCGCCCATGGTAGCTTCCGTGGGCGCCACCCAGATCGCCTGGTATAAGCCGACCGACAACAAAACCAAGGCCAGCGGCATTCCGATCAACAAAGTTTTTTTCATGGGCGAGAACCAGAGCCTGTGCTGCTGTCTTCTACAGAATGTTCAACGTCTGTTCAAGAAGGTTTCCGAAAGTCTACTACAGAAGCCGCGCGACTGTAGCGACGCCGAGACTACTGCGTCTGAGCCATGCTGGCGGTTTGCTTCGGCTTCTCTCCAGGTTTTGCAGGAGCGTACTTGGAAGCACACTTGGCCTGAATCTGGCTGGCGTGAAACACGCCATCGCGACCGTACATGCCGACGGCAAGCGCCTGAGCATTGTCTTTAAACGTGTCGGGCGGAGGATCGCCACCGGTGTAGTTGACTGTGAGCTTGCGGCCCTGCTCGACCAGGACGAACTGCGCGTGTGCGCCGTCGCGCTGAATGGATCCAGGCTCAACATTGCCCGCCACCCGTAGATGGCGCGAGTAGGCGCGATTGCCCATCGACTGCAGTTCCTGAATGGTGACGTAATAGCTTTTGTTGGCGCGCACGCCGGTTACAGCCAGATACAGGATGGTGCCGACAATGACGACGGTGGCGATCGTAACGCGAAGTCCAACAGAATTTTTCTGCACTGAAAATCTCCCGCACAACAGCTTCAGACTACCTTTCAGTATGCTCCAAAAAGCAGCGAAATGAACAGCGATTCTGCGTGCCTCGAGTGACCTGCATCACTGCATGCAGTGACGCTTGAAGATATACCTGAAGTCTGCGCAAACCTTGCTGAGCCGCGATTCGCCGTTCGTTCAACACTCCACTCAGGGGTCCCCTTCATGCACGCGACCAACGCACCGGGCAAATGGTTGGAGTCGATCCAGTGGCAGACCTCTGTCCTGATCTTCACTTCTGTTTCCATGGCGGCGGCCTTAATTGCAAAATTCGTGCTGCACACCGGCGCCCTCGCTGTGGATGCGGCGCTGCTGGTGGGAATTGTTGGCTCGAGTCTCCCAATCCTGTTTGAGCTGATCAGAGAAATGGCGCGCGGCAATTTCAGTGTCGACCTGCTGGCTGCCATTTCCATTGTGACTTCGCTGCTGCTGCATGAGTATTGGGTGGCGGCCATTGTGATCCTGATGCTTTCCGGTGGACAGACGCTGGAGGCCTTTGCGACCCGACGCGCCTCGTCTGTGCTGGGCGCGCTGGCGAAACGCATGCCTCAGATCGCCCATCGGGTCAATCCGGATCGATCCGTCGTCGATGTGCCCAGCGCCGAAATTGCCGTTGGCGAACTGGTACTGCTGTATCCGCATGAGCTGTGCCCGGTGGATGGTATCGTGCTCGACGGCCTGGGCAGCATGGATGAATCATATCTGACGGGCGAACCATATCTGATGGAGAAAGCTCCGGGCACGACGGTGCTGTCGGGCGCGGTGAATGGAAATTCTGCGCTGACCATTCGTGCCACCAAAATTGCTCGCGATTCGCGCTATGCCAAGATTGTCGAGGTGCTGCATGCGTCGGAGGAAGATCGGCCGGCGATTCGGCGAATGGGCGATCGCATCGGCAGTTGGTATACACCGCTGGCCGTGTTGATCGCGGCGGCGAGTTGGTTTTTCAGTGGACATGCGGAGCGCTTCCTCGCGGTGCTGGTGATTGCGACTCCGTGCCCGTTGTTGATTGCCATTCCGGTGGCGATTATCGGTGCGATCTCCGTTGGGGCGCGATACGGCATCGTGATTAAAGATCCATCCATCCTCGAAAAACTGGATTCCTGCAAAATGTTGATCGTCGATAAGACGGGAACGTTGACGTACGGTCAGCCTAGTTTGACTGAAGTCATTTCGCTCAGCTCGATTCCGCGAGTGACGCTGTTGCAGTTTGCGGCCAGCCTGGAGCGCTACTCGAAACATCCGCTGGCGAAGGCGGTTTTAGAGGCTGCCGAACGGGAGCAGATTCCGCTGATTACCGCGGGAGAAGTTTCGGAGGCGCCGGGTGCGGGATTGACAGGAGAAATCCACTGCCATCGATGGACTCTGACGGGTCGCGGACGGATTGATGAAACGCTGGCCGTCCAATTGCCCCCAACTGTCCCCGGGTTGGAGTGCGTACTGCTGCGCGATGGCGAATTGGCGGGGCTGCTTCGATTTCTGGATCAGCCGCGCGGGGAGAGCAGGCCGTTCCTCGCCCACCTTGGGCCGAAGCACGCCATTGAGGAAATCGTGCTGCTCTCCGGCGATCGGCCGGCGGAGGTGGAACAATTTGCCAGCAGTATGGGGCTGACGCACGTGTACGGCGGCATGAGCCCGGAGCAGAAGCTGGCGATCGTGCGCCGCATGACGGCCCAGCAGCCAACTCTATATCTCGGCGATGGCATCAACGACGCGCCTGCCATGATGGCGGCGACTGCGGGCGTGGCGCTGGGGGTGAACAGCGATATTACGACCGAGGCGGCGGGAGCCGTGATCCTGCAGTCGTCGCTGGCCAGTGTCGATGAGCTGATGCACATTGGTCGCCGCATGCGCCGGATTGCACTCACCAGCGCGGTGGGCGGCATGCTGCTGAGCCTGGCGGGAATGTGCGCTGCATCACTCGGATATTTGACTCCGATTCAAGGTGCGATCGCGCAGGAGGTGATCGATCTGTTGTCGATCTTGAACTCGCTGCGAATGATTCTGCCAACGGAACAAATGAGCGACTTTCATTTGCCGGTGAGCGCGGGGAAAAGTACGTAGAGGGGTTCGCAGTGAATGTGGTGCCGAGATGATTCCCCCCACCCTTGCTTCGTACGAACGGGCAGCACGTTGGGTTATGTCGCGGTAGGCCGGTATGCAGCTGCCAGCCCATTCAGTTGCAATAGGTGCTCTAAGAAACACGGACTCAAGTTGCGAGGTTACAGTCAGACGGCGTGGATCAGCGAAGATCAACTTCGAGCCTGAATCAGATCGGCAATGGGCCGATCGCTCTGTTGTTCCTCGGCATCGGACTTGTTGTGTCGTTGATTCTGGCTTGGCTGACCCGAGTGATCTTGTTGCTACTTTTTGCGGCAATCGTTCTGGCGCTCTTGATGACCGCCGTGATCGATTGGCTGAAAGCAAAATTCAATCTCAAGCATGGGGTCGCTTTCACTCTAATCCTATCTGCCTTCACACTCATCGTTGCATTCACCTTATGGCTCAGCGGAGCCAACATCATCACCCAGTTTGCCAATCTGCAGGCGGATCTTCCCCAGGCCGTTCACCAGCTAATAGTACGGATGGATGGATATGGGTGGGGTCATTGGTTGATTGCTCAATGGTCCGGCTACTCGCAACTGTCAACGACCCTCGGTTTTGCCCTTACCCGCATCGGCGGAATTGTCGTCAGCACTGCGACTGTATTGGCGGGGCTCGTCCTCATCGTGTTCCTCGGTCTTTATCTTGCGGCGGAGCCACAGGTTTACTTCTCCGGCATCCAACGCGCAACGCCGAAACGCTATCGAGCGATTCTCACCGCATGCGCTGAGCGTGCTGTTCGGAACGTGCGTTGGTGGGTTTGGTCGCAAATGTTGTCGATGACCGCTGTGGGTGTCGTTGTCGCCCTTGGATTATGGGCTCTCGGTGTGCCCCTTGCTGGAACCCTGGGTGTTATTGCAGCCCTTCTTACCTTCATCCCAAACATCGGCCCGATCCTGTCGGTAGTTCCTGCAGGATTGCTAGCTCTTGCAATTAGTCCTACGAAGGGCTTATTGACTGTGATGCTTTTCCTGCTCGTTCATTTTCTAGAAGGCAACGTCATTACGCCCTTGCTGGAACGAAAGATAGTCCGGCTACCTCCGGCGCTCACGATGAGCGCGCAGCTTTTGCTTGCTGTGGTGGCAGGCCCGCTCGGCGTGGCCCTTGCTGCACCGCTAACAGCGGCAATCCTCGGAATATTCGAGGTCCTCCTTCCCGTCGGCAAAACGCCCACCCTGATTGCGCCTCCCATAGGGATGTAGAGATCGGGAGAAATATTTCTTGGTTCTGCCAATCGCAACCTGTTCTTGTCAATCGATCGCCGTCTGACAGGCTTTCTTTGGATGGTGATTTGCGCTCCAAATTCTAGCTGGAGGCGTGCTGCACCGTCTTGGGCTCGTAGGGGCAGAAGGGATCGCTCGCCAGCGGATCGCCGGTGTAGGCAAAGGCGCGGGCGCGGGAACCGCCGCAGAGCGCCGAGTATTCGCAGTAACCGCACTTACCCTTGAACTGACTGGGTGTGTGCAGGCCCTGAAAGATAGGTGAGTTGCGATAGATATTCGCCAGGCTGTCGTTGCGAATGCTGCCGACGGCGAGAGGCAGAAATCCGGCGGGATACACATCGCCCTGGTTGGAGACGAACATGATGCCGTGGCCGTCGCGAATTCCAAATCCACGATAAACAGGCGTGCGTTCGATTTCCTGCGCGGACATTCCCTCACGACGCATCTCCGTGAGCGCGATGCGACGATAGGACGGCGCTTCGGTGGTCTTCACCTGAAACGGCGCAGTACGGGAGAGATTGTAAATCCATCGCATCAGCTCTTCGCCACGTTCCGGCGAGACCGGCTGCAAGGTTTTGCCGCGACCGACCGCGATCAGGAAGAAGAGACTCCAGCGCATCACCTTCATGGATTTCAGCAGCTCAAAGATAGCGGGCAGATCGTCCGCAGTTTCCTCGGAGACCAGGGTATTCACCTGGATGGGAAATCCTAACTCGCCGGCATCTTTCATGGCGCGTACGGTCCAGTCGAAGCATCCGGGAACGCCGCGAACCGCTTCATGACGCGTGGCGGTTGAACCATCCAGGCTGAGGCCGAGGCTATCGATGCCGTGGGTTTTCAATTTTTCCAGCACCTCGCGGGTAAGCTCTGGCGTGGCGCTCGGCGTGATGGAAACCGTAAGGCCAAGGCTGCGCGCTTCATCGATCAGTTCGAAAATGTCGGTGCGCTTCAGCGGATCGCCGCCGGTCAGGATGAGGTGTGGTTTGTCGAAAGCGGCAATCTGGCGCAGCAGGTCCTTACTCTCCGCGTGGGTCAACTGATCGGGGTGCGGCTCAGAAACGGCCTCGGCGCGACAGTGGCGGCACGCCAGGGCGCATGCCTGGGTCATCTCCCAATACACCAGCATGGGATTCTTTGAGTAGTCGTGGGCCGAGGGCCGATGGGATGGTCTGACTGTCGAGGTAGCGAGCGTTCGAATATCGACGGAAGTCATAACTTGTCTTCTCCTTGGGAGGAACGGAAGCAGCGCGAGGCGCAGATTCCTCGGCAAGCTCCGGATTCTTAAGTCGGTCGGCAATGGTGCCGGCGACCTTCATGCCGCTGGAGATGCAATCGGGAATCCCGGCGCCATGGTAGGCTGCGCCGGCCAGATGCAATCCGGGATGCCACCCGGCGAGACGTTCAATTTCTGCAATACGCTCGCCATGGCCAACATCATACTGGGGACTCGCTTTCGACCAGCGATGGGCCTTGGCCAGCACTGGTTCCGCGTCGATCCCCATGATTGCGAACAGTTCTTCGCGAGCGATTTGAATCAGGGCAGCTTCATCCTGCTCGGCCAGAAATTCGGCGCGAGCACCGCCGATGAAGACTCGAATCAATTCAAAAGCGTCAGGAGCGCGATGGGAAAATTTCTGGGACGACCAGGAGCAGGCGGTAATTCTGCGCTTTGCGCTGTGAGGCACCAGGAAACCATTGCCGTTGAGCGGCGCTTTCAGATCGCGGCGTTTGAAAGCGAGGGAAACGGTGGCGGTAGAAACATGGCGAATGCCGCGCAGTTTGAATGCCAGCACAGGATCCATGCCGCGAATCAATTCGGCAGTAATGTCGGCCGGAGTGGCGAACACGATTTCGTCGGCCCAGAGAGGCGTGCCATCGTGCAAATCGATCTGGTAGCGATCGAGCACGCGGTTGACGCCAATCACCTTGCGATCGAGCAGAACTGTTTGCTGTTGGAGCCGGGCCACCAGGGCCTCGACCAACTGCTCCAAACCTCCTTGCAACGTCATGAACATGGGGGAGGGCTTGGGCTTGGAACCACCGGCAACAGGCGTGCGTGATTTCGCGCGATTTCTTTTCAGGATGCCGCGCAGCAGGCTGCCGTGTTGTTTCTCCATTTCGAGAAACATGGGGAAGGTGCTTTGCAGGCCAAGTTTTTCCGGATCGGCAGCGAAAATACCTGCCATCAGAGGGGCTGCAATTTTTTCCAGGGCTTCCCCTCCCAGGCGCCGACGGGTAAAACTGGCCAGGCTTTCGTCGCCTGATTTTTCACGGCGCGGAATCAGCAACTCCAGGCCCATGCGTATTTTGCCCGGCCAGGAGATGAGCCGCGATCGCAAGAAAGGAAGCATCATGGTGGGGGCCATGAGCATCATGCCTTCCGGAATGGGATCTAGTTCTCCCCGATTCCAGACATAGGTTGGTTTGCCCATGCTGGAACCGATGAGTTGATCTGCGAGGCCGAGATCGCGACACAGTGTGATGGCTGCAGGCTTTTGTGTGATGAAGGAATCGGGTCCGCATTCGACCGTGAAGCCATCTTGATGGGCAGAGAGAATTTTTCCGCCAAGGCGCGGTGAGCTTTCAATCAACGTGGTCTGGATATCGTTGGGAGCATTTTGCTGCAGGTAAAAAGCAGTGGAGAGTCCAGTGATTCCTCCGCCAATGATCACGATATTTTTCATCTCATCGCCTACTCTGCGAACGTCCGCGATTGCCGATTACGCAGCTTTGATGGATTGGATCGAGAGCTGCGAAGCCTTTTCACATCCCAACGGTAACGGTTCCATGGAGGGCCTGCAGTGATGGAGGTCACATTCCAGGTTTCACCCGAAGGTGTCTGCTGGAAGAGGCAACAAACTGCAAGTTGTCGAGGCGGAAACTACCGGGCTCAAAATTACAAAAGTAAGACATGCAGACAATATGCAGAGTGCAAGAATGGACTCGCGATGAATCAAACTCCCCTGATCATTCAAGGCGGCATGGGCGCAGGCGTGTCGAACTGGCGTCTGGCGAACGCCGTCTCTCGTCTTGGACAACTCGGAGTTGTCTCTGGAACAGCGCTCGATCAAATCTTTGCGCGGCGATTGCAGGACGGCGATCCCGGCAGCCACATGAGGCGCGGCGTGGATGCGTTTCCTTTTCCGGTGATGGCGGAGCGTATCTGGCAGCGCTATTACATTGCCGGCGGCAAGAGCGACCGCACGCCGTACCGAGCCGTGCCACGACACACCAAAGATAATCCCCGGGAACTCATCGAACTCGACATCGTCAGTAATTTTGTTGAAGTGTTTTTAGCGCGCGAAGGCCACGACCATCCCGTGGGCATCAATTATCTGGAAAAAATTCAGACAGCGCATCTGTCAACCATCTATGGCGCGATGCTGGCTGGAGTTGGGACCGTGATCATGGGCGCGGGCATTCCGCTGAAAATTCCAGGCCTGCTCGATGGATACGTGGAGCATCAGGCGGCGGAATACGCCATTCATGTGACGGGAGCGGTCGAGGGCGACGACACCACCGCACAATTCAATCCGCGAGACTACATGGAGCGCGAGCTCGGCCCGCTGAATCGGCCGAAGTTTTACGCCATTGTGTCCTCCAACACACTGGCCAGCACGATGGTGAAGAAGGCCAATGGCAGAGTGGACGGGCTTGTCATCGAAATGAAAACCGCCGGCGGCCACAACGCTCCGCCACGTGGAAAGATGCAATTGTCGGATGCGGGCGAGCCCATCTACGGCGAGCGAGATGCCATCGACATTGCGAAACTCTGCGAACTAGGCGTTCCGTTCTGGCTGGCTGGAGGCTACGGGCATCCGGAAAAATTACGAGAAGCGCTTGCCCAGGGTGCGGCCGGAGTGCAGGTGGGAACTGCATTCGAATTCGCTGAGGAGTCCGGCCTTCGCGAGGATTACAAGCGGGCGTTACTGCAGAAAGCGGTCCGCGGGGAAGCCACCGTTTTCACCGATCCGCTGGCGTCACCCACAAAATTTCCTTTCAAAGTGGCGCAGTTGGAAGGAACTGGCTCGGACCCCGATGTCTACGCCGCAAGGCCGCGCATTTGCGATTTGGGATTTCTCCATGAACCGTATCGCACTCCGGATGGAACGATTGGTTATCGCTGTTCGGCAGAACCGGCGACCGTGTATGTAGCCAAGGGCGGCACTGCGGACGACGCGGTGGGAAGGAAATGTCTTTGTAATGCGCTGTTGGCGAACATCGGCTATCCACAGGTACGAAACGGCAGCCGGACTGAACCCGGAATTGTGACCGCAGGTGATGACCTGTGCAGCGTGCCTCTGTTTCTTCGGCCCGGACAATCGACCTACACCGTCGCCGATGTTGTCGCCAGGCTGCTGGAAGGGGTCGCTGGGTCGGTGTGCGATGCGGCGACGGATCACTCACCAATCGAAAAGCTGATGGGCGTGGCGTTTGAAGCCGTCTAGATTCTGCCGCACATCCATCCCCACGATTCGGCCTGCCCGTGCTGATTTTCACCGACAAGAATTTG
>JAZKAG010000119.1:0-10481 GCA_040389265.1 Acidobacteriota bacterium
GAAATTGCTGTTTCGTATGTATGGGGAATGACGTCGACCTCCGCAGCTTTTCGTCTAAATGCAGAGCAGCGCTTATAAGTCCAAGATGCGTAAATGCTTGCGGAAAGTTGCCAAGCGCGCTGCCGGTCGCACTGATCTCTTCAGAATAAAGTCCAACGTGATTTGCGTAACTCAACATCTTCTCAAAAATGAACCTGGCTTCTTCAACACGCTCGGCGCGCGCCAATGCATCCACCAGCCAAAACGTGCACATGCTGAACGTGCCTTCATGGCCCGTCAATCCATCTCTGGTTGCAAGCTTTCCATCCAGTTCGTAGCGATGGACCAGGCTGTCGGACACAAGTTTCTCCATGGTGCGGCGGATGGTGCTGAGCATGCGCGGATCCTTTGGCGCAATAAACTTGACAATGGGCATCATCAGATTGCTCGCGTCCAGCGACCTTGATTCGAAGGATTGCGTAAAACTTTGCTGCTTCTCGTCCCAGCCCTTCTCCATAATCGTTGCGAAAATGCGGTCCCGTTCCGTCTCCAGCTTGGCACGGTCGAGCGGAAGACTACGCTGACTCGCCAGGCGAATGCCGCGATCCAGCGCTACCCAGCATTGAAGTTTGGAATACACAAACTGCTGTCGCTCGCTGCGCACCTCCCACAATCCATCGTCCGGCTGGCGCCAGTTGTCGGCCACCCAATGCAGCACACCATGGATTCGCATCCACAGGTCGTATGAGATAGGAGAGACATGCTTGTCGTACAGATAGATTGCGTCCATCATCTCGCCGTAGATATCGAGTTGTAGTTGGTTGGAGGCTGCATTGCCAACCCGAACCGGACGCGAATCACGATAACCCTGCAGATGATCCAGCATGTATTCCGGCAGGTCGCTGATCCCATCGATGCTGTACATCGTATTCAGCGGGCCTTGCGCCCCGGTCTCTTCATGGATTCGCTTGGCCAGCCATTCGATAAACGCTGTCGCCTCCTCTGGAAAGCCGAGACGAATCAGTGAAAAGATGGTGAACGCGGCGTCGCGGACCCAGGTGTACCGGTAATCCCAGTTGCGAACGCCTCCAATCTCCTCCGGCAGACTGCAGGTGGGTGAAGCGACAATCGCACCCGTCGGACGATGGGTCAGCAATTTCAGGGTCAACGCGGAGCGCAAAACCATTTCTCGCCAGCGGCCTTCATATTTACACTGTGACAACCAATTCCGCCAGAATGCGAGCGTCTCATTCATCAAGCGTGTTCCGTCGACGGGAGCATGAAGCCCGTCCGGGTTTTCTTTGGTGATGTAACGCAGCGCGAACTCTGCCGACTTGCCCGGCTGCAGCGTCAATTCCAGCCTTGCCACACCGTTTTCGATTCGCCAATCCCCCGGCCCCAGCAGAGCCATCCGGTCTTGTTCTGTCTCGAACAGAATGCCTCCGTCAATCGCTGTGGCCTGGTGCGGAGTGCGTGAGAAGTTGAAAGCGGGCGCGCATTCCAGTCGAAATTTAACCTCTCCGCGCACCGCCCGGGCGATGCGAACTATCTCATGTATGACCGACGCGCTCTGCTCGGATTTCTTTTGCCGCACCGGCATAAAGTCGATGACCTCACCGGCTCCTTCGGAACGCAGAAAACGGGTTAGCAAGACGTTGGATTCGGGCATGTACATCTGGCGGTTTGTTCCCGCCTCGGCCGGCGCCAGCTTGAAATGGCCGCCCTTGTTTTCATCCAGCAACGCGGCGAATACACTGGGCGAATCAAACTGGGGCATACAACACCAGTCAATCGTGCCATCCATCGCTACCAGGGCCACGGTGTGCAGATCGCCAATCACACCACAGGATTCAATCGGTCTTTGTGCCATATTCCGTCGTCGTAAGAGAGTTTCCCCGAACTTAGAGCCTGTCTTCAATTGCATGAAGACAAACAAATAGCGAACTTCTACATCTAAGCTGGAGGTATCAAGGTCAAAGCAACTTATGATCATAGTGCGCCTGCCAGTTGCCGGCGGCTTGACTGAAAACCATCCTGACTTCTTTTAGATGCATCGCCCGGCCAGAAGTGACAGAAACGACAACGAACAAATCGTACGGCGATACCTGGCATTCGCGACTCAGCGCGATGCGAAACATCCCACCCGTGCTGCGCGTGGTGTGGGATTGCGGGCCGAAAACCGTGGTCTGGTCGATGGCCTTGCGGGTCGCCCTGGCGCTGACCCCGGTCGCCATTCTGAAGGTGTCCCGCTGGCTGGTGAATGAAGTTGTCATCAGTCTGCGAAATCACAGCGCTCTTCCGGCTCATTTCTGGTGGATTGTTGGCTTGGAGTTTGGGCTCGCTTCCCTGGCCGCAATCCTCTCCCGTGCCGTAGGATTTTGCGACAGCCTGCTGGGCGACCTCTACATGCAGCACATCAGCATTCGGGTCATCGAGCACGCCTCCCAACTCGACATAACCGCGTTCGAAAATCCCGAATATTACGATCGACTGGAAAGAGCCAAGGCACAGGCAACAGACCGCATCGCCATGATCCAGATGATCGGGACCCTTACGCAGCAGATCCTGACCACGCTGACTCTATCGTTCTACATCGCGAGCTATTCCTCCTTGCTATTGGTGCTTCTGATCGTCGGCACCATTCCCGCGCTGCTTGGGGAAAGCCACTTCGCATTTCTTGGTTATGCAAAGAACTTTATGCAGACGCCGCTGCGCCGCAAGATGGATTATCTGCGCGATGTAGGTGGCAGCAAGGAAGCGGCGAAAGAGCTGAAGCTATTTGGTCTGCGGGACTTCCTGGTGAGCAGTTTTCGCGGGATGGCAGACACCATCTTTCAACAGAACGTGGGCCTATCCAAGCGTCGTCTCCTGGCCGGTGTCGCCCTGTCACTATTGGCGACCGCGAGCTATTACACGGCCTACGCGCTGGCGCTGTGGGACACAATTGAAGGACGGTTTAAGGTCGCCGACCTCTTCGTCCTGATCAATGCGATTCTGCAAGTCAGCGCTAATCTGCAGCAAATTTTTGTGAACGCGTCCGGTGTTGCCGATCAGGCTTTGTTCCTGACAGACCTTCTCGGCTTTTTCGCCATGGAGCCGACTGTCAAATCGAAGCCGAATGCCATCACAATTCCTCGACCGATTCGCGAGGGCGTCGAGTTCAGAAATGTCTCGTTCGCCTATCCCGGGACCACGCGGCTGATTCTGAAGAATTTCAATTTTCACCTGCGCCCCGGGGAACGCGTCGCCTTGATCGGTGAAAATGGCCAGGGCAAAACCACCATCGTAAAACTCATCACACGTCTGTATGACCCCACAGAGGGTCAAATCCTAATCGACGGCGTGGACCTGAGGGATTACGACATGGATGACCTCTGCCACGAAATTGGCGTGATTTTTCAGGACTTTATGCGCTATGAAATGACGGCGCGAGATAACATCGCCGTCGGCCGCATTGAGGACCGGGACCGGCTCGATCGAATTCAACACGCCGCGCAGATGAGCCTTGCGGACGAAGTGATCGCAAAACTTGGCGAAAAATATGAACAGCAGCTCGGGCGGCGCTTTGACGGTGGAGTCGATCTATCCGGTGGAGAGTGGCAGAGAATGGCCTTGGCGCGCGCGTACCTGCGCGATGCGCAATTGCTCATCCTGGATGAGCCAACGGCGGCGCTGGATGCGCGCAGCGAGCAGGAAGTCTTCCAGCGCTTTGCGGAATTGACGAAAGGAAAAATGGCTCTGCTGATCTCTCATCGCTTTTCCACCGTGAAAATGACAGACCGCATTGTTGTCCTTTCCCATGGAATTCTGACGGAAGAAGGGACCCACGAAGATTTGATTCGCCTGGGTGGCCTTTATGCGGAAATGTTTGAGATGCAGGCGGCGAGCTACCGATGAATTCTCCCATCACTTTCGGCCAGGATTTAAGTGCTGAAGGGCGCTCCTTCGCGAGCCGCCAGGCCATCCTGGTGCAGCACTCGAGCGGAAAACAGTTTAAGGAACAAACACTGCTGGCGGTGGCATCTGCATTTGCATTGGCACGCTACACCGATGAGCAAGTTCGTAAGAAGCCGTCGATGAAGACCGACGAAAAATCCCCCGGCATTCAGCGCCTTGAAGGGGCGACGCGCTTATTGCGATCTTCCGCAATCGAGATCCAGAGTGCGCTGCCCATCATGGGAAAATTGCCCTTCGCGCGAAGCGTCACTGGTGTGGAAGCACCAAGAATTCTAGGGGTCGCGCAGGCTTTTCTGAATGCTGCGAAGTATCAGTGGAGTTTGTCTGGCCTCTCCAGTTTCCTCAAGGGATTCCAGGCCGAGGAACCGCTCAGCCTTCGCGAACTGTGGAATTTTCCCATCGCACTGAAACTCGCGCTGATTGAAGAGATCCTGGCGCAGGCGCCCGGAGCCTTCAGCAAGCTGCCCGCCAGCGACGCAGCTCTGAACGCGTCGCTGCTGTGTCTCCATGAAGTCAGCTTGCCGGTATGGGCAAATATCCTGGAGCCGCTGGTTCCAATTGAGGAAATTTTGCGCCAGGATCCGACCAATGCTTACTCGCTCATGGACCTCGACAGCCGCGAGATGTACCGATTAGCGGTTGCGAAAGTAGCGGGACGTTCCCCGTTGAATGAGGTCGAAGTGGCAACGATGGCCCTGACTTTGGCGCGCGATGCATCGCACCAACCCAGCGTGAACGATCGGATTACCAAGCGCCGTTCGCACATTGGCTACTACCTGGTTGATGAAGGCCTCAACGAACTGCGCAAGCGGTGCCAATTTCATCCCCGAATTCGTGACCGTGTCCGCACGATTCTTAGGACCTATCCGGACGATTTCTACATCGGCGGAATTCAAACCATCACGCTGCTGGTCATGGCTGCGATCATTCTGCCGCTGGTACCTCTATACAATCCTTTAGGAAGTTTGGCGATTGCATTTCTGTTTCTACTGCTGCCTGTATCGCAGGGCGCGGTGGAATTGATGAACCACACCATCAGCGCGATCTTGAAACCGCAGGCACTCCCCAAGCTCGAATTCTCTGAAGGCATTCCCGGCGATTGCAAGACCTTGGTGGCGGTTCCCACGCTCTTGTTGAACGAGCAGCAAGTGCGCGGGCTGGTGGATGAATTGGAAGTCCGCGGCCTGGCCAATCCAGATCCCAACGTGCATTACGCACTCTTGACAGATTTGCCAGATTCTGTGGAGAAGCCGCAGGAGCGGGATACGCATCCTCTGGTCACTCTCGCTGGCCAGTTGATTGATGATCTCAATCGGCGATATTCCGGCACTTCCAGCGGTAGCTTCCTGATGCTGCATCGCCATCGCGTCTTCAATCCCAGGCAGAATGTCTGGATGGGGTGGGAGCGCAAGCGCGGCAAATTGCTCGACCTGAATCGTCTGATCATGGGTGGAATGGATTGTTTTCCATATAAAGCCGGCAATCCCGCTGTACTGAATGGAATGCGGTACGTTCTGACGCTGGACTCCGACACCAAGCTGCCCCGCGACTCCGTGCACCGCATGGTCGGAGCGATCGCGCATCCGCTGAACCGTGCCGTCCTCGATCCGCAGACAAGGATTGTTACCCAGGGCTACGGCCTGATGCAGCCTCGCGTTGGAGTTGCTGTTCACTCTGTCGCGCGCTCAAGACTGGCTGCAATTTATTCCGGCCAGACTGGCTTCGACATTTACACCCGCGCCATCTCCGATGTCTACCAAGACTTGTATGGAGAAGGAATTTTCACCGGCAAAGGCTTGTACGAGATTCAGATCCTGCATGAGGTTTTGGATCGCCGCTTCCCGCAAAATTCGCTGTTGAGTCATGATCTGATTGAAGGCGCCTATGCACGCGTGGGCCTGCTGACAGATGTTGAGGTAATTGACGACTATCCTTCCCACTACAGCGCGCAAAATCGGCGGAAACATCGCTGGGTACGTGGGGATTGGCAGATTTTGCGATGGCTGTTAGGGCGTGTTCGCAATGATTCTGGACAGCTCGTACAAAATCCTACGTCCAACATTTCTCGATGGAAGATTTTCGACAACTTGCGGCGCAGCCTGGTTGAGCCGGCAACGTTTCTCCTTCTGGTAGCGGGCTGGTTATGGCTTCCCGGCAATGCTCGTTATTGGACCATTGCCACGCTGTTAATCGTCATTGTTCCCGTCGTCGTGCAATTTCTTTTCTCCCTGGTTCGAGCCTCCGTGGCGGAGCAGCGCGGGTATGTTCGCCAGGCGGTTCGAGATTCTCTGGTGTTGTTGTTTTCGACTGCCCTCAACTTCGCACTGTTGGCCCACCAAACTCTTCTCATGCTCGATGCGATCGTGCGATCCCTGGTTCGAAGCTTCGTTACCGGAAAGCGCTTGCTGGAATGGGAAACCGCCGCCGAAGCCGAAGCAGGAACCAGCAAACGAACCCCGGTCGAATTCACCATGGGATTGGTTCCTTTGCTCTCGGCCGTGCTGCTGATCCTGGTTGTATCGATCCGCCCAAGCGCCCTGCCCTGGGCTTTGCCAATCCTCATCCTTTGGTCATTGGCCAAGCCGATCACATGGTGGCTGAATCGCTCTACCCACCTGGAACTGGATCTTTCCGACTCTGCCACAAAATTTCTACGGAAGATTGCGTGGCGTACTTGGCGTTATTTCGATGAATACGGCTCTGCGAGAAATCACGGATTGGTGCCGGACAATGTTCAAGAAGAAGGAAACCGCGAAGCCTTGCGTATCTCGCCGACAAACGCCGGCCTGCAATTGAACGCACGTCAGGCTGCGGTCCTGCTCGGATATTTAACGCTTCCGGAATATGCGAAGCAGACGCTTGCGAACCTGCAAACCCTCGACCGCATTTCCAAGTGGAAAGGACATCTGCTGAACTGGTACACCACCACCACGCTCGAATCCATCCGACCTTACATTGCTTCCACCGTCGACAGTGGGAATTTTCTGGCATCTCTTTGCAGCTTGCGGATGGGAACGCTGGAACTGCTGGAAACTCCAATGTTGCCTGCGTTGCGGCAGGGCTTGCTCGATATCGTCATGGAGGCGAAGAAGCCTTCCCCGGGTGAGACGAAAATTAAATCTGCGCTGCGTGCGCATCGAAAGGAACCCTCCGATGCGTGGTTGAGTGCACTTCTGTCGCTTGAATTGCCACAAACTGGGGAGAACAATGCGGCGACGAATCAACTTCGCGCGATTCAGAAGCTCGTTGCCGAGTTTCTGCCGTGGCTCCAGCCCAAGTTTTCTCAACTGCTGCAATCGCTGGAAAAAACTCACCATCATCCACTCGATTTCTACAACCCCGAGACGGCAACGCTCGTTTGCCGCGAGATTCGCGCAGCACTGAAGCAGAAGGCTCAGGACGCCACCGACCAGAATCAAATTCTCGCCAACGAATTGTTGCCGACTTTAGCGGACAGCGAATCGCGTTTGACCACGCTCATCGAAGACCTGAAATCCATTGCGACAATCAGCGATCGTCTGTTCCAGGCCACCGATTATCAAGAGTTGGTGGATCCCTATCGTCGCCTGCTGACCATTGGCTATGACACCGAAAATGATCGGCGGCTGGATTCCTGCTATGACCTGCTGGCCTCCGAGGCGCGAACCGCGATGTTCCTTGCCATCGCTAAGGGCGACGCGTTGCAGGACTGTTGGTTCAGAGTTGGCCGCAAGACCACAATGGTCGACAGTAACCCGGTGCTGCTGTCCTGGTCCGGAACCATGTTCGAGTACATGATGCCGACGCTTTGGATGCAGACCTCTCCCGGTACTTTGCTGGCGCAATCGCTGCCTGGAGCCGTGCGTGCTCAGCGGGAATACGTTGCCCGTCAACGCATCCCCTGGGGAATTTCTGAGGCCAGCCACAGCCTGCGGGATGAAGAGGGAAACTATCAGTACCACGCCTTCGGAGTGCCGACGCTTGCCATCAATCCTCCCCCGGAAGGCTCCATGGTCATCGCTCCCTATGCCACTGTACTGGCATTGGAAGCTGACCCGGTGCATGCAGTGGCCAACTTGCACAGAATGGAAAAACTGGGTTGGCTGGGTGAATTCGGCTTTTACGAGTCAGCCGACTATTCCGATAACGTTCCGCACGAAAAAGGAACCCGTTATACCCTGGTGCGTTCCTGGATGGCGCATCACCAAGGCATGTCACTGTTGGCGATTACAAATGTTCTGGAGTGCAAAGCGTTCCAACGATGGTTTCACAGTGATCCGCGGGTGCGGGCGACGGAGCTATTGCTGCACGAGAAGCCGGTTCAGATTGTGCCTAAGCAGGAAACCCCTCACGCCGCCCACGTCAACTTTCACCCCACGCTGGTCGACAGCAGCCCGAGCGCGTGATTCCCTCAGTTCGATAGACCATCGACGACTAGAGCGCGTCCGCGGGATTTTTTGCTTTGCCCGACTGCAATGCTCGTACCAGCACAATCTCCAGCGCACCTTTTTGCTTCTCGTATTCGTCGGAAGCGATGCGACCTTCCAGCCGCTCCGTTTCAAGCGCAAAAAGCTCTTCTTTCAACGCTTCCATCAATCTAGAACGATGCGCATCCGGGCTGGTCGCGGCCACTGCTGGGGTAGCAGCCAGCGGGGGCTTATAGCCCTCGGTAGGCTTCGTCGCCAATGGCACGTTTGCAAGCGGAACCGCTGATCCACCCGCAGTGGCCGCGAGCGGCTGGTTTTGCTTCATTAGAAAAGCAGCACCGACTGCCAGCAAAACTGCGGCTAACGATAGAATCCACCATTTATATTTATGCAGCGGATCCGGCGTGTCGATCGGAACTCCCAAGCCAATTCCAGGCCGAGTGTTGTTTGCGGCGGCCGACTGCGCGGTCGCCTCTGGACCCATGGCGCCCTGAGCTCCGCCGGCTGACGGCGCGCCATTGCTGGCGTCAGAAGCGCTGGAATTTTCCTGCGGAAGCAAGCCAGTACCGGAGACTGTAAACGACAGCTTCGATTCCGGGGTCACATTTCTCGCAAGATAGGTCTGTACCTTCACATCTTCATCAATCGGCTGAAACGCTCCAACGGGCGTGCCGGCGAACTGCACGCTCTTGGGCAGAATGATCGCCAGATTCTCAACCGGCGCCGCCACTCGCGGGTGGAACTGGAGACTGCCTGTGTATGGCATCTGGTAACTGACTTGGAAACGTGTTTCTCCCGGACGTAGCGGATACACAAAGGCATAATCGCCCGGCGTCCCCAAGGGTGTGGGCGGCGTCTGTACCGGCATGCTCCCCGGACCCTGCGCGGCTGAGGCAACAATCTGCGCGTTTTTTGGCAAGTAGATTTGATAGGCTCGCGGTCCAAACTGCGTGCGTGGAGGCGACGAAGCATTCTTCACGAAAAAATTCTCAATCACGCTCAGGCCATTCGGACTGGCTTCAATCCGCGCCACATCGGCTTCTGTTGAAACTCCTTCCACCCTTTCCGCGGCGTCGTACACATCGATGTTGACGGTCGTAGTGCCGGTCGGAGCGGGGCGAAAGTACGTTGCCTTGTCGTGGATCACGCGCAACAAGTGCATCGGGGCGTTGTCGGTGACCTCCAGCGAGAAATGTCCCTGGGCGTCGGTGGTTGTCTTGGCAGCGACGTCCATTCCCAGGCGCATCAGTTCGACGCTGTCACCCGCAGAAGGCTTCTTTGTAGTTTGATTCGTAACCGTGCCAGAGATGGGCGCTGCCATGCCGGCGGAGCCGCCCACAATCAAGAGAAGGGCTGCACACCACACAGGCAAACTGAGAATCTTGGCGCAAAAAAACGAATGCAACATAGAATGTCGACGTGTCATTGATTCTCTTTCTGATTTCGCTTCACAGGAGTGATGAGAGGTCATGCCGCATGCACGGTCTTTTCCAGGAACTCAATTTCGGCGAGGATTTGCGCGGCTTCATTTTCCATTCCCGCCCGCTGCGCCAGGTAGTCTTCTTCCGGGTATTTGCCCGCCCGATACTCAAAGTTCAAATCGCGAAGGTTTTCGTAAATGGTATCTTTCCGCTCCAGCAGAAATTCCAACCGCGTTTTCTGCGTCTGCCCTTCCGTCCTGGACTGGGGATAGAAAACGTACACGAAGATTCCAATCAACAGCGCTGCACAAGCCAGAATCGTTATCAAGCTCATAATTCTTTCTCTTTCCCGTCCCGCGGAGAAATGACGTCCGCAATCGGCTTCACAACTCCACCCATCTGCCGCATCTCCGGCTTCCACCAGGCCACACATGCGGCGCAAGCCAAGGGGATTATCACAGCTCGGTATCTTTCCGAATCCGGTCTAGAATCGCGGTGGTGTGCGGATCGGTCGCGATCTGGGCCGGCATCGCGACCGTGTGCAGCTTCCATTTCCGAATCACCAAAGCGGTGATAAACATAGCCAGCAGGAACACCAGGCCCGGCGCAATCCAGGCGACCAGGTTAAAACCTTTTTCCGGAGGTGCAGCCAGAACCGTCGGTCCATATTTCTGCACAAAATCCTGCCAGACAAAATGGAGAAACAAGTTTTATTCAG
>JAZKAG010000120.1:0-19148 GCA_040389265.1 Acidobacteriota bacterium
AACAGCACAGCTTTCCGCTGAGCGATGTGTTTCATTTTCTCACCCTTCACACCGTGCAGGAATTATTGGAGCAAGCGGCGCTGGATTCTCCCATCTTCAAATCACGTTGGACGTGGGCAGCGGGACGCAGTTTGCAACTGCTACGGTTCCAAAAGGGCAAGAAAGTGGCGCCGCAGATTCTTCGCACCCGCTCGGACGATCTCCTGGCGAGTGTGTTTCCGCAGGTCGCCGCCTGCATTGAAAATATTCAGGGCGACCGCGAGATTCCCGATCATCCCCTGGTGCGCGAAGTCATGAAAGACGTGCTTGGCGAGGCGATGGACTTGCCCGGTCTCAAGCGCGTGCTTGAAGGAATCGCCAATGGAACAATCCATTGCGTCGCCATCGACACCACGGCGCCTTCGCAGTTTGCGCACGAATTGCTAAACGCCAATCCCTACGCATTCCTGGACGATGCACCGTTAGAAGAGCGCCGTGCTCGCGCGGTGTCTATGCGACGCACCTTGCCCGCCAGCATGCAGGGGGATGCGGGCCGGCTCGATCCTGCTGCCATTGCGGTGGTCCGAGCAGAGTGCTGGCCAGAGCTTCGAGACGTACATGAAATGCACGATCTGCTGTATCAGGTGGTCGCACTCCCAGTGGACCTGCTACAGCAAAAAGAAAACTACTCATGGACAGCGTTATTGCAACGGCTGGAACGATCCGGACGTGCCCGCATTCTGGAGAACCGGGCTGGTGGCTGCTGGGTTGCGACCGAAAACCTCCCCGCCGCTGCGTCCCTTTGCTCGGAGGGCGAATATGTAACCGATACAGTTACCTATCGCAGCGCCGTCATGCAATTGGTACAGGGCTGGCTTCAGATACTTGGACCCGTGACTTCAAATTCTTTAGCGCAGCTATTGAGTGTGCCTGCCGCCGATGTTTTCAGCAAGCTCCTCGAGCTAGAAATGCAGGGAACCATCCTGCGCGGGACATTTGAGAATTCTGTGGCGCCGCTCGCCAGTAATTTTGATATTGAATGGTGTGAGCGTCGACTGTTGCAGCGCATTCACCGATTGACTATTGGAAATTTGCGCAAGCAAATTGAACCGGCATCGGCAACAGTCTATATGCAGTGGGTGCTCGGGTGGCAGCACCTCGCACCACAGTCGCAACTCAGCGGGGAGCAGGGTGTGTTGCAGGCACTTTCGCAATTGGAAGGATTTGAAGCGCCGGCGATTGAATGGGAACAATCGCTCTTGGCTCGTCGAGTGACGGGCTACGATCCTCGCTGGCTCGATCAGTTGTGCCTCTCCGGCGCGGTGGGCTGGGGCCGCGTATCACCCCATCCAGCGTGGTCGGCGGGGGACGGAAGTGCTCCGCGGAGGGTCGTTCCAACCGGAATGTCGCCGATTACTTTTTACCTTCGCGAAACTGCATTGTGGATGGACGCGGTACTGGAAAGTCAATCTGTCGACGAAGCGAAATTGCGCCAATCGTTAAGTCCGGAAGCGCAGCAGATTCGTACTCGGCTAGAAGATCGCGGTGCCTGCTTCGTAGAAGAGTTGCAGCGAAGCACTGACCTGACTACTGAGCAGGTCGAACACGCGCTTTGGGAACTGACTGCAGCCGGTCTGGCCGCGGCTGACGGATTCGATCAATTGCGCGCCATCATGGATTCCAGGCGCAAGTCGGCAGCGTATGTGCAACGAATCAAAGAACCCGGTAAGCGGGTACGCAGCGCCGCGGGGCGATGGTATCTATTGCGTAACGCCGCCACATCGCACGCCGCCCCTTCCCAGAAAGCGCGACTGGATGACCAGGCGCTGGAATCGGCCGCCTGGGTTTTGCTGCGACGGTATGGAGTTGTGTTTCGAGATCTGCTGAAACGCGAGACGACCATGCCAAAGTGGCGCGAGCTGCTGGGAGTATTGCGACGACTGGAAGCTCGCGGAGAAGTGCGTGGTGGGAGATTTGTCAGTGGTTTCAGCGGCGAACAGTATGCCTTGCCGGAAGCGGTTGAATCGCTGCGTTTGGCGCGCACACGCAAGGATGCAACTACTGCAGACACAATTGCCGTGGCCGCTGCGGACCCGATGAACCTTGTCGAGATTGTTATTCCGGGAAAACGCGAGTCCGCAATTTCAGGCCGCGTCGTCACCTACCGCGGCGGTAAGTCTGAATCCGAAACAGCATCCGGCACACCCGAGCCAGCGTCACTTGCGAATCGTCCGCGAACCCGAAATTTACCACCGCGACAAGTATCCGCGCGAAAGGCACTGATTCCTTCCGGCGAACGTAGACGCCACGGGATAGATGCACCTCCGGATCGTGGTCGCCAAGAGCGCCTGTTCCCAGCCTAGCTGCGGTTGATTAGTCTGGTGTGCCCTTATCCAGTCTCTAATTTTTTCGTCCACCCGTTGGATGGGAAAAACATAGAGACCATTGTCACGTGACGTGCCGGATCGAAGAAATGGGCTAAATTTCAAGTCTGATCAAAATGAAGTGTTCAACCGCAGGTTGAAACTACGCGCGGGTCCGATTGCGTTGCCGGAAAACAGTCCGCCAAAGTCGATGACGTCGAGCTGATTACTCAGGTTTATCCCGTCGATTTGCAGATTCATTTTGACCCGCTTGCTTTGGTAAATTTCAGCGGCGGCGCTTGTATCGAATAGCAACGCTGGCCGGACTCTCCCGCGGTCGAAGTTCAGGCGCCCCACGACTGCAGGTCCATACTGTGCAATCGCTTCGGCTTCTGTACCGGTGTAGTCAAAAGGCAAACCCGAGTTGTACTCGGCCCCCGCTGCGATCCAGAAACGCGGCATCAATTGGTCGCGGAACCGGGTTCGGACGGTGTTGCGTTGATCCTGCGTATTCGCAAAGTGTCCGGAAAGCTGACTGGCTGCACCGCTTTCGTCCTGGCCTAGGAACAGGCCTCCGGTGACGGGAAGCCAGACATTCCCAACCATGTAGGAATAACTCACGAATCCGCTGAAGTCGCCGAGCCGTATCAGTTCAAACTTGCCTTCTGCCCCATAGATCACAGCATGATCGAACGCAATTGGATAGCTGATGCCGGTGTTCAGCAACTGATTGTCGTCGGCGAAATTGCGCACATCGCGACGATACAGATTCGCATCGATTCGCATGCGGGCGAGAAATGCTTTGGAAATTCCACCTTCATAATAATTTCCGCGGGAGGGCTGGACCGGTAGGCGCAAAAATTGCTTGCTGAGGGCAGCCACCTGGGGCGAACTGGATAGCAGAATATTTTCAAACGACGGCGTCTGAAATACCCGATCGTAAGAAAAGTGCAGCATAAGGTCCGCATCCGGAAAATATCGTCCGAAAGAAAGCCGTGGACTGAATGCGAACTCATTCAATAAGAGTTGATAGTGGTCGTAGCGAAGTCCAGCGCTCACAGTCCATTTGCCCAGGCGCACAAGGTCTTCGACGAAGGCCGATTGCTCCAGGTCCGGACGGCTCGCGACAAAGCTGAAGGTTGGCGGAGTGTCCGGCTCGAACTGCGATGGATCCGTGATTGTGTAATTAAAATTCTCGTTCAGAAAAATGTTGTCAGACTCCACGCCGGCTTTCATCTCCTGCTGGCCGCGGTGCAGAGAAGTCGTGCCCTTAAAATAGGCTTCGCGGAAATGATTATGTTGAAAAACGATGATCGGCGTTGAGGCTGCATTGGATGTGAGGTCATCCACCTTGTCGCGTACCATTCCTGACAGCATGGCGATGCTGTTAGATGAGAAGGTGTGTTGATCGTGGACGGTCCCCATGGTTTCAAAGTTGTCGCCATACTGGCGTTGACCTGCCTGCTGTTGCAATAGTTCATTGGGAATTTGAAATCGTGACAGCTCATGGCGAATGCCGAAGCTGAGCCGATCGGCGGGGGAAAAGTCGCGTTCGTAGCGCCCCGAAAAGTCGCCGGTGGTGCCAGTATTTGTGTAATTCTCTGGGACTACCGGATTCAGATAATGGTCGGTCATGCTGCCCGCACCGGTCGCGCCAAAAGTGTTCTTGCCGCGCAGGTATTGCAATGCCGTGAATGCTGACCCCGTGTCGTAGCTGCCACCGGATAGCACCACCTGGCCATGGACACCCGGATTGGTGTCGCGAATCGTGCTCAGCTCAATAACTCCGCCCATCTTTCGGCCGAATTCTGCCGGGAACCCTGCGGTATAGACGCTGATCGACGACAGATCATTCGCTTCAATTTCCGGACCAAAGCTGGGGGAGCGGTTGTCTGTGAGTGGAATGCCATTGATTACAAATTGAGTTTGATATTCAGATCCGCGCGGATGCAGCACCACATTGCCTTCGTACAACCAGCCCGGCTGCGAGTTCACCAGCGCCTGCACGGATCGACCCGGCAGCGAGGCTACGCGATTTTGGATTTGCTGCGAACCAATCTGCATGGCAGACGACGGCATGTACGGGTCGATGACCGTATTCGGCGCAGTCACTTTAACGACTGTCGTAATCGGATTGAGCCCGAGATGCACCGTGCGTTCGACAGGGATTGCGGAATGGATGTCTGCGCTGATGGAGGCGGGCGCGAAGCCCGGCCTGTCAATTTGCACAGAGTAAATTCCGAAAGGAAGTCCCTTGCAGTCAATGGTGCCGGAAGCATCGGTGGTGAGAGTGTTGCGATATTGCGTTCCCGCACTGCTCACTGTCACATCGACGTGTGGCGCTGCGCCCGCCGGATCAGTGACCACGACGCGAAGCTCGCCGGTATTGACCTGGGCCTGAACCATGCAGACCCCGTATATCGTTAACAGACTCAGGACTTTAATGGTACGATGGAACACTGTCATAGGAGTGGCGGCGAAGTTGGCAGGTTGCCTTAGTGTAGCCTCAGCCGCCACGATGAACCGCCGCAGGTTAAGATTCTGCGAGGGAAACGTTCTTGATACGCCAGCGTCGAAGCGGCTCGCCGACCGCAGTAAGCAGAATCACGGACAGCATGATGATGATTCCATCCCTCGCGGTCTGCATGATTCCCAGCGAAATCAAGAGCGTTGTGGAGAGGGCGGCGGGTTGGGCGGCGCGAGCCAGCAGCGTGCCCAGAACAGTGAGCAAGACAGCGATCGTGGCAGCCCACACGCGTTCCAGTGGCACGCCGTGGGAAGAAACTCGCGGTATCGCCCATGCGGCGGTCAACCAAAGGGCCGCAAATCCGGCCAGAACGGCAATCAAATTTCCCACGATGATGTTGTACGGGCGCGCGCTCGGACGCTTCGAAGTCTCGACTATTTCATACGCTGTTGGGCCGAGGCTGGCGAAAACAAAAGGTGTACGGGTCACCCAGCCCACCACCGCGACAATGAGGATGAGTACCGCTTCCAACACGGGCGCCAGGAATAGATCCTTGCGGGCCATCACCGTTTCTCGAGAGGAGAAATCGCGCGGAATCGATTTGCGAGCAAAACAGCGAGACAGATTAGCACACTTACTGGGATGTCTGCAGAAGTCGTCTAGCTGTATCGGGAGCTGCAACTTTGTGCGCGACCGTAACCGCTCTTCGATTCGATGAGGGCTGAAGTGATCCTCCAGCCCTGCATCATCGTCTCCCGCTCAGTTTGCACCCAGGTTCGCGCTGTTGTGTTCTACCCTTGCGACCGAGGAGGATGCTTCATCATTCGCCCGAAACATAGCCCATGGGGTGCCCTGCATATCTCGCAGCACAGGCTTTTCCCATTTAAACTCGGGATGCTTTGCGAGAAACGGGCCGACGAGAAATGGCTCTCCGCACGGGCGATTCGTTCGCGCCATAAACGACATTTTGCGGATCATCGAACTGTCGGCCGCCTTGGCGTTGGCTGCACCACCGGGTTCAAAGGGTGGATCGTTCCATATCGCGATGCCACGTGGCGAGACTTCTTCATGTCCGCACAGAGTTCGTTCGTTTGCGCCCATTTTCCCTGTAGATGCGTCGAGGTGATCGGCCAGGAATTTTTGCGCTAAGGGAACATCAATTTGTCCTTTATATTGCGCCATCAATTCCTTCCAACGCTTGTGCCGTGCGTTCGCAGTATTGCCGGCGTCGTTGGGATCGAACGTTGTCTCTTCCTTGGTGAGGGTGGGATCACTGGGAAAATTCGATCCGACAAAGTAGCCGTTCTTGGTGCGCCACAGGCGGTGATATTTCAGGCCCAGTTCCAGGCGGGCGATCTCTCCGGTATGGTTATCCGCGATCAGCCAATCGTTGGCATAACCGCCATTATTTTCCTTCACCATCAGCCGCTCAAAGTCGTCGATGTTCGCAGCGTACTGCATGGCCTTACGCGCACGAACAAATTCCGGCGCCGCATTGGGATCGAACCCATGGAATCCGCTGATCGTCGTTTCGGTAATCGCGATGCCTGCGGAATTGACTCCGAAATCATCACCGCTGTCGATCTTCCCCGGCCATCCATCCATCAAAATGCGATATCCATGCTGCGGGGCGATGTCATACATGATGCGCCAGCGCTCACCCTCAAGAAACGGACTCCACAAGCTATGCGCGATCACCGGCTTGTGGTCGCGTGTCCAATCTCCGGTGGCCACGAAAGCGCTGCAGCGACCGCGTGGCCTCAAACTTGCGACAGTGGTCGGATGGTCCTTGCTTTTCAGATATGGCACATAGTATTCGTCGGTTTCATTAAAGCCATTCACCGCGACGACGTCCCAGATGTCCATATCGATGATGCCGTGGGCTTTTAGACCATCGGCAATGCCCTGTAACTCTTCGCGATATTCGGCTTCAATGTGCGGCCAGTAGACATTCTTTGCGGTCGCTCGATAAAACTCCCAGGTGCGATGCGTGCTGTGGGTGTCTTCCAGTTGAATGGCATGAAAGCCATCCTCAATTTCGGGAGCGAGCAGATATCCGTTGCCGAATCCGATCTGGTGCGGCGTGCCCTGCAGATGGACATAGATCCAGTTGGCCCGCTCAAAGCGGTAGGCTCCGTGCAAATCAGCGTGGGTCGATTGCCGTTGTGCCTTGGCCATTGGGGAGTTGCTGGCGAAAAGACTGGTGCTCAGCAAAACTGGGAAAAGAAAACTGCGAAATTGAAAACGCATTCGTTGACCCCTCCGACTCAGGCTAACGTTGAAAACTCCTCAAGGCAATCAGTAATAGGAATTTGCGGGGGATCGGAATGTTTGGAGCACCGGGCGGGAATCGAACCCGCGAATACTGGTTTTGCAGACCAGCGCGTTAGCCACTTCACCACCGGTGCTCTTGGTTAAACCATCGAAAACGAAAAACCCACTCGGCCAAACGGCAGCGGGTGGGTTTCCATGGATTCGTTGAATTGCTTAGTTCAATTCGCTCATGGATTGACCCGCACGCGGCTGCAGCAACAGCACAGACAACGGCGGGTTGGAGCGATACTCATCATTTTTCTAAAAAAAGCGACCCAGCAACTTCTTAAAATTGAGAATAGTGGCCACAGCAAAATATTGTCAAATAAGTTCGCTTTGTTTCCCGTCGAACATGTCAACGATCGCGTGGCCGAGTTTTCCAGTGGCGCTGATAATTGTCCAGGGTCGAAAACGTCTCGCTCTGCATACGATCGATATAAATCCTTCCCTGCAAATGATCAATCTCATGCTGCAAAATGCGTGCGTACCATCCACGGGCCTCAATGACATGAGGCTTGCCATGATGATCGAGGCAGCGGACGCGCACCGCACGTGAGCGCGGAACCTCCGCCATAAATCCCGGAAGGCTCAGGCAGCCTTCAAAGAAAGAAATCTTCGCGTCCGACAGCAATTCAATCTGCGGATTAATCAACACGTGAAAGTCGACTGGAACCCGTTCTCTGTCCTTCAACTCGGCTTCCGTAGCCGCCTTGTGATATTCCGCACGATCCTCAATCACTGCCAGGTTCAGGGACTGGCCGATCTGAGGCGCTGCCAATCCGACTCCAGGAGCATCGCGCAGGGTCTCTCGCATATACTCAATCAAGTCTTTAATCTCGGCGCTCTTAATCTCTTTCGGCGTCAGCGCGTGCGGCGTTTGCCGCAATACAGGATGTCCAACAGCAACAATCTTTAGCAGCATCTTCATCCGCAATTCCAGCGATCGGCTGGCTGCCGGTCGCGTCTAATTGGCTTTTTCCTATGCTACAATTTAGCAACTTCTTTGGTGCTGGAGTTCTGCCGAGTGATCATGATTCAACCTTCTCGAATGTATATGGCCATGCCTGCCCCAGGCGGTCGCAGGCCAGCTTCAGAAGTCTGAGTTATCCCGCTCAATCTTCATTCTGGCAGCCGCCTGGGGAGTTCCCGCCACGGCCAGTTTCTCCCAGGAACCATTGCATAGCCCGAATGGAGATTGCGTTTTGAGCTCACAAGATTTGGACATCTCTACCGTCGCGATTCATGGCGGACGATCGCTGGATTCTCACGCCAGCTCGATTCTGTTTCCTCTCTATCAGACCAGTACATTCGTACACGATGCGGTCGGTGTCGACAAAGGATTTAGCTACTCGCGCGTTTCGAATCCCACCGTTGATGCATTGGAAAAAGCGCTTGGCTCGCTGGACGCCGCCGGCAGTTTGCTTTCGAACAGGTATGGCCGCAGTGACTACCCTCTTTCTTTCGGTGCTGAAGTCCGGGGATCACGCCGTGCTGACGGACGTCGTCTATGGCGGCACCATGCGGTTGTT
Source organism: Acidobacteriota bacterium (assembly GCA_040389265.1). Lineage (GTDB taxonomy): Bacteria > Acidobacteriota > Terriglobia > Terriglobales > Acidobacteriaceae > JAKAAZ01. The sequence goes on from JAZKAG010000120.1 coordinate 8,652, forward strand.
TCGCGAAGTGCTGGATCATCTCGGCATCACCGCATCGTTCGTCGATACCTCCGATCCTGCGAATGTCGAAGCAGCCATCCAGCCAAACACTCGCATTATTTTTCTGGAAACGCCTGGCAACCCCACGTTGAAGCTGTGTGACATTGCCGCAATTGCTGCGATCGCCAAACGACTTTCAATCCGACTGGCAGTCGACAACACCTTTCTGACGCCAATCTTGCAAAACGTTCTACAGCTTGGCGCAGATATTTCCTTGCTATCGACCACGAAATACATCGATGGCCACAACGCGACCGTCGGGGGCTCGCTGGCGACCCATGACGAAACGTTGCTGGAGCGGTTCCGGCTGATCCGGAAGACCATCGGTACCACGCAAGCCCCATTTGAAGCGTGGCTGGCCTTGCAGGGAATGAAGACACTGCCCGCGCGCTTGAGGCTTCATTGCGAGAACGCGCAAGTCATCGCAGAATGGCTGGAAAAAAATCCGGCCGTGGAGCGAGTCTATTACCCGGGACTGAAATCGTGTCCGCAAAAACAGTTGGCAGAAAAGCAGCAGAGCGCGGCTGGGGGCATGCTGGCATTTGAGTTGAAGGCCGGCTACGACGCCACCATTCGCATGCTGAATCAAGTGCAGCTATGTTCTCGCGCCGAGAGTCTGGGTGGTTTGGAAACCTTGATCACCCATCCATCCTCAACAACGCACGCCGACCTGGGTCCTGAGTTGCGGCAACGCCTCGGCATCTCGGAGGGTTTAGTTCGACTTTCTGTTGGGCTCGAGGCGCCGCAAGACATCATCCGCGATTTGGAACAGGCGTTTGCGGCTGCGGATTGCAACTTTGTATCGAAGGAGGTTAGCCGTGAAAATCGCTAGCCGCCTGGTAAGTTTCGATCCTGCTCCAGGAGATCGATTCCGTCCGATCTCCACACCGATCTATCAGACCGCAACCTTCGAGCAGCAATTTTCCGATCAATTTGGTGAGTACGATTATTCCCGAAGCGGCAATCCCACCCGCGCCGTTGTCGAAAAGCAGATTGCGTCGCTCGAAAACGGAACCCACGGATATTGCTTCTCCAGTGGCATGGCCGCCATTACCACTGCGACAAAATTGCTGCAGAACGGTGAAGAAATTCTTGCCGACAACGATTTGTATGGTGGTACCTGCCGCCTGTTTACCAAGGTGCTGAAACGGACTGGCATTTCCGCGAAATACGCCGATGCGTGTGATCTCGAAAATTTCGAGCGGCAGATCACTCCGAAAACCAAAATGATTTACGTTGAGTCGCCGACGAATCCGTTGCTGCGGGTGGTGGATCTGCGAAAACTGGCTGCCATGGCGCATGCCCACGATGCGTTGTTCTGTGTGGATAACAGCAGCATGTCGCCGTACCTGCAGAACCCGCTCGATCTGGGAGCCGACGTCGTGTTGCATTCAGGTACAAAGTTTCTCGGCGGACATCATGATGTCACCGCCGGCAGTGTCGTCGTAAAAGACAAAGCGCTGGCCGAGCAGATTTATTTTGTACAGAACGCGGAAGGCAACGCACTAGCGCCGTTCGATTGTTATTTATTGTTGCGGGGGATGAAGACGCTGAAGCTGCGCCTCGATTGCCAGCAAAAAAACGCGCAGACCATTGCGGAATACCTTTCCCAACATAAATCGATTAAACGGGTCTGCTACCCCGGTCTGAAAAACGATGCCGGGTATGAGCTGCAGCATTCTCAGGCGCGAGGCGCGGGCGCCGTACTTAGCTTTACCACCGGTTCGGTCGAACACTCAAAAGCTATTGCGGAAAACGCCAAGCTGTTCCGTATCACCGTCAGCTTTGGCAGCGTCAACTCCTCCATCAGCGTACCGGGAAATATGTCGCACGCCAGCGTTCCAGTGGAGTTGATGTCGCAGCGCGATCTGCCGAAAGACCTGGTGCGCATTTCTGTCGGGATTGAGTACGAGGAAGATTTGCTGGCCGATCTGGATCGCGCCATCCGATCCTATCGATAGTCAAGGGCGCGTGCTGGGTGCCAAAGCTGGCTACTCGGGAGTTTTATCTTCAAGTACCGGGTGTGTTTCACGCTCGCAGGGCAACTGGACCGTGAAGATCGCCCCGCGTAGACCATTCCTGTTGTGCGAACTCACCCCCACGGCGCCCCCGTGACGCTCGACGATTTCTTTTACGACCCACAAGCCCAGACCCGTGCCCACGTCTTTTTTGGTGGTGAAGAACGGTTCAAAAATACGCTGAGCGTTCTCTTCCGTTACTCCTGGACCGTCGTCCTCCACAGCCAGGTGCACCACCGGCCCGGCAGTGTTTTGCTCGCAAGCCAGGCGAATGGTGATCACGCCGTTTTGTCCCACGACATCGGCTGCATTCGAGATCAAGTTGGCGACCACCTGCCTCATCTCTCCGCGCACCACGTCAATCCGAGGACATTCGCCAAAGTCCCGCACCACCGTGATATTTTTAGCGTTGAATTTGTTGGAATAGAGCGCCAGCACCGACTCGATAAGCTCTGGAACCTCCACGGATTCGGCAGCGCTTGACTCTCGGTAGAATCCCAGCGTCTGCTTTGTCAGATGCGAAACACGAGCCAGCTCCTGCTCTGCCATCGATAGCTGCTGCATGGCTTCTGCTGGCATCTCCGGCGCTCCTTTCGCCAGATAAATCAGGTTTCCGACCGCTTCCAGCGGATTGTTGATCTCATGCGCAACCGTCGCTGCCAAACGCGCGGCTGCCGCAAGTTTCTCCGCCTTGCGAAGTACTTCCTGTGATTTCCGATCGTAGGTAGCATCCCGAAATACAAGGACGACTCCAACCACATCGCCATGGTCATTGCGAATTGGGGCGGCACTATCCTCAATCGGGGTGAGCGACCCGTCCCTGTGCCGCAACACCGTGTGGTTCGCCAGCCCAACAATCTTGCCTTTCTCAAGCACCTTCTTTACTGGATTCTCACTTGCCTGGTGGGAGTATTCATGGAAGATAGGGAAGACGTCCTGAATCGGCTGGCCCTTGGCCTGCGCATAGTTCGTTCCAGTCAACTGCACGGCGATTGGATTTACAAACGTGACAATCCCCTTCTTATCCGTGGCGATCACCGCGTCACCGATGCTGGTCAAGGTGACTCGGAACCACTCCTCTCGCTCACGGATTTCGAGAGCATGCTTCTCGCGAAGATTCATTTCCCGCAGGATGCGAACGGCCAGTAGAAAAAGACCTACCGCAGCCAGTAAAGTGGCCAGGTAAATTGAGACGATCGTCGAGCGTACACTGCGACGGTAAGCCGCCATGCGGGTCTGTTCCAGTGAGGTTTCCTCCGCCATCATCCCCGTCATCAACCGGCGAATCTTGTCCATCGTCGCCAGCCCATAGTCTGAGAGAACCAGTTCCTGCGCCTGAGCCTGTTGGCCGGAGCGATAGAGCCGGATGGTCTGGGTGAGTTCGCCCATCTTCTGCTGCGTCAAGATGCGAAGTTGAGAAGTATTGGCTTGTTGGCGCGGATTGTCGGCGGTCAAGCGCGAAAGATTCTGTAGGTGCGGCTCCACCTGGCTGATTGCAAAATTGTAGGGCCCCAGGTAGCGCTCTTCGCCTGTGTACAGAAAACCTCGCTGACCTGTTTCTGCATCGACCAACAGCGATTCAATCTGGCTTAGTTCGAAAAGGACCTGGCGCGTGTGCAATACCCAGGACTGGTTGCCGTTCTGCACCGCGAGCTGTCGGCGTGTGATGAACGCGTTGGCGATCAGCACGAGCAGCATCAGGAAAAATCCGGCCAGGACACCAGCGCGTTTATAGAAGTTTTGCATAAGTCCGAGACGGCTGATCCTTCCGAACTATTCTAGCCGACCGTTTCTCGATATTGACATGCCGGTTAGGACACACCCGCGTCCAGAGGTGTCGCATCTTTTTTGACGCCAGCGCGGGTCACCCATTAATTATTTTCAGCCGATAGGATCGTCAATCAACCGAGCGGTCGCACTCGAAGACGGCCATCGCCTCGATCTCAATCAGCAGATCTGGCCGACATAAAATTGCCTGGATTCCGGTGGAGGCAGGCAGCGGGTTTAGGCCTTGTTCCAAAAAGTATTGCGTCCGTATCTGGTTGAACTGGTCATAGTCCCGCTCGATGTCCCGCAGATAACAGCTTGTTCGCACAATATCTTTCCAAGTGGCGCCTTCGGTGGCCAGTAGTCCCGTAATATTGTGCAGTGTACGTTTCATTTGTGCCCCAAAATCTCCAACATGGACGGTTTTTCCAAACTCATCAATGCTGGCGGTGCCGGAAATCAGCAAAATGGTGACACCTTTAATGTCCAGCCGCAAACCGCGCGAGAAGGAGGAGGGTTTGGCGTATTCGTAAGCTTCGTTCAGAACGCGTGGTTCCTTTATGGGTTTTTTGCAGACCGGAGTCTGGATTTCCGCCCGGCCATGGATCATTTCGGTGGTTGACATATAAAAATCGCTTTCTTTGCTTCGAATTCTAGAATTCACTGCCAGGTGAAAGCAGGCGGTGGAAGTACTCCGGCTTTTGCAGCCGGGATTACGCCCTGCGGCCAAATTCTTATGCCGCGCCCATCCTGTATCCGTCCGGATCTTTTCCGCGAACACGGCGCCACCACACCTGAAAGGTGGGGACATTTACCGTTACGATAAAGAGTTTTCGCAAGCTGTTCGATGGGCATTCCAAAGGTCGAACACCGTGCCAGGAATGGTCTGTTCGTTGAAAAAACAGGCTTTCGTTTCCTCTGGGAACCAGCGATGCGGCCACCTCCAGATCATCGAAGGCTGGTGCGGAATGGGGTTTGTAGCGGCCTTCGTCATCCATCATCAGGATCTGGCCACCCCAGTTTGTATCCCAATCCTCTTCCGTATTGAAGTAGAAAATATGGGTAGCCAGTTTGCGGCGGGCATCGCAATGCGGGGAGACCGAGCATCCCTGCCATGCGTAATACCACTCCATTGTCAGGATGAACTGCTGCGGCCCTAACATCCCTCGCAGCCAGGACTGGTACACCTCTCCGTGCAACTCAGCGACAAATTCCTTCCATGGCCCCGGCAACTCGATTCCAGGCCTGTAATGCAGGATGAAACGGTCGTGTGGCGCTTGCCCGTATCCGCGCTTGATGCCCACTTTTCGGTCGAACGCCTCTACTTGCGGCATGGCGTGACGTAGTCGTTCAAAACCTTCCTCTGTCAGCGCTTCAGGGATGCTTACCCAAGGGTAGGGCTGTCGCGTACGAAAGAATTCCGGGGAAAGGGACTCGATATGTTCCGAGTCAAGATATCTCACACCGGACCTCCCAAAACAGGCACATAGGAATACGGTCTCACTCCAGCGCACATTCCTCCGTGACGTGCATCACGGCCCAACACAAAAAACGGTATGCTTTCGGTATCTCAGATTTTTAGAAAGGATTGGTCATGAATATAGCCGCAAACGTAACGGATCTGATTGGACGGACTCCCCTGGTGGAGTTGCACCACGTGACGCAAGGTTGCAAAGCGAGAGTGGTGGCGAAGCTCGAGAGCCAAAATCCGATGAGCAGCGTGAAAGACCGCATCGGCCTTGCCATGATTGAACAGGCCGAGCGCGAGGGGAAGATTGCGCCGGGCAAAACCGTGTTGATTGAGCCGACCAGCGGCAATACCGGCATTGCGCTAGCCTTTGCGGCGACCGTTAAAGGCTACGAAGTAATCCTGATCATGCCGGACACGATGAGCCTGGAACGCAGAATTCTTTTGCTGGCGTTTGGCGCCAAAATTGTTCTGACCCCCGGGCCGAATGGCGTAAAGGGAGCGATTGCCAAGGCGGAAGAGCTACTGCGAGAAACGCCGAATAGCTATATGCTGCAGCAATTTGACAACTCCGCGAACCCTAAAATCCACTTCGACACGACCGGTCCGGAAATCTGGAACGATACAGACGGCAAGGCGGATATTTTGGTGTCGGGTATTGGTACAGGCGGTACACTCACCGGGGTAAGCGAATATATCAAGGCGCGAAAGCCCGGTTTTTGGTCAGTTGCAGTTGAACCTGCTGACAGTGCCGTGCTTTCTGGCGGCAAGCCTGGCCCACATAAGATTCAGGGGCTTGGCGCGGGCTTCATTCCCAAGATTTTGAAGACAGATCTCATCGATGAAGTCATTACCGTAACCAATGACGATGCTATCGCCATGGCGCGACGGTTACCCCGGGAAGAAGGCCTTCTGGTTGGCATTTCTTCAGGCGCCGCGGTGCATGCCGCGCTGCAACTGGCCAGGAACCCAAAGAACGAGGGAAAATTGATCATCGTTATCATCCCCAGCGCAGGCGAAAGATATCTTTCAACGATTTTGTTCGATGAGTTCCGCAAAGAGGCCATGGAGACGAAGACATCCCAGGTGACCGTGTAAAGCGATCAAGGGAGGATGCGATGGATTGCTGCAAGGGGTCGCGTCTTGGCGGAACTCTGATGGCTCGCCCTCAAGGCAGAACTCCCAAGTGAAGCTGTGCCTATGAACCTCGTCCGATTGATTCGCGAAGATGTTCGCTGCGTGTTTGAGCGCGACCCCGCGGCCACCTCCAAGGCCATGGTGCTGCTTTGCTATCCGGGCCTGCACGCTGTGTGGGCCCATCGCATTCATCACTGGCTGTGGTGCCGCGGCTTGCGCTTATTGCCACGCATGATGTCGCAAATTACCAGATTCTGGACGGGGATTGAAATCCATCCCGAGGCACAGATCGGTCGACGATTGTTTATTGATCACGGCATCGGCGTTGTTATAGGCCAGACCGCCATTATTGGGAACGACGTCACCCTCTACCAGGGGGTAACGCTGGGCGGCACAGGTAAGGGAACAGGAAAACGCCATCCCACACTGCGCGATGGAGTTTTTGTCGGCAACAACGCGAATATTCTTGGCGACATCACCATCGGCGAACATTCCCGCGTTGGCGCGGGCTCGGTGGTTCTGCGGGATGTGCCTCCGGATTCCACCGTCGTGGGTGTTCCTGCCCACATCGTGTACCAGGGCGGCAAGCGCGTTCTGATCACCGATCCCCGCGAAATCAACGATCCATTGTCGGACGTGATCGTTGCCCTCTGCGACGAAGTGAAGCGTCTCAAATCTCGCGTCGAGCGTCTCGATGGTCAGCTGCAACAATCGTTGCTGACGGATCCCGAAAGTGCACTCGCCGTGGAAGAGGAAGAAAGAGCTCGCTATCGCAGCCAGCAATATCCGCGATCAGATTACGTCAGCATGGGCGAAGGCATCTGAACCAACCACGCGCTGCATGTCATCTATCACATTCCCGGATGCGAGAGATGATTCGCGTTTGGCACCAGTTGCAGATACAGAGAGCGTGGCAGATTGGTATTCCAGTGGCCGCTCGCTTTCGCAAAGCCCACAAATCCAAAAAAGATGGACGCCAGCACCAGCGTGACAGCCATCGGCGTCAGTACAAGATTCCGCCAATGATCACCGACTTGTTCCCGGCGACGGAGCGGCAGAGAGAATTGCAATGCATTCTCTGCCGGACACACGGCGATACATTCCATGCAGGCGGCGCATTCAACCGAGCGAATCTGCACTAGCCGATCCACCGGCAGATTGGCCGGGCAAGCGCGCGCGCACTTGCCGCAATCGATGCAGGCGGGCGCATCGCGCCGAATTTTCGCCGGGCTCAGCAGCGATGCCAATCCCATCAGCGCACCGTAGGGGCACAAATAGCGGCACCAGAAATTTCGTATGAATAGAGAAATCGCCAGCAGCACGATGAAGACGATGATTCCCGTTTGGCCCAGATAGCGGAAGAAATTCAACATTTTAACATCCGCAACCATGCCGTAGGGCGAGTGCAAAAAGTCAGCCAACGCCGCGGCCGACATGCTTCCAATTACGAACGCGAAAAATCCAAGCAGAAGATATTTCAACCCGCGCAGTGGTACATCAATCCATCTTGGAAGTTGAAAATTCCTGCCGAAAATCTTCTCTCCGGCCTTCCATAACAATTCAGACAGCGTGCCGATGGGGCACAGCCACGAGCAGAATGCTTTCTTCAATAGCAGGCTGGAAGCGAGGAAAGCGAGAAACAGAAACATCGCAGCCGGATGAATCTGCGGGATGCGGTGCGTCTCCAACAGGTATTTCGTGTTCATCATTCCCGCAATGGGCAGCCAGCCTTCCACTCCCGCGGGCCGACTGACATAGAATGATTTCCCAGCCGTCTCGTAATAATGTGTCCACAAACAAAATTGAATTCCCAACCCTATGTTGAGCATCACAAAGACCGCTTGGACGCTGTGGCGGAACCGCTGCGAACGATCCCGCAACGCGCGTCGAATCAGCGGCTTGCGGGGCTTATGTATGGATAGTGTTGCAGAGTCTCCGATGCCGGATGGAGAAGCTTCTTTTTCCAGTGATTGGATCAATTCGGCCTCAGATTGCGTCGACATTCTCAGCCCCAAACTCTGACTTTAGAGCAACGAGAAACTGACAGCTGTGATGCACATCACAAACGATTGACGGCCGGAAAATCATACTAGAGGGTGTTGATATATCAGGGTGCGACCATGACCGACAATTGTGCCAACCGGATGGAAAACGAAGGCTGTTTCATGTGCAAAGAACGGCATGCCGACTGGTTTTGCAATCTCTCTCCGCAAGCATTGGTAGAGTTCGAAACGCTCGGCATGCAGATGACGGTTCCAGCCGGCAGTACCCTCTTTTTTGAGTCGCAATCGGCACGCAGCGTGTACATCCTGTGCGGCGGCCATGTGAAGCTGACTACCTCCTCAAAAGATGGCAAGACGCTGCTAGTGCGCATCGCCAAGCCGGGAGATGTGCTTGGGTTGAGCGCGGCTATCTCCGGAACTGCCTACGAAATTACTGCGCAGGCGATTGAACCTGTCCAGGTGAAATCATTTCAGCGCCAGGATTTTCTGCACTTCATCGAACACCACCTGGAAGGCAGCATGCACGCCACCAAAATGATCAATCAGGAATATCGCGATGCCTTGGGGGATGCCACCCGTCTCGCCCTTTCCATGTCGATCGCCGGCCGTGTTGCACGTTTGTTGCTGGAGATGACATCTGGCATACGCGACGCGAAACCGCGTTTCACTATGGCCCTGACGCATGAGGAACTGGCGACCATGCTGGGCACGACACGTGAATCGATCACACGCGTGCTGAGTGAGCTGAAGCGGAAGGAAATCATTTCCATCAAGGGAACATCCCTGACCATCCTGCGCAAGTCTGCTCTCGAGCTGCTGGTTTAGGCCGTCAATTCCTACAGTTAATGCAACATCTGTGATCATTATCACTGCTGTTTTCATGGCTCCCTCCCTATCGTTAGGAAAAGAGGGATCGCATGTCCGACGCTCTATTGCTTCACCGCATTCACTTCGCATTTACGATCACATATCATTACCTATTTCCCCAGCTGACCATGGGATTGGCGTTGCTGATCGTCGTATTGAAGACGATTGCAATGCGCAAGAATGATCCTGTCTACGATGATGCCGCCCGCTTTTGGGCACGCATTTTCGGAATTAACTTCATCATGGGCGTGGTCACTGGCATTCCAATGGAGTTTCAGTTCGGAACCAATTGGGCGCAATTCTCCCGCATGACCGGAGGCGTGATCGGACAGCCGCTCGCTATGGAAGGTGTCTTTTCTTTCTTTCTGGAGTCCGCCTTTCTCGGCCTGTTCCTCTATGGTGAAAAGCGGCTGTCCCGCTGGCAACATTGGTGGGCGGCCTTTCTAGTGTTCGTCGGCTCCTGGATCTCCGGCTTCTTCATCATCGTCACCGACGCCTGGATGCAGCATCCTGTCGCGTATCGTGTGCTCGCCAACGGATCGTATGAAGTGACCAGTTTCTGGAAGCTGCTCTCGAATCCCTGGGCACTCGTGCAATATGCCCATAACATGAGCGGCGCCGTCATCACGGGAGCCTTTGTCATGTGCTCCGTCGGTGCGTTCTACCTGCTGGAAGGTAAATTCTCTGAATACGCTCGCGCGTTTCTCCGCGTTGGCATCATTGCCGGCGTCATTGCCTGCATCTTTCAAATTTTCCCCAGCGGCGATATGCACGGAAAATACATGGCGCACCATCAACCCGCCACTACCGCGGCCATGGAAGGCTTATTCAATTCTTCCAAGGGCGCACCGATGGTGCTGATGGGGCAGCCTAACGTTGAAAATCAGCAGATCGATAATCCACTGGTGGTGAACAAGGTGCTCAGTTATCTGATTTATGGCACAACCACTGCAGAAGTCAGCGGACTGAATACATTTCCGAAAGATCAGTGGCCTACGAATATACCGCTATTGTTTTTCGCCTACCACATCATGGCTGGCCTGGGAACCTACTTCGTTGTTCTGATGTTGCTGGCCGCCATCTGGTTATGGCGCGGAACGCTGTCCCAGGCGAAGTGGCTGTTATGGCTGTTGATGTTGAGCTTTCCGCTACCGTATGTGGCCAACATTGCTGGATGGATGACGGCCGAAATCGGTAG
>JAZKAG010000121.1:0-7593 GCA_040389265.1 Acidobacteriota bacterium
TTCGCTGGATGAATGCGGCGTATACTTCGGCACCACCGGGGGGCAGGTTTATTGTTCCGCCGATGCCGGCGACAGTTGGAATCCAATTGTTCGCGATCTTCCCGCCGTACTCTCTGTCGAGGTTCAAACGCTGCGATGATGTCGACGATTCGAATTGAGTTGCCGGCGCATTTGCGAACACTGGCGGGCGTCGGGCGCGAAGTTGTCGTGGAAATTGACGGGATTGCGACGCTTCTCACGGTAATCGATGCGCTGGAAGTCCGTTACCCTATGTTGTGCGGAACCATTCGAGACCAAGTGACCCATCAGCGCCGCCCATTCCTGCGATTTTTTGCCTGCCAGGAAGATCTGTCCCATGATTCCCCCGATACGCCGTTGCCCGACGCAATTATTCTGGGAAAAGAACCGTTGATTGTGCTCGGCGCGATCGCGGGAGGATAGCAGGTACAAAGGCGAACCAAAGGGAAACAACCTCGCAGATTCCAACTTGCTGGAGAACCCACATGCAGAAAATCACAACATTCCTATGGTTCGACGACAATGCTGAAGAAGCGGCCAATTTCTACAGCTCGATATTTAAAAACTCCAAGATTAAAACGATCACTCGCTACAGAGAAGCCGCAGCCAATGCCTCCGGAAGGCCCGCTGGATCGGTGATGACAGTGGTATTTCAGCTCGACGGGCAGGAATTCATCGCTCTGAATGGCGGACCACATTTTCATTTCAGCGAAGCAATATCTCTAGTCGTGAATTGCGATTCTCAGGCGGAAATTGACGAATATTGGGAAAAGCTTTCCGCTGGCGGTCAGGAAAGCCAGTGCGGCTGGCTCAAAGACAAATATGGCTTATCGTGGCAAGTTGTTCCGGCCCGAATTGAGCGCTGGCTGAGTGACAAGGACCCGGAAAAATCGGCGAGGGTGATGAATGCCGTTCTGCAGATGCGCAAACTCGATCTTCAAACGTTGCAGGATGCATACGACCAGAAATAGCGCTGAACGAACTGCGCAGGCGTTCACTCCCAACGGAGGATAGCTGTATGGCGTTTGATACCCAAGCTTCTACTGTGTCAAAGCAGCGACTCTGGACCGGCCGCATTCTCAGCGCAATAATTGTGCTGTTTCTCCTATTCGATGCGGTCGGAAAGTTTATGAAACCCGTGCAGGTCATGGATGCATGCGCGCGCCTTGGGTGGCCTTCCAGCCTGGTGACTTTGCTTGGCGTCATTTTACTCGCTTGTACCCTCCTGTATGCATTCCCAAGCACCTCCATCCTGGGCGCGACCTTGCTGACTGGATATCTCGGCGGTGCGGTCGCTATCCAGCTAAGGTCTCGCGCTCCCCTGTTTGAATCGATGTTTCCAATCATTTTTGGGCTGCTGATATGGGTAGGCCTTTGGTTACGCGACACTCGAGTCGCATTGTTGATCGGCCGCCGAACCTAGCTCAACGGATTGCAAGAGTCCGCCGTGGCGAAAATCTCTGCATCCGACGGCGGACACGAATCATCCTGTGTGGATCTGCTTCTTCCACGCCTACGCTTCAATGCGGATGACAGATTCAAATTATCTGGTAAGGAGAGCTCGAATGAAAGTTGTCGCAATTATCGCTCGCATCCTGCTGGGCCTGATGTTCTTTGTGGCCGGCCTGAACGGATTTTTTAATTTCTTGCACGGGCAGCTACCTGCAGGTGTGGCTGGGACTTTTGCCAATGCACTGGTGGTCAGCCACTTCATCTACTTTATCGCTGCCGTGCAATTGATCGCGGGCGCACTCCTGCTCATCAACCGCTATGTACCCCTGGCTCTGGCATTGCTGGCTCCGGTGCTCTACAACATTCTTGCCTTCCACATCAGCATGCAGCCCAGTGGATTGCCACCGGGTTTAGTCGCGTGCCTTTTCTGGCTTATTCTTGCGTGGAGACTGCGGGTTTATTTTGCGCCACTGCTTACGCAGAAGGCAGTTGAAAAGTAGATCGCATCATCAAACCCACTATTAGACACCTTCGGAGGAAATCATGGAGCTGAATCCGTATCTCAATTTCAACGGCAATTGCGAAGTCGCATTCAAGTTCTACGAACAGCACCTCGGCGGCAAGATAGAAACAATTCACACGTTCGCAGGCTCCCCGATGGAACACGAGCTACCGCAGGGCTGGGGAGAGAAGGTGATGCACATCCGCATGAAAGTCGGCACAACCGTTTTGATGGGGTCAGATGCACCGGAAGGCCGCTACCGAGCGCCGCAGGGATTTTCGGTTTCGCTGAACCTGACGGACGTTGCCGAAGCGGAACGAATCTACGCGGCTTTATCTGCCAACGGAACCGTACTGATGGCGATGCAGCCGACGTTTTGGGCGAAGCGATTCGCCATGTTGACTGACCGATTCGGCGTCCCTTGGATGATTAACTGCGAATAAGTTTCAGCTAATCGCCAGACAATGCTCGCATATATTTTTCTGGGAGCACTCGTTTTGCCAAGGTGTGGTCGGTGACAACGTGAGTGGTCTCACCTTCGGCAAGAAGTCGCTGATCGCCGATACGAACCACGCGATAGCGAAATTTCAACACGGCTCCGCGAACACCCGTGACGCGGGTTTCAACTACCAGTTCATCATCGTAGCGAGCGGGAGCTTTGTAGCGGCAATTTGCCTCGACGACCGGGATGAAACAATCATCTTCAATTTCCATGGTCTTGTAATCGAAACCCAGTTGCCGCAGCAATTCCACTCGCCCAATTTCGAACCAAACCAGAAAATTTGAATAATAGACGACGCCCATCTGATCGGTTTCTGCATAGCGAACGCGCAGGCGAACTTCCCCTGACACACCAATCCCGCTGGAATTCAAATCGCTCACGCGTGGATCTCCTTAAATTGGGTTAATGGTTTTGCTGCGTTTTCGGGAGGGCCACTGAGGCGTTCGCCGCTCCAGGAATGCGGAGACGCCCTCGCGGAAATCTTCTGTGCCGCGAGCACTCGCATTCATTTTGACGGCCTCTTTCAACTGATAATCGAGCCGCTCTTTGACGTGTGCGGACAGCAACTGCTTGGTCGCGCGCAAGGATTCCGGGCTGTTCTTGAGAAGCTGGCGCGCCAGGCGAAAAGCTCGCTCCATCAGCCCCGAGTCGCGCACAACTTCATTCACCAGGCCCATTTGCTCGGCCTCTTCAGCGGTGATCAGGCGCGCCGTCAGCAGCAAGTCCCGCGCCTGCTTTTCCCCGACTTGCAGCAGCAGAAATGAAGAGACGGTTGCGGGAATAAACCCGATGCGCGCCTCCGTGAATCCGAATTTGGCTTCTGGTGTTGCCAGCGTGAAGTCACACACAGTCGCCAGTCCCATGCCTCCCGCGATAGCGTGCCCATTGACCGCGGCAATCGTTGGAAGCGGCAGGTCGTACAGCTTCCGCAGTAATCGGGCCATTCGCTCTGCGTCGGCATTATGCTGCGGCAGCGTCCTGCCGGGCAACGATTGCAGATGTTCCAGATCGAGCCCGGCACAAAATGCCGGACCGCGTCCAGTGAGAATCAATACTCCCGATTGGCGATCCGCCAGACTGTCTAGTATCGCGATCAACTCATCAATCATCTCTGGAGTAAGCGCATTGCGACGCTCCGAACGATTGAACGTGATGGTAACAATGTCATCCATCTCCGCCATGTACAGCGTTTGATAAGGCATTCTGGCTCCTGCAGCGATACACGCGCAAATCCATAGTAGAGGATGGAATCGCGCAAGTCACTTTGCGTAGAGCGGCGATTTTCATCGCCAGTCTGCGATGCCGCTCGGCTCAAATCAGAGCCGCGAACTTCCTGCAGGTGCTGGTCGCCGGAAGCTGAAGCTTCGCCGGAGATCGCGTAGGCAACCGCTGTCTCGATCAGCGCCGGAACAACGAAGGCGTGACCGCCAGTGGCTGGCGACAAACACAACCGGACTAATGGAGTCTTATATCCCGCCGCGATGGACCATACCCACTGCGGCATAGAGTTCGATCGAGCCGGAGTGAGGAATCGGCTGCGCGAAAGCGGTGCCGAGCCTTCCTCCGCAGGAAGAGGGGGACAAACATGGCGCTGACACCGCCGCTGGAAAGCGTGAACAGGTGGCCGCCAGCTTCAGCAGTCCGAAAACGACCAGCTCCAGCGAGCCGTGATGGCGTTTGAGGATCTCTCCAACCGCCTCGTATTGGCCCCAGAGGAAGCAGCGATCCACAATACAGTACCAGAAATACAAGTCCGCAAAGACCACTGAAAAGGCCTCCAGCGTCATCTTGATCCAGTGTGGAATGGCCCACCGAAACATGAAGACACGGGCACGCCGTAAGCTGATGGTGAAGGCCATGGCGATCAAGCCGATCAGGCCACCAAACACCGTGCACCACAAAAGATCGCGACCCGTGGAGGAATTCTTGCTGGCAAAGTCTTCGCTGGTTCGAAGACCCACTTTGTCCCTAAAGTAACCTGTAAGCATCCCGGCGCGTCCGGCAGGAAGAGAGGTCAGATTCGCTCTAAAATCAAACAGTCGATGCCGAATGCAACCATCTTCATTTCCGCTGGCGAGGCCAGCGGAGAACGTTACGGCGCCATGCTGATCGAGGCGGTGCGCGCGCTGCGGCCTGATATCAGGTTTTTCGGTCTGGGCGGCACTGCGATGGAGGGCGCTGGCTGCGAGCGAGTTGTCCGTGCGGAAGACATCGCCGTCATGGGCATCACGGAAGTTGTGCGCCATATGCCGCGCATCTATAAAGAATATCGACGCCTGGTGCAAAGCATTCGTGTCCGCAAGCCGGATCTCGCCGTACTGATCGACTTTCCTGACGTGAACTTCCGGTTGGCGAAGGATCTGAAAGAGGCGGGCATTCCGGTCCTCTATTTTGTCAGTCCGCAACTTTGGGCGTGGAAGCGATATCGGGTACGCTGGGTGCGCGAGCGAGTCAGCAAGATGCTGGTCATCTTTCCCTTCGAGGAAAAGTTCTATCGCGACCACGGCGTGGATGCGGAATTTGTCGGTCACCCGCTGGCGGACCTACCCTTGCCGACAATCTCGCGCCAGGAGTATGCCCGACAATACGGATTAGACGAGGCCAAAGAGTGGATTGCGCTGTTGCCGGGGAGCCGCGGCAAGGAATTGCGGCATAGTCTTCCTGGGATGGCTGGAGCCGCCAATCTGCTTGGGGCATCCTATGAATTTCTGCTGCCTGCCGCCGCCACGCTCGACCCTGCATGGGTGCGCCGCATGGTCGCGCAATGCCAAACTGCATTTCCTGGCATCGATCTTCCCATTCACGTTGTGGAGGATGCTCGAGCGGCTCTGTTCCATGCGCGTGCCAGTGTGGTGGCGAGCGGCACCGCTACGGTGGAGGCGGCGCTCATCGGCAATCCCTTTATCGCGGTGTATCGACTATCGGATTTCAGTTATGCGATTGCGAGCCGGCTGGTGGATTTGCCGCACGTCGCCATGGTGAACCTGATTGCTGGAGACCGCATTGTTCCCGAGCTGATTCAGGATGACTTCACGCCAGAGAACATCGTGCGCACACTTCAACCTTTACTTGAAGAAACTGGATACAGATCGCAGATGGTGGAGGAGTTGAAAAGCGTGCGTCGGGCGCTACACTGGGAGTCCACGGCTGCCCAGCTTGCCGCCCATCAGAATCTCCAAGAGATAAGTTCCGGGCCGATTCCAGAGCGAACGGCGATCGATCGAGCCGCCGCGTGGGTCTTCGATTTTCTTGATCGTGAAGGCGCTCCATCGTCGGCGACAGTCGCACCGAAGCCCGTGGAAATGCCCGGATGAGAACCGTGCCGAATCCATGGAGATTTCGATTTTCAATCTCGCGAAGGATTGCGGCATTTCTCTGCGTGGCGGCGGTTCCAATTGGCTTGGCACAAACCACGCGGTCAGCAAGTGCAACCGCACCGATTAAGGTTCGCAAGTACTCGATCGACCTGAGGCTCGATCCGGTCCACCATTCGCTTTCCGCGAAAACACGCGTGGAGTTCTCCGTTTCGCAAAGCCCTGCGACGGTCACGTTCAACTTGAACCCGGCACTGCACATCGACAGCGTGACCGACGGTTCAGGAAAAGTGTTGAGCGCGACACAGAGCGGCGGCGAGCTTTCGGTGGGGCCAGTCAGTTCCCTATCGGCGGCCGGCGAGATTGCATGGACGTTTTGCTACAGCGGAATTTTCGACGCTGTACCGGACGGCTCCATCCGTCTGGTCTCAATCGGCGAGCCCGTCAGCTACCTGCTGTATCGAGGCGATTGGTTTCCGGTGGGCGGGGACGGTGAGCAGCCGTTCGCGGCAGAGATTCACGTGCATGTGCCTGCCGGGGAGCAGGTGTTTGGCAGCGGCCTTGCCGGAGCTCCGCATACGGATGCGGCGGGGCAAAACGTCTTCGACTTCAACTGGCCGCATCCCGGTTTTCCGGGCACCGTCATCGCGGGCAAGTTTCAGTCACCGGTCGTAGCATCCGGCTCGCACATTTACCTCTATCGAATCGCGAGCGATTCTGGCGCTCAAAGCGATGCAGGAGCGCCTTCCGCACAGCAGATTGCTGCCATGGCCGCAAAGCAATATAGCGAACTCGCAGCAGAGTTTGGACCGAGAGACAACGGTCAACTGAATGTCGTCGAGATGCCGAACGACACGCTTCCCACGGCGTCAGCGCCGGAAATTGGAGCGATTGCCGGCAAATACCTTGGAACCGCGGACTACTCGCGGCTGTTGGTGAATACGATCGCGCATCAATGGTGGGGAGAAGAGGTCAGCCCGGCTTCGCGAATCGATGCGTGGATCACAAACGGGATGTGCCGCTATGTCGAGCTCGAATTCCTGAGCCGCACGGCCACGCCAGCGGTAACGGCTGACGCAATTTTGAACGTCTCCGCCAGCGCGCTCGCATACGACAAGTTCCCGCTGGCCGAGGTCGCACGCTATCCGCAATTTTCGCGCGAGTTCGAGGCGATGACCTACGACAAAGGGGCGATGATCCTGCGCATGCTGCGATGGCAGATTGGGGATGCGGCGTTTCAGCAGACGCTGCATGAAGTCCTTTCGCAGCAGGACAAAACTATCTCCTCAGCAAAGTTTGAGCAGATTGCCGAAGCAGCGTCGCGCCAAAATCTGCGACCATTTTTTACGCAATGGTTGAATAACACTGGAGCGCCGACGCTGAAGGATGCCTGGACGCTCTTCCGGCTCGGCAACAACCAGGGATTCAGAACTGTAGGTGAAATTGACGAGGATCTGGATCTCTTCCAGATGCCGGTCGAGGTGCAGGTGGAGACAGAGGGTAAGGCGGCCACCAAGCGAGTGGAGGTGATGGGGCCACATACCCAGTTCACCCTTGATACATTTGGAATTCCGCGAAAGGTATCGCTCGACCCGCAGCGCTGGTTGCTGAGAAATGACGATGCCCTGCAGGTGCGCGTTCATATCCTGCGCGGACTGGCAAAGGCCGCGGCTAACGATGATGCCGCGGCGATCGCGGAATATCGCGCGGCGCTGGCGCTGGACGCCACCAGTTCTCTGGCCAGCTATCGTCTGGGAGAGATCTATTTTCAGCAGAAAAACTATCAAGCCGGGGAGGATGCATTT
>JAZKAG010000122.1:0-1198 GCA_040389265.1 Acidobacteriota bacterium
GTCAGCGCGTATGCCGTGGATGCGGCAACTGGCGATTTGCGCTTGCTGAATACCGTTAGTTCGCACGGCTCGGGTCCGGCGCATATCAGTCTCGACACCTCCGGGAAATATGTTTTTGTGGCCAATTACGGCGGCGGCAGTATCGCCGTGCTTCCTGTTTCTTCCGACGGATCGCTGGGCGAGGCGAGCTTCACGCATCGGGATGAAGGCGATGTTGGAGGTCAAAAAGCAACCAGCGGGCCTCCGGGCAGCTTTGCCATCAGCGGCCACGATGCGCCGCACGCCCACATGATCGGCGTCGATCCCGGCAATCGCTTCGTCCTGCATACCGATCTGGGGCAGGATCGCATGTACGTGTATAGCCTGGACCTGTCGACCGGAAAATTAACGCCCGCCGCGACGCCGTTCGCCACCCTTCCCTCCGGAGATGGCCCGCGTCATTTTGCGTTTCATCCCAATGGCCATTGGCTTTACTCCATACAAGAAGAAGCCTCTACGGTGGCGTTCTTTCGCTTCAATCCCACCTCCGGGGCGATGACGGCACAGCAAACCCTCTCCACTCTGCCGAGCGGCTTTGCGGGGACCAGTTTCGCCTCAGGTATTCGAGTGTCGCCCGATGGCCGCACACTGTATGCCGCCAATCGGCTGCACAATTCCATCGCCGTGTTTTCTATCGACAACACCGGCCACTTGAGACATGTCGGCGACACGCCTACTTTGGGCGATTATCCGCCTCAGTTCAATCTGGATCCCAGCGGAAATTTTCTCTACGTGTGTAACCAGCGCAGCGACCAGATCACTTCGTTTCGAATCGACAAGGGAACGGGCGCACTCACGTTCACAGGTGAGTACACGCCCGTCGGTACCCCGACGTGCATCATCTTTACCAGCTGATGCAGGGGACGCGATCTGCCGCGGAGGTGGAACAGACTGGACACATGGTGTCTGGCCTGTCTGTTCCACCCGACCCGCGAAGTTGCCTTACGCGGTCTTGCCCAGCGCGCCATGGGGATCGATGACAAATTTCTTTGCCGCTCCTTTGTCAAAGTCCTGGTAGCCCTGGGGCGCGTCGTCCAGCTTGATGACCGTGGCGTTGACGATCTTCGCAATCGGCAGGCGATCATGCAGGATGGCCTGCATCAGTTGCCGGTTGTATCGCAACACTGGAGTCTGCCCGGTATAGAAGCGCTGCGACTTC
>JAZKAG010000122.1:1208-14724 GCA_040389265.1 Acidobacteriota bacterium
CCGCATACGAAGATTTCCCTTCTGCGAAGCCTCATCCTTCGAGCCCGGATCTTCCGTGACGTAGAGCCCCGGAATGCCGATGCTGCCGGCAGCGCGCGTTATTGTCATCAAGGAATTCAACACGGTCGCGGGCGCCTCGGTCTCATGCTGCGATCCATGACCGTGAGCTTCGAAGCCGACGCAGTCGATCGCGGAGTCCACCTCCGGCACGCCGACCACCTGGGCAATCAGATCTTCCAGCTTATCGCTCTTGGTTAAATCGATGGGCTCGAAGCCCACCTTTTTGGCGTGCTGCAGACGTTCCTGGTTCATGTCGCCGATCATCACCACCGCCGCGCCAAGAATCTGTGCCGAAGCGGCGGCCGCCAGACCCACCGGGCCCGCACCGGCCACGTAGACGATCGATCCCACACCAACGCCCGCATTCACCGCTCCGTGAAAGCCCGTCGGCAGAATGTCAGACAGCATCGTCAAGTCTCGGATCTTGGACATCGCCTGCGCCTTATCGGGAAACTTGATCAGGTTGAAATCGGCATAAGGCACCATCACGAATTCTGCCTGACCGCCGACCCAGCCGCCCATATCCACGTAGCCGTAGGCGCCTCCCGCGCGTCCGGGATTTACATTCAGGCAAACTCCCGTCTCGCCCGCGCGACAGGTTCGGCATCGACCGCAGGCCACGTTGAACGGAACCGTGACCAGGTCGCCGACGTTGAGGTATTCGACATCCTTCCCCTTCTCGATGATTTCCCCGGTAATCTCGTGCCCCAGCACCAGCCCTTTCGGTGCTGTCGTCCGCCCACGCACCATGTGCTGATCGGAACCGCAAATATTTGTCGAAACAATCTTCAGAATCACTCCGTGGGTAATGTCTTTGCCCGCCGGATTCTGCATCTTTGGATAATCGATAGACTGTACTTCGACCTTGCCCGGGCCGAGATAAACTACTCCGCGATTCGTCGCCATAAATCATGTCCTTTCAAATTCGACCGTGTACCACGACAGCGTGATCTTTCGCTGTCCATCCAATGGAAGTCTGCAAGCCAAAAAATATCGCCGCGAACAATCCCGCTTTAGAAGGCCGCCGCGCCGGCTTCGGCCACTGCGTGATCCTGTTCCCCGGATCCACCGCTGACTCCGATCGCACCCACAACTTTACCGTCACGCTTCAGAGGAATGCCGCCGGCGAAAATCATGATCTTGCCGTCGTTCGAGGCATGAATGCCGAAAAACTGGCCGCCGGATTGGCTGTGGGTTGCCAGGTCCTTGGTACTGATGTCGAAGGCCCGAGCCGTGTACGCCTTTTTGATGGAAATATCGATGCTGCCCAGCCACGCGCCATCCATGCGCACATGCGCGACCAGGTTGCCGCCCGCATCCGCGACGGCGATGTTCATAGGTTGACCGATCTCCTTGGCTTTCTTTTCGGCCGCTGCAATCATTCGTCGTGCATCTTCCAGATGAACCATCTCATTTCTCCTTGTGCATCGAGTTCATTTTTGTGAATTGCGCTCAGGCTGCAGGTTGGCCAAGACGAGCCAACCGTTATGCTTCGGGTTCCGCGAACGTAGGGTGCTAGCTGCTGCCTGATCCAGGAAACTCTTTTGTACGATACCCGCCATGCTGGCGAGCGATTCTCAAGGTATCACCGCTTCTTTGTCTTTGTCCGCAACCGCTTCTTTTGCCTCTTTTTGCTTGGATGCGCGCCGGGCTTTCCCGTCGATTTGCGCTCGGAGTGTTTTTTCGCCGAGCCGGTTGAAACCTGCTCCACCAGCGCGAACTGCAGCTTGTTTTCCACCGCATCGATGCGATCCAGAATCACGCGTACCGCATCGCCAACGGAAATGCGATGACCGCTCACTCCCCCCAGGATCTGACGACTATTCTCATTGAACCGGTAATGATCTCCCTGTAAAGTTGCCAGCGGAACCAGCCCCTCGACAAACAAATCATCCAGTTCCACGAACAATCCATACTTGGTGACGTTCAGGATGATTCCAGAAAATTCCTCGCCAATTTTGTCCTGCATAAAGCGGATTTTCTTCCACTCAATCAGTTCGCGCTCCGCGTCGGCGGCCCGGCGCTCGCACTGGCTCACCTCTTGCGCAATCGCCGCCAGTTCCTGCTCTTCCACGGCGGGTTGAATTACGGCTTGGCCATGGCTTGGAACTTTGTGCCGAGTCCGCGTTGCCGACGTAGCGTGCGGCGCCGCGCCGCTTCGCGGTAACTCACGGCGACCATTCACCCCGGCCGCCAGCAATGCTTTTGTAATGCGATGCACGATCAGATCGGCATAGCGGCGAATCGGCGAGGTGAAATGCGTATAGCTCGGTGTCGCCAGGGCAAAGTGGCCTTCGTTCTTTTCGCTGTAGCGCGCCTGCTTCAGCGATCGCAGCATCAGGTAGGTCAGAATGCGTTCTTCCGGCTTGCCCGCCAGCCGCTCGGTCAGCTTCTGATACATCTGCGGCGTCACCAGGATGTCTTCAGGAATCTCGCGCATGCGTTTGTCGCTGCCGCCGCTGCGCATGCGGTCCCGACGATCCCCGCGCAACTCCACCCGCTTGATGGGCAGCGCGCCCACGCCAAGCGAATATCCGAAGTGCGCCGCGATCTCTTCAAAGTTCGCCACCCGCTTGGCATCCGGCTTTTCGTGGATGCGGTAGATGCTGGGCACACCCAGCGATTCAATCCAGCTGGCCACACATTCATTCGCCGCCAGCATAAATTCTTCAATCAGCCGGTTGGCCCAGGTCCGTTCAGAGCGAACAATGCCACGCATCCGGCCCTGATCGTCAAATTCAATCACCGGCTCCGGCAGATCGAAGTCGATGGAGCCGCGCTGTTCGCGCCGCGCATTCATCTTCTGCGCCAGCGTCAGCATGCGCTCAAATTCCGGCACCAGCGAGGCGAATTCTTTTCGGGTCTCGGAATCGCCCTGCAGAATATTGTGAACCTGCGTATACGTCATCCGCCGGGCCGAGCGAATGATCCCTTCCGATACTTCGGAGGAGAGAACTTCTCCCTCCGGCCCCAACTGCATCACGCAGGAAAGAACCAGGCGATCCTCATGCGGTCGCAAGCTGCACACGTCGGTGGACAGTTCCATCGGCAACATAGGAATGGCGCGATCTGGAAAGTACACCGAATTCCCGCGCAGCCGCGCTTCTAAATCGAGCCCCGTTCCCGGGCGAACATAATGCGCCACATCGGCAATATGCACCTGCAGCTCATATCCGCCGTCCGCCAGTTCGCGAACCAGCACCGCATCGTCGAAATCCTTCGCCGTTTCGCCATCGATGGTGACAATCGGCAGATCGCGAAAATCTCGGCGGGCCTGGCCAACTTGTTCCCGGACTTTCGGGTCACTTGCCGGCGGCACAGCAACCTCGCGCGCTTCCTGCAGCACCCGATCCGGGAAGATATGCGGCAGATAATGCTTGCGGATCAGAATCTCAACATCCACCCCGAAAGCGTCCCGATCCCCCAGGACCTCAATTACCCGGCCTCGCGCGGGCCTCGTCGCGGTCGGCCAGTCTGTAATCGCGACGTCGACGACCAATCCTTCCAGGTCCTCATAGCTCTCATGCAATTCGGCCGCTTCGGCCCCAAGAACTCGATCCAGCGTTTCGGCATGCTCTGGAATCTCAGCACCAAACGGCACCAGGATCGCCTCGCTGATGCGCGCGTTCAGGGGCGTGACGTAATTCCCCGACATGCGATCGCCGCGAGCAGTCCTTCTTCCATTCGCGTAGTGGAAGATGCCGACGACCGTAGGATTGCGCCGCTCCAGCACCCGCAGAATGCGCCCTGAACGCCGTCCATCGCGTTTGGCCGGCATCGGTTCCACCAGCACCAGGTCGCCCTGCATGGCGCTTTCCATGCTGTCCGGCGGAATAAAAATGTCTTCTTCGCCAGCGCTTTCGCGTGCGTCGGGTCGCACAAAACCATAGCCGTCTCGATGCAGATCGAGTCGTCCGCTCACCCAGTGATTGCGCCTGCGCCCCGCGGTGGCCTGCTCGGCTGGGCGAGGCACCGCCCAGGTGTCGCGGTCAATCTTGACCAGACCGCCGCTGTTGGTCAGGCGATCCAGATGTTCCAGCAGCAGGCGGCGTTCCCGTCCACCACCTAACCCCAGCTCTCTGACCAGCTGCTTATAGCCGGCGCGCTGCCCGGCGGATCGCGAAATGCGCTCTAAAAGCTCCTTGTCTGTCATCCATCCAGCCTCAGCCTTGCGGGCCCCTCCACCAGCGAATCAAAGGGGTAAGCATTGACCATGATGTTACCCTGCCAATGAGGAATGCAAATTCTCTAAGGATTGATTCCCCATTTTGCGGTAGAGTCAGTAAAATTTGAGTAACTCGACAGGACTGTGCGACTCGCCCGGGCAATCATTCCCCCGCGAGATTCAAAATCTAACCGAAGACCCGCTCTGCGAATCATGATGCCTGGGACGATCGATGGTGCGTTTGCAGACGGACGAATGGAACAATAGAAAGGATTTATGAACGCGATGTGGAAACCGAATCAGCCTGGCACCAGCCCCACTTCCCCTTCGGACCCAATCCGTCCGCAAACGCCTACCCCGCTTAGCCCGGAACCGGTGGCGCAGCGTCCCAACCCAACCCCGTCCAGTTCCACCACCGAACAGGCGACGATTGGCAAGTCCCTCACCATCAAAGGCGAAATCACCGGAAGCGAAGGCCTCTACATTGACGGCCACGTGGAAGGCTCCGTCAACCTGCCGGGAAATCGCGTTGTGGTCGGCCGCAACGGACAGGTCGCCGCCAACATTTCTGCCCGCGAAGTGGTTGTACTTGGCAAGGTCAATGGCAACATCAATGCCAGCGATCGCGTCGACATTCGCAACGAGGGTTCTTTGACGGGCGATGTGGTTGCCCAGCGCATCAGCATTGAAGATGGCGCGTATTTCAAGGGTGGCATCGACATTCGCAAACCGGCCGCGTCCGAGCCCAAGGCAAGCGAACCGGCGAAGGCTGCGGCAGCAACTCCCGTGCACGCGTAGTTCGAACATCCTGTTTTCGCCGATTGCGGCACGATGGCGCAACGGCTTTCGCTTCCCCCGGCGAAACCGTTGCGTAGAGGTCTCTCGTCCGCAACGCGCCTCGGTCTGTGCTTCCTTCCCGGCTCGAGCTGGCTGAATCCTTTTGCGCTCTGCTCCATCTAAAGAAGCGTATATCGGAGGTGGTTCGATGCTAAATATTCGTTTAAACGAGGATCGGGGACACGCCAACCATGGCTGGCTCGATACCCACTTCACGTTCTCGTTCGCAAATTATTTCGATCCAAAGCACATGGGATTTCGTGCTCTGCGCGTGATCAATGAGGATTTCATCGCGCCCGGCAGGGGCTTCGGTGAGCACCCGCACCAGGACATGGAGATTCTCTCCTACGTGCTGAACGGGGAGCTGGGTCATCAAGACTCGCTCGGTTCCGGAGGCGTCATCCGTCACGGTGACGTGCAATTCATGTCGGCCGGGACCGGCATCCGCCATAGCGAAGCCAACCCGTCTGCAACCGAGACAACGCACATGTTGCAAATTTGGCTGCTGCCAAACCAGAACGGGCTCGATCCGAAATATGAACAGAAGTCGTTTCCGATCGAAGGCGAGCCGAACCGGCTGCACCTGATCGCTTCCCGCGACGGCCGTGATGGATCGTTCTTGATCCGCAGCGATGCCGAGGTGTATGCAGGCACGCTGGACGCGGGAACCATCGCCGATGCCACCCTGACCGGCAACCACGGCTGGGTGCAAGTGGCCGCGGGCACGGTGGTTGCGAATGGCAAGACGTTAAAGGCGGGCGACGGGCTGTCGATCGATGGAGAAGCTTCAGTGCAGATTGCCGCAACTGACAATTCGGAAATCCTGCTGTTCGACCTGGGATAAACGCCGGCGACGCGCCCGGTCGGCTACAGATATTTCTCCATAAAAACAGTCGCGCGCGCATAGGGGGAGGGCGGTGCATCTTCTGGGCGAAGATGCACAAAGCCTTCCGCTTCATACAATCCTATGGCGTTCTTTAGCGAGTGATGCGTCACCAGGTACAGTCTTCGCGCTCCCAGATCGCGCGCCGCCTCGATCGTCGCGCGCAACACTTGTCTACCAATCCCCTGTCCGCGATATCGCTCGTCAATCGCCATCTTGCCCACTTCAAAGCAGCCATCTTCCATCGCCAGCAACGCGCAGCAGCCGATCACTTTGCCAGTCTGCGGAAGAACGGCAAAATAGATATGGCCACCCGGTTCCAGAATATGATGGTGAGGATCGCCCAGCATCGCGACATCTTCATCTTCCAGGCGGAAGGATGCCGTGATCCAGGCTTCGTTCAACGCGCGGAAAGCGACCTCATCTCCAGGCTGGAACTCGCGGATCTCGGGGTTCATACTTCAACGGCAGGCGCGGGAAGAATGGAATCGACATCCACCCATTGCGTGGGATAGATCCCCGTGTAACAGGCGGTGCAGTAGCGATTGCCGTCCGCCCCATCGCAAGCATGCAGCAATCCATCCAGCGACAGATACGCCAGAGAATCCGCCTCGATGAATTCGCAAATCTCCTGAACCGATTGATTGGCGGCAATCAATTCGCGCTTGCTGGGTGTATCGACTCCGTAAAAACAAGGCGAGGTCGTCGGCGGACAACTGATGCGAAGATGAACTTCCGTCGCGCCCGCGCCCCGCACCATGCGCACAATTTTCCGGCTGGTGGTACCGCGAATGATGGAGTCGTCAATCAAAATCACTCGCTTGCCTTCCAGCAAATTTCGCACCGGATTTAATTTCAGCTTGACGCCGAAATCCCGCACCCGCTGTTCCGGCTCGATAAATGTCCGTCCAACATAATGGTTGCGAATCAGCCCGAAGCGAAATGGAATGCCGCTCTCCGCCGCATATCCAATGGCCGCGGTCACGCCAGAGTCCGGCACCGGAACCACCAGGTCGGCGTCGACACCGGATTCGCGTGCCAGTTCCCGGCCCATCTCTTCGCGACTCTCCTGCACCCATCGTCCAAACACCCGGCTGTCGGGGCGCGAAAAATAGACATGCTCAAACACGCAGCTTGCCTGCGGAACACCGCTGGAAAATTGCCGGCAGGTCACGCCCTCGCGCGAAACCATGACCAGCTCGCCGGGCTTCACTTCGCGATCGTAAGTCGCGCGCAGCAGATCGAAGGCGCAGGTCTCCGATGCGAACACAATCGTCTCAGAGCCGTCGGCATTGGCGATGCGGCCCATGGAAAGCGGGCGAAAACCGCGCGGATCGCGGGCAGCAAAGATGCGATCCCGGGTCATCATCACGATGGAAAAGGCTCCCTCCACCTGCCGCAGAGAATCGGCAATGGCGTCGATCAGGGTAGGCTCTTTCGAGTGCGCGATCAATTGCACAATAATTTCCGAGTCACTGGTGGTCTGGAAAATCGCGCCCTCGCGTTCCAGCTGGGTGCGCAGGTTGCCCAGGTGCACCAGGTTTCCATTATGAGCAATCGCAATCAAGCCCTTGGTGGAGTCCACCCGAATCGGCTGCGCATTCAACAGCGCCGAATCTCCCGTGGTCGAGTAGCGCGTGTGCCCGATCGCTAAGGAACCTGGCAGCTTGGCCAGCACATCATCCGTAAAGATTTCCGCGACCAGGCCCATGCCCTTGATGTTCCACAGGTTTTCGTAATCCGCCGTCGCGATTCCAGCAGATTCCTGCCCGCGATGCTGCAGAGAATAGAGCGCCAGGTAAGCCTGCCGCGCGGCGTCCGGGTGGTTGTGAATCGCCACAACGCCGCACTCCTCGCGGAGTTTGTCGAATGGAAGGGGGTCATGCTCGAGTATGGGCATTGAATCCATCGATGGTTTGTATGCGTTCATTATGCCTGATCCATCGCGGAAATCTCGCGATGAAATGTAGACTCCAGCGCCTCGGGCAATCCACGGCGCCACGGCTCATAAAGATTTGCGATCGATTCAGAAATAATCCGCTCATTGCCAACGCTGATATCGACACGATCTGTGATCGTTTCGCCCAATGGAACCACTGTAACGGAACCGTAATCCTCCGCTATTGTCTTGATCTTCTCAACAGAATCAGGATCGCAGCTCACAATAACCTCGTGTGCATGCTCTGGAAATAACATACAAGCGAGGGGATCGTTATAGGGCGACCCGTACATCGACACGCGAATTCCAACTTGATGCGCGAAACATCCCTCGGCCAGCGCGACCGCAATACCGCCGTCAGAGATATCGCGCGCGGAATGCAGCAAAGATTCATCCGCTAACTTCGCGAGACACTTGTGCAGTTCCGCTTCTTCAATTAGTTGAATGCGAGGCGGTCGTCCCCATAGCTCGCCGAGAATCACCTTGGCGTACTCTGACGATCCAAATTCGGCAAGCAGTCTTTCACCCGCAACGACAGCCGGAAGTGTCAGCAGCAACACCGCATCGCCGATATTTTGAAAGTCCGCCGGCACCGCCTTCGATACATCTTCCAGAATCCCAACAATGCCAACCACAGGCGTAGGATAAATCGCTTCCCCTTTGGTCTCGTTGTAGAGAGAAACATTACCGCCCGTGATCGGCGTGCCGAGTGCCGCGCAGGCCTCCGCGATGCCGTCAATCGCGCTCGAAAGCTGCGCCATAATTTCCGGCTTCTCCGGGTTGCCGAAGTTCAAACAATTTGTCGCCGCAATCGGAGTGGCCCCGGTGCACACCACCTTGCGCGCCGCTTCCGCCACCGCATGCGCCGCTCCAAGTTTGGGATCGAGATAGCACCAGCGGCTATTGCCATCGAGCGCCATGGCCAGCCCGCGCTTCGTCCCCTTCAGTCGCATCACACCGGCTTCTCCGCCAGGACCCTGCGCCGTATTCGTCTGCACCATGGTGTCGTACTGCTCAAACACCCAGCGTTTATCGCAAATGTTCGACGACGCCAGCAGCTTCTTCAAATCCGCGGTCCAATCACGCTTCGCCTGCAACTGCTGCAGAATTTCCGCCGATGGCTCGCTTGGCACCGGCGCTTTCCATGTCCCAATCGGCCGATGGTAGCGCGGCGCCTCATCCGTCAACGAAGCGTTGGGAATGTCCGCCACCAATTCGCCGTGATGGAGAATGCGCAGCCGCGATTCGGCGATCACCGTCCCAACCGTCACCGCATCCAGTCCCCACTTCGCAAAGACTCGCGTCACTTCTTCTTCGCGACCTTTGTCGGCCACCAGCAACATGCGCTCCTGCGACTCGGAAAGCATCATCTCGTAGGCGGTCATCCCGGTCTCGCGCTGCGGCACGCGATCCAGTTCCATCTCAATGCCAACCCCGCCGCGGCCGCCCATCTCGCAGGAAGACGACGTCAATCCCGCGGCGCCCATGTCCTGAATGCCAACAATGGCGCCAGTCTGCATCGCTTCCAGGCAGGCCTCCAACAGCAGCTTTTCCATGAACGGATCGCCCATCTGAACATTCGGGCGCTTCTGCTCCGAGCCCTCGTGGAACTCTTCGCTGGCCATGGTGGCTCCATGGATTCCGTCCCGCCCCGTCTTCGCCCCCACATACAACACAGGGTTGCCGACGCCGGTCGCCTTCCCGTAAAAAATTTCGTCCTTGCGCACCATGCCGAGAGCAAACGCATTCACCAGTGGGTTGCCGGAATAGCACGGCTCAAAGCGAGTTTCCCCACCCAGATTCGGCACGCCAAAGCAGTTTCCATAACCCGCGACGCCGCTGACCACGCCTTCCAGAATCTGGTGGTTCTTATTCAGCAGAGAAACCGGTGTGGCATCCTTCGCCTTCGCCGAATCTTCCGCAGTGATCGGCCCAAACCGCAGCGAATCCATCACCGCCAGCGGACGCGCACCCATAGTGAAAATGTCGCGCAGAATTCCGCCCACTCCGGTCGCCGCTCCCTGGTACGGCTCGATATAGGAAGGATGATTATGCGACTCAATCTTGAACGCGCAAGCCCAGCCATCTCCAACGTCGATGATGCCGGCATTTTCTCCCGGACCCTGCACGACGCGATCACTCTCCGTCGGCAGACGCTTCAAATGCACGCGCGACGACTTATAGGAACAATGTTCGCTCCACATCACGCTATAAATGCCAAGTTCCGTCAAGCTGGGAGTGCGTCCCAACGCCTTCAGAATGCGCTGGTATTCATCCGGCGTAATGCCATGTTGAGCCAGCAGCTCCGGCGTGATCTCTGCCGGGTTGGGAATCGCGGAAGTGGACGCAGATTTCATTGTTTTCATGGTAGAGGGACACTTTTATTGTTACATGGCTGAGGTGACCCGCGAGAGTCCCACATCCCGCTGCGGAGATGGCCGCCGGGTGCCGTGGGAACCGTACGGTTCTGTTACACTTTTGAGAGCGTCGGCGGCCAGGATTGTTCCCGCTAACGCCCTTCCGCGCAGCAATCGTCGCACTTCGGGGAGTGGCTCAGCCTGGTAGAGCACCTGGTTCGGGACCAGGGGGTCGGAGGTTCAAATCCTCTCTCCCCGACCAATCATAAAATGAGAAGCTTACATCGCCTTAGAGTGCGCTGGCGTTGCCTCTTCGGTGCGCGGCTGCCTCGGTGCTCTCCGGCCTATGGGGCACGACACAAGTCGCTATCTGGGGCCATGGCGTCAATGTCCCATCGATCTCATCTTCTACAATCAACTCAGCGTCAAGGATCGATCTCTTATACAGACAGTATTTGGCGGCGAATGATGGAGATCTACGCCACCGGGAAAATCTCATTCGCGGATCTGATTACCGACAAGCTCAATTACCGACAAGCTCAATTACCGACTAGGGAAAGGCTTTCGATCAGTGCAAGACGAAGCAGAGCGTGAAGGTCCTGATGTACCCGGTTTAGGCTCGGATATGCGCTCGCGGCAAAATATACGTCAGACATTCAGCGTTTTCAGATATGCGACGCTCTCCTCGGTCAGCTTCCAGTTCAGCTCGATGAAATAGTTTTTGAGGCCGCCGATCTTCGCCGCCTCAAAAATCTTCCGCCAGTCAAGGCTGTCTTTGCCAACGGCGACATTTCCTGCACTGAGCCTATGGCTCGCACCCTGCTCTGGACTCGATCGGGTCGAAATGTTCAGGTCCACACCCTGAACGTGCATGGAAATAAACCTACCCGGATACTTGTTGAAGTACATCACCGGGTCTCCGACGACTCTCATCGCGAACATCTGAAACTGCATTTTAACCAGCTTCGGATCGAGCAGCTCCAGTAACACTGTGTATGCCAGTCGACCATCGCCTTCGATCTCCGCCATCTCAAAATCTTCATCATGCAAGAATTGCTGAATACCAGCCTTGAACGCCTCGGCGCCGATTTCGTTGTATTCGTCGGCCGCCCTTTTTACAGCATCCATCGTGGTGACACCGTTGTGCATTTTCCCATTAAGGGTAGCCGTGCCCATCTGCGTCATGCCGATATCCTTCGCCCAGGCAATCATTTCCTGCTGTCTGGACCGCAGCGCATCCAACCCGAAGTGGCCGCTCGAACATTTGAGACCGTGGTCGTCCAGAATCCTCTTGACTTGCTTGCCATCGCCCAGACTCCTAAAGTCCGGGAAGCTCGGGTCGCACATCTCCACGTCGCGGATTCCGATCGCTGCCATATCCCTGCATAGTCCGGCGAAGTCGCCGTCCTTAATCCTCTGCCGGTGGGGATACATCTGGCTGCCGATCGGCAACCCTAGCGGGGTGGCAAAAAATACCTGTTCAGAAACCATACAAATCATTACCTCCTGTCGCTCCGCGGCCTCCGAACAAGCTAGTGTGAATGCTGGAGCTCGCATTACTGCTGCGTTGTACCCGTCAGACCTCCCAAATATTTGATGATCAGAGAAAGGTCCTCAGGTGCCATTGTATCGGCGTAAGAGGGCATCGGATTTGCAGTTATGATCGTAAAGTCGCGTAGATTCGCTTTCTCAAAAGACAGCAGATTACCGGAAGCATCAATAAGCTGAACACTGAATCCATCTTGATTGAGTAACTTTCCGACAACTGTCGTGCCATCTTGAGTGATCAGTTGAACAGACCGGTTCTGCGGTGTTAGTTCTTTGCTCGGAGAAACCATCGACGCGCGTATTTGTTCTGCAGTATCATTTGCGCCTATATCTCCCAAGTAGGGGCCTACGTATGAGCCTTCGCCATCCACTCGATGACAGGAAAGACAGCCGCTGGTTTGAATAAGCTTTTTGGCTCGAGTTATCTGAGAATTGTCTAAAACCGGTGCCGATTGCCTTGGCGCGGGAACTGAAGCTTCTCCCGATCCGGCGTTTTTGGCCGCTGGCGAGTCAACGCCTAAATTCGCAGTGAGATAGCTCACTATTTGTTGAATCTCATCAGGAGTTGCCTGCGCTCCACGGGAAACCATCGTATCAACCACGTTTTCCCATCCCGCATGACTTAGCCGTCGAGATGTCACGACAGTTATGCTATGACAGCCGCTGCAAGTCCTTTGAAACGTAGCCTGCGCTGGAGTTTCAGCCGAAGACTGTGCGTGGCCAGCTAAAACGAATATGCAACCAAGAATCGCCCCAGCGCTAAGAAATGTTTTCCAGCTGCACCTTAGATGATTCATTACTAGGTTCGGCTCCTGAGAGACTGTGCACCTATACCATATTGCCTTCATGAGCGATCGGGCACACCGCCCATGCCAATTCCGCGGCATCAGGTTACAGGTAGTGCAGCAGCGCGTCGATCACCTTTTGTATCGGGGTCCATGGATCTGGGCCGCCGTCCGTCTCGATCGAGAACCAACCCTTGAAGCCCAGCTCCTTGGAAAGCTTGATCGCCGTCGCGAGATTGGACCTCGGGCTGAGGTCGACGTGTTGGACGGTGCGCGCGAGAGGATACAAAAGCCGCAGCCCCTCCTCCGTTCCGATCTGGGGATTGGAGTAAGCCCCACTGCCTTTTATCAGCTTCACCAACTGATCCAGCCGCTGGCCACGAGGCTCCAGAATAACGGCGACACCTTTCGGCTTCCCATAATCGACCAGGGCTTTTAGCCCCGCGATGCATGGCGTCAGGTCTTCTGGTAAGTAATGGACTCCCTGATCGGGCATAATACTTGGAGACCCAAGCACTGCCGCAATATCAATCCACTTCTTCGTCTCCTCAATGGCATGGGCGCGAATTTCAGGATTAGGAGAACACACGCTGATATAGCCACGGTACGCGGTTGCGGGCGGGTCAATTTCCACTACCAGATCCACCACCCGCGACTTGGCCTTGTGCAGCCGCGCCTTGAATTCCTGGATATATGAAGGCTCCATCGAGAGTAGATTGATGTTGCACACCTCCAGATTGTGGAGGTGGAGCCGGTCTGCCACTGCATCAGGCAAATCCATCATGTCCAGCTTTCCCGGCGCAACCGGTTTGCTCCGATCCCAGATTTCAGGCAGGGTGCCGTCGAAATCGTTGGTCATCAGGCCGATGCGCTTGAGCTTGGCCAGACTTGCGGCGTCTTGTGCTCGCGCCAGGCGGCTCATGCCGAATGCAGTCGCAGCGG
>JAZKAG010000122.1:14734-19064 GCA_040389265.1 Acidobacteriota bacterium
CGATTCAAACCGGAAAAGCCGTGCTGAAAATCACCGGACTTCATCGGCGTTCCCTCGTTGAATGTAATTTCGGTTAGCTGCCCTTTGTCTCAGCAAAATCAAAACTAAGATCCGAAACCTGGTGGTCATACATGACTTAGCAATTCCAGACATTTCAGGTTTCGATTTAGAGCATCTTATTACTCTTCGCTATACACCTATCACTTCGTTGTAAATAGTGTCAAGGCACACTCTGTGCAGCGAGAATGAACTTTCCAGGCCAGGTTCGCATCGACTCTGGCAACTGTGCCGCGAGCGAACCGCATGGCTGCGCGCCATCCCGATTAGGGGACCCGGGAGTTATGGCGAGTATTTCGGCGAGAGCATCCCGGGTTCTTGCCTGGGCCACGCTCGGTAGCTGTTTTAACTTAGACGACGCTTTTTTCGATGGCAATCTTGCTGCGCTTTTGCCACGACCCTGGGCGGCGCGGGCGAATTCTAATCCGGCAGAGCAAAGGAATACATGGTGTTCGCGGCTGTCGTTATGACATATTGTTTGCCCTTGACAGCGTAACTCATCGGGCCACTCCCCATTCCGTTCGCAGCGTCGCCCACGTTCACGTGCCACAGCGGCTTGCCGGTTTCCGCATTGAGCGCGAAAAAGATGCCGTCCCTCCCTCCCCCGAACACCACTCCGCCTGCCGTGGAAAGCACCCCAGACTCGGAGAACTTGACCATCTTGAACTCCCACTTCTTGTCGCCGGTTTTCGGATCAATAGCAGCGACTGCGCCGTACCCTGTGCGGAATGCGTGGCGCGGCCTCGGAGGGGAGGGCGGCCAGTCGTCCGGTGGCTCCGTCTGCCCAAAGCCCGGCCACCAACCGTCTCCGGTATAGATGTGGCCTTCGCTCCAGGGACGAATGGGACTTTTCCCCGAAAAACCTTGGGAGTCTTCCGAGATAGTCACATAAAAGAGCCCTGTTTGAGGATCGTAAGATGGCGGATAGTAGTTTGTGCCCCCTAGCGCACTTGGCGCAACAACGACTCCGCCCGTCGGTTTCGGCCAGACCTTTGCAACTCGAATCGGCTGGCCGTCCTTATCAAGGCCCGTGGCCCAAGTCACTTTGACAAAAGCCTTGCCCAAAATGAATTTGCCGGTCACCCGATCGAGGACATAGAAGAACCCATTGCGATTGGCCCACAGCATCACCTTACGCAGTTTGCCGTCCAGGTTGATGTCCGCTAATACAGGAATCTGGGTGGCGTCATAGTCGTACTCATCGGCCGGAGTGAATTGGAAATACCATGTAAGCTTCCCAGTGTCGGCATCGAGTGCGACCACGCTCTCCGAGTAGAGATTAGAAAATTTGCTGCCAGGCGATCGCTGCTCGCCATTCCACGCCGGATTTGCATTGCCGGCACCGTAGAACACCAAGTTCGTCTCAGGATCGTAGGAACCGCCATTCCAGAGGCCGTCGCCGCCATGCTTCCAGGTGTCGCCTGCCCATGTCTTGGCAGCCGGATCGTCCGCCGAAGTTGGGGTCATGTACGTTTTCCAAATCTCCTTGCCGGTATTCACGTCATAGGCGGCAAGAAAGCAATTTGCGCCCCGGTCGTCGGTTGTCGGTCCGACAATGACCTCGTTCTTCACCACCAAAGGCGCCATGTTAATCACCAAGCCCTTTTTCCAGTCGGCAATCGCGATTTCCCATTTCACCCGGCCGGTTCTGGCATCGATGGCGAGCAGATGATCGTTCCATCCCGTGGTCCAAAACAACGTGTGGCCCTCGATCGCCACTCCCTTGTTGACCATGTACATGCGCTGCCCGTGGAAGTCGTTCTCATTGAACGAACGCGAGAGTTTCCAGTATTGCCGCCCCGTGACGGCATCGAGCGCCACTACTTCGGTCAGGCTCGTCGCATACAAAACGCCGTTGACAACAATTGGCGTATTCTCCATCTTCTCGTCAGCCGGTGTGCCGGTGGGCCGCCAAACCCACTTTAGCTGCAGATTTTTGACATTACTTTGATCGATTTGTGTCAAAAGGCTGTAGCGATCACTCGCATAGGTCCCTCCGTAGGTGAGCCAATTCTGAGGTTCCTGGCCAGCGTGAAGCAGACGGTCGAACGTAACTTGCGCCTGTAGGGAACCCGTCAATACGGCAAATGCCACCAGCACTCGCACTCGCAACTTCATGTTTCCCCCCAGCAAAATGGGCTGTGCGCCATCGACTCTTTATTGGCTGCTGCGTTTCGTGAGAGGCACCAGTACGATATTCCGGAACTCGACCCCGCCGTGGTCGCCCTGCAACTCAATCGGCCCTGGCCGGCCTTCGTACGGATCGAAAGCGATCCCGGTCAGGCCGTCGATCACACCTTTTTCGTACAGCTTCTTCCCGTTCAGAACTGTAGTGACTTCACGGCCAACCAGGCGAATATCGTACGTATTCCACTCACCTGCGGGTTTGCTAGCGTTCACTTGCGGTAAAACCCGCGTGTAGAGCGCGCCGGTCCCGTGCATGCCCGGAGGTTTCCCATAATCGGACCCGATCTGAACTTCATAGCGGCCGCGCAGACCGATGCCGCTGTTGCCCTTCGGGGGGATTTTATATTCGACATGTAGATCAAAATTCCAATACTTCGCCACAGTCCTTAGATCATCCGCTTGACCAGCACACTTGAGAATACCGTTCTCAACGCTCCAGCCCTCAGCCTTGCTGGAATTGACGCCCGTCCAACCTTTAAGGTCTTTGCCGTTAAATAACTGGATTGGCTTTCCCTTAACCCAGGTGCCATCGTCGTGTTCATCGATTTTTGGCGAGCGATATCCGGTGAACGTCAAATGGGTTGCCGGCGTTGTTGAGGAACTTGTCATCGTGCCCTGGAGAAGTCCGTGGACGTACTTCACCTCATATTCCGCACGGTCGTTCGGATTCGGAGCGCCTCCGCCGCGCGGTCTATCGACCCACGTGAAGTGCAGTACCCCGTCCTGGATTTTCGCGACCGTTATGTCATCCAGGCTGCCGTCCGGAGATCCAACGAACTGAATCTTCATATCAGGCGTTCCTGCACCAGTGATACCCAACCACCATGCGGCGGTCGTAGTGAATTGCGCAAAGTCCGCAGGTTTGGCGTTCACTTGAATATCCCACCGGCCATTGAAGTCCGTATCAGCGGCCTGCGCGTTTGACGCCAGAGCGATCACAGCAAGCAACGCCAGTGGCGTCAAAAGCAGCTTAACAATGCGCATTTTTAAACTTCTCCTATCCGTTAGTACGTCAGTATCTGGACGTGGATTGATCTCGTTCAACCGCTCGACACCCAAAGCCGACCCACGGCCTGCGATCAGCTTCCCTCTATGGATCGCATGCTTCGCCTTCTTCAGAGATACTCCATCAGCCTATCCACCATGGTTTGCAGCAGGGCGTAAGGTTCAGGGCCGCCACTTTCGATCGAATATGTACCCTTAAAACCCATCTCTTTAGAGATACCAACCGCCGTAGCAAGATTGAATCGATCGGGATCCCATTTGACATGGCTAACTGTCAGCGCAAGTGGATACATTAAGCGTAGCCCGTGCTCCATGCTCTCTTCGTCCTTCCAGTTACCCATATCTGGATTCGAGTGAATCCCGGACTCGCGGATTACCTTCACGAGCGTTTCGATAGGAATGCCGGATCCCCGCTCTTCTATAAGGATCGCAACGTTCTTCGATTCGCCATAGTCCCGCAGTGTCTTGAGCGCGTCGATAATCGGGGTAAGGTTTTCGCTCCATGCCCTTCCTTGATTGACCATGACACTGGGGCATTCGATCATCGCTGCTCGATCAATCCATTGCTTTGTGAGCTCAATTGCGTGAGCGCGAATCTGTGGGTCAGGGGAACAAGGGCTGATCGTTCCGCTATAGTCGTCTACGGCGGTGTCCAGTTCCAGAGGCATGTCTACCATCCGGGACTTTACCTTCTGCAGCCGCCCGTGAAACTTCTCAAAGTAAGACGGCTCCATCGAGAGAAAATGGAACTGTTGCACCTCTACGTTGTGAATCCCGTAGCGATGCGCAAGCATGGATGGATAGTCCATGATGTCAAGCTTTCCCGGCGACACCGGCTGGCTCCAGTCCCTTGTTTCCGCCAGAAGCTCACCAAAATCCCCTGACATTGCACCGATGCGATCGAGCTTGGACACCATGGCGACGTCCTGCGCCACTCCACTGGCAGCAATCGCTGCCGCAGCAACGGACCCTACTAAGAAATCTCGACGTTTCATGGCTTGTTGATACCTCCACATACAATCGTGAGAACTGCAGAGCGTTTCGCTTCCGATCGATTGTATCCTTGCCGAAGGACAGAACG
>JAZKAG010000122.1:19074-23032 GCA_040389265.1 Acidobacteriota bacterium
AAACCTTATGAAACATGGTTTAGCTGTGGCACGCTGGAAGTGTCAAGAAGAATTTGCGTCCGACAGTTCCCATCCAATCATGGCAATACACCCTCAAAAGCTGCCTACTGACAGCTCTTCTGAAAACACAGATTCCTGCTGAAGAAGGGCATCACGTGATTCTGGAAGCGATCGGCAACTGCGCTGGTATGAGTGCCGTGATAGATCTCGAAGTTGTTCGCGATGCCATAGGTGTCGAGCACGTCGTGCAGCTTGATGGTATCGGCGCGAAGGCCATCCTGATCCCCGACGTCGATGGCAATGGCGCGGTATTGGCGAAGATTTCCGATGTATTGATCGATAAAGGCAAGCGGAGCGTTCGCCGCCCACTTGGCGAGAATGTCCGGTTGTAGCTCGCCGTTTTTATAGGGGAGGTCAAGATACAGCGGCCGATTTTTCGGATCAGGCGACCACGCTGCAGCACTGGCCAGTTGGGCACGCTCAAAAAACGATAGCTTGGCGGAATCTGCTTCCGTCTTCACAGACTCAAGCTTCTTCTCCGTCTCGGGATTAAAGGTACCCGCGGAACGAGCGGACAAGCAGCAGGGGCTCATGATGTAGAGGCTGCCGAAAACATCCGAGTGCTTCATGCCGATGCGAGCGGCGCCGTAGCCGCCCATCGAGTGACCGACGAGGCCTCGGCTCGCACGGTTGGGAAGAGTCCGATAGTGCGCATCGATGTAGGACACGACGTCGTGAGCAATAAAATTCTCAAAGTCGCCGGTTGTCACCGAACTCGAGTACATGGAACCGTTGTGCTTTGTTTTGGAGTCGGGCAGCACGACGATCATTTCTTTCGCGCCTTCAGCGAACGCGCCTTCGATCGTCTGCGGAACGTGAATCTCGTGCCTCCACTGCTCGGCGCCGATGGAGTAACCGTGCAGCGCGTAAACGACAGGATAGCGGCGATGCTTGTCTTTGCTGTAGCTGGGCGGCAAAAAGACAAAAACGTCGCGATCGACGGCGTCGCCCTCCAGATTGCCTTCGAGGGACGTGCCGTGAATCTGAATGTGCTCCACGGTCACCGGCTTCGCTCCAGGAACAACCGCGGGGACCAGGGTCTGTACCTGCGCTGACGACCTGGGTCCCATTGCAATCGCAACCGCTAGGGCAATTCCATACATCAGCGGCTTCGTTTTCATGCGCATTCTCTCCAAATGGTTCGCTACTGCGTGCAAGCCTCCGTCATGGCTGCAGGGAGAGCACGGTGACTGACTTTGGCGCGACTGTCAAAGTCAGCCTGCTGTCTTTCACGTTGGCAGACACGGGCTTTGGCACGACGCTGTTAGGCAGTGCAAAAGTGTTGACGCTGTCGATCGCTGGGGCAGTCAGGGTTTCTCCCGTGGCCGATGTGATGCTCATGCCCGTGAGACCCGCATCAACGTTCAGTGGATTGTCGGGATCGAGGTTGGTGATCTCCAGCCATAGTTTGCCGGAAGCATCTCTCGCGCAGAGAGCATCCACGCGCGGCAGGGTGATGCCATCCCGATGAACCGTGCCCGGATTGAAATCGACCGGGATAAAAGTAGCGTCCTGAAATGGAACATACATTTTGTAAATGTAGTAGGTCGGAGTGAGAATCATTTTCTCTTTTTCCGTCAAAATCATCGCCTGCAGAACGTTGATCATCTGGGCAATATTGGCCATCCGCACGCGGTCCGCATGGCGCGCGAAAATGTTCAGATTCAGCGAAGCCAGAATGGCGTCTCGCAGACTGTTTTGCTGGACGAGAAAAGCTTTGTTCGTACCTGGCAGCGGCGCCAGCCAGGCTCCCCATTCGTCCACTGCCAGGGCAACTTTCTTCTGCGGATCGTACCGATCCATGACAGCTTCCTGCTGGCGAAGGAAGCCGTCCATCGACAAGGTCGACTGCAGCAGCTTGAAATAATCGTCGACTCCAAAATTTGTTGAAGGCATGGAAGGCGGCCAATCACCGCCCACCGTATACCGATGCAGCGACAGGCCGTCGATATTCCAGCTCCAGTCGTGATGCTGCCAGGCTTTCATGATGGTTTCGGTCCAGTCGGTTTCAGGAACGCCCGGACCCACGGCGATCTCCAGCATATGATTTGCACCCTGTTGGGAAGGGTTGTCATTGTGGACGAAGCGGCTGTAGATCTTCAGCTGGCTCAGGTAGTAGTCCGCGGACATATCGCCGCCACAACTCCAGCTCTCATTGCCGATACCCATAAAGCCAACCGTATAGGGCGCCGCATGACCGTTCGCCGCCCGTTCCTTCGCCAGGGTTGTGGGAGCGGCAGCCG
This sequence comes from Acidobacteriota bacterium, assembly GCA_040389265.1. Classification (GTDB taxonomy): domain Bacteria; phylum Acidobacteriota; class Terriglobia; order Terriglobales; family Acidobacteriaceae; genus JAKAAZ01. The sequence continues at coordinate 21,378 of JAZKAG010000122.1, forward strand.
TCATGTACTCCATCCAGTCGGCTGCCTCATGCGGAGTTCCGGATCCGACGTTGACGGAAATGTAAGCCTCGCTGCCGATCTGATGGATGAAATCCATGAATTCATCGCCGCCGAAGCGATTCGTATCCACCACATTGCCCCACGCCGAGTTGAGAGTGGCGGGTCGTTGTGCGGCGGGGCCAATTCCGTTCCGCCAGTGGTACTCATCGGCAAAGCAGCCGCCCGGCCAGCGGACGTCGGGCACCTTTAGCGCCCGCAGGGCTGCGACCACGTCCTTGCGAATCCCGCGCGTATTCGGGATTGGGGAATCCGGTCCGACCCAAATGCCGCCGTAGAGTCCGTGTCCAAGGTTCTCCGCGAACTGGCCGAAGATGTCCCGGTTGATTGTAGCTCCCGTTTTCGACGCGTCAATGCTCAGGTGAACCGTCTCAGCGGACGATTTACGTGCAGTGGTAACTAGAAACAGAAGCGAAATTGGAATGACGATTGCAGCACTGCGGAAAATCATGGCGACTCCAGCAAGGGATTCGCAGGTCGACTGCGAAAAGCGCGACCGTTTTTGGTGCAGAGAAAGGCCGCCGAACCGACGCATTGAATTGCGAAAACGTTCTCTGGAAGTTGAACTATACAGCAGAGCGAAGACCCTGAGCAAGCGAGGTAAAACGATTTAGATGGATCGATCCTGTTGATCGGCTTGGGGCGCGCGTAAATTGTGGTGCTGGCGCAGGACTGCCTGAACGACGTATAACATGCCGGAAGCAGAACGCATCCTGACCTCGAGAGCGCTGGCAAAAGAGAACACGGATTGCGAGGATCAGCATTGCAGGGTTTCTACGTTGTTCTTCCGCGAACCTTTAATCTTGTCGTAGTGGTCGTTAGTCTGTCGCAGAGAATCGGACATCCTCATCATGTTCGCTTCTGCACCAGGCTTATCGCCTTCAAAATGACTGCATTGCTTTCAATCACTGGACCCCACTCGTTGTCGTACTCGTCGGAGCCGCCGCGAAAACCTGTCGTACCTCTCAAACGAACCTCCTGGATGACTTTGCCTAAGCGAGGATTGATCCACTCCAGCGCAAAACCTGTAATGCCATTCGTCGAGTCAGTTCCGACCGGCACTGCATCGGCTCCATAGCAGTAGTCGTTATAAGAAACCCGTTGACCCCAGTTCCATTCCAGAATGTTGACGCCATAGCGGATCGGAATGGTGGTGACGAAGCCATCCTGGTAAACGATTTCGTACCATCCCACCATGTCCGCCGTGTCTTCCTGATCCCAAATCAAACGGAAGCTCTCCTTGTTTGAAGCCGGTTTCGCCGTCGCGTGCAGAAAGATCAGGCTGGTGGGCGCAACCGCAATCGGAATGCCACTCACCACCTTCGGCAGGCCGGTTGCACTCTTCCCTTCCGTCCCGACAACAATAGAATCCTTGCCATCCGCGGTTTTTAAGTCGAATACAATATTGTTAAGCTGGATGGTTCCGGTCGCCATCCCATGAAGATCGGAACCTAGCACGTTATTGCCGGAATTGAATTTGCTCGAGATATCGACTGGCACAATGGACTTCTCTGTCTGCGTAGGTGGAATGGTTCCGCTAAGTCGAGTGCGAATGGCGGGAAGCATCGCCTGGACTCTGCCGGATAAGTTTTTCCCCT
>JAZKAG010000123.1:0-11087 GCA_040389265.1 Acidobacteriota bacterium
TGGGAGGTCGACTCAACAAGTTGGAGGAACGGCTCGGGACGAATTGGCTCAACAAGCTCGGCATTGTGATCCTGGTTTTCGGTGTCTCTTTATTCCTCGCGTTTCAGCTGAGGACACTCGGACCTCTGGGTAAGGTGCTTGTCGGTTATGCTGTCTGCGCCACTTTGTTAATCGGCAGCCTGGTGCTCGAACGCCGACATAAGTATCGGATTTTTGTTAGAGCGGGCATAGGAGGGGGCTGGGCGCTCACATTCTTTACGACCTATGCGATGTATCACATACCTGCAACTCAGGTGCTTTCCTCTCAAGACCTTGATTTGGCGCTGATGTTGCTGGCGGCTGTCGGCATGGTTTGGCATTCGTTGCGATATGAATCGCAAGTGGTCACCGGTTTAGCCTTTCTACTGGCCTTCTCTACCGTAACCATCAGCCATGTAACTGTTTTCAGTCTTGTCGCGAGCGGCATTCTGGCAGTCGGTCTTGTCTACGTCACTAGCCGTGAACATTGGTTTGAGCTTGAGTTGGCGGGTCTTGTCTGTGTTTATCTAAATCACTTTCTTTGGCTCAAGCGACTACTGCCGACGAGAGGAGGGCCGGGCCACCCATTTCCAGAACTTTTTCCAAGTGCCGCGCTGATCCTTTTCTACTGGCTGATCTTTCGATTGGCTTATGTTCGGCGAGTACCGCGGAGCGATAAAGAAGAATTGATTTCAACCGTCCTGGCCGTGCTGAACTCGGCCGGGGTTCTCATTCTCTTGAGATACCAGTCATACCATCGGGAGTGGGCGTTCTGGGCGCTGATCGCATTTGGAGCGGCAGAAATGCTGCTCGCATTCTATTCACGGAGCAGGCGACGAATCCCCTTTATTGTTCTATCGACGATCGCTTCAGCGCTACTGCTTGCCGCAATTCCATTTCGATTCAGCGGTTCGAACTGGTCTGCTCTCTGGCTGCTGGAAATGGAAACTCTTCTGTTCTGTGGCCTCCGCATGCGCGAGGCCGTCTTTCGCAGACTCGGCATCCTCGCCGGTTATGCTGCTGCGATCCAATTGGCAATCGGCAGTGTGGCGCCAGTTTACGTCTGGCGCCAGGTCCACCTCGATTCTGGCAGACACATGGCCGTTGCCATCGCGCTCGCGTGCGGCGCCATCCTATATTGGTTGAACGCCCAGACGCTACCAAGATTCTGGAAAGAACTAATTTCGGAGGACCCCGACAGGCTGGCACTTCGCTTTACATCGTATCTAGGCCTTCTGGCCGCCGGAGCGTGCCTCTGGATATTTTTTCCGGCTAGCCAAACGGTAGTCGCCTGGATGATTCTGGCGGTCATTCTGGGGTGGACGGCGGACAAGGTGGACTCGGTCGATCTCGCATTCCAGTGTGATTTGATCGCTGCGGCGGCGTTCCTCCGTATATTGGTTGTCAATCTCTTGATAAGTGGTCATTGGGGACCGCTCTCGCAACGCGCCGTCACAGTGTTGGCGGCAAGTGCGCTGTTCTATGTTTGTACGCGACGCAAGAAAGTCATTTGGAACATATCCCCGGTATGGATACCAACTGCTTACTCCTGGTCAGGCTCCGTGCTGTTGGCATTACTTGCCTGGTATGAACTACTCCCGATTAGTGTTGCTATTGCGTGGGGAATCCTCGGGCTAGTGCTTTTTGAGATCGGCCACATTAAGGATAAAAGCTATTTGCGCTACCAGGGATATGCGCTGCTACTAGCAAGTTTCATTCGCATCTTCTTTGCGAACATGAATGCTGGCAGTCCAGCCCACTGGCTCACACCTCGTGTATACACTGTGCTGCCCCTTGTTGCGGCTTACTACTGGACCTATGGGCGTCTGGACGGAAGCGAAAATTCTACACGCCTTGATCGTATCTTCGGACTTGCGAGTGCCCATCTCGGTTCTGTCGCGCTAGCGGCTCTAGCGTATTTTGAGATCAGGTCTCCGTGGGTTATCGACGCATGGGCCGTTATGGTATTCCTGACGATCCTGGGTGGATGGACCCTCAAACGACAAATCTTCGTGGCCCAGGCGCTGGTGCTTGCGATCACAGTATTCCTGCGTGCGGTCCTCTTCAATCTTCACGCGGCCCCCCTCGCAGGGAGTTCCCGTTGGGAAGGACGAATTGCGTGCATCAGTGTTGCCTGCGCAATCGTCTTCCTCACACTTCCGATGGCGTTCCGAATCCGGCGCTTGGGTCCGCAACAGCCAGCTTCTTCGAATCAACTGATCAGGTGTTTGCATCTCGCGATTTGCAGGCCGGAACAGCTTCTCTTTTTTACTCCTTTATTGCTGGTCACCGTCATGCTTACGCATGAAATGCGTGCAGGGTTGATCACCGTATCATGGAGTGCCCTAGGAGTCGCCGTGTTTTTGATCGCACTGGTGATTCGTGAAAGAAGCTATCGGCTGGCGGGGCTTGCTTTATTGTTGCTGGGAGTGGCAAAGATTCTTTTCGTTGATGTTTGGAAGCTGGCTCCAGCCGATCGCTACATAACACTCATCGTCATGGGAGCTGCGCTGCTCCTCGTGTCATTTCTCTACACGCGCTATCGCGAGATATTGTTGAAGTTTCTATGAAGCGCTGGATTCCCTTCGCGATCATTCTTGCTGCGGGCTTGCTGGCTATCCTCGCGACGGAGCGGGACAAGGTTAGCACTCGGCCCAGCGCGGACGCCATACTCTCGGCAACCGGAGACGCGGAGAAGGAAATCACGCGCATACCTGCTGACATCGAACCGTTGCCACCGGCGGAAGAGATTCGGATCGGCGATGAACTCGCACGATCTTACGAAGCGACCTTGAAGCCACCTCCTGAGGTCAAAGAATCTGCCGCGAAGGTCGAAGAGTACCTGCAGAAGGTGGGAGGCATTGTCTCTGCACATGCCAGGCGTAAGTTCCCGTATCAGTTTCACTACATTCCCGAGCCGAAATTTGTCAATGCGTTCGCATTGCCGGGAGGTCATGTCTTTGTGGGAGAAGGCTTGATAAGGTTGATGCACAGTGAAGACGCGCTGGCAGCGGTCCTGGGACATGAAGTCGAACATATCGATCTCGGACATTGTGCCGAACGGGTTCAGACAGAGGCACAGCTACGCCACCTGGGGTCACTTGGTGAGGTAGCTAGTCTACCGGTGGGTGTATTCACGGCAGGCTATAGCAAACAGCAGGAACTGGAAGCAGATCGATATGGGACGGCCCTCGCCACGGCTGCCGGATATTCTCCTCTGGGCATCCTGCAGCTTTTGTCCGAATTCGAAAGTCTCGAGCACCAAGCAGAGAGCGCACCGATTACGCCTACATCGCCTGGAGATGAAGCAGCGCAGGTCTCGTTGCAAACGCTGGAGGGATATTTCCAGAGCCATCCCCCTGCGGTCGAGCGAAAAGCGCAAATTGAAAGCCTTATTCGGTCCGAGCATTGGCCGCTTCCACCACTGCGGCCCGTATTGTGTAGTTCAGAGTTGCATAAGACAGCGCCCACTGGAGGCCAGAGAACCAAATCAGGCACGGACTGATAGGGGTTTGTTGCTGGAAGGACAGCGGGTTACTAGCGCCCGCAAGAGTACTACGAAAAGAGGTTGCCTCGCCTCGGTTTTTCCAATATAAACGCCTCAACTGTTTTTTTTCCTTGTTTCATTTCTCTGCAGGTGGTTCTCGGATGCCGGTCGACCGCGTTGTTGTCAGTGCCGAGGAAATTCAGCAGGTCGCGCCGCAACGCCAATTGGATGCGCCACAGCCCATCGTCAGCAAGTTGCCTCCACCCATACCCTGGTGGGCCAAAACTGCGCTCTCTTTCCTTGTTCTCGCGCTGCCGCTACTTTGCATCGTCGTTGTAGTTTTTAGGATTGCCTTCCGCAGCCAGTCTCCGCGAATTAAGTATGCCTGGGTTTCTTTCGTCTCGACGCTCCTGGTGATCAGCGGATTTCTCACCACGGTCGCTACTGTATTGATCTTTTCGCTGGTACCAGTTCCTTCCATGGTGAATACAGGACTACCAGAGCTCGACGAGCGTGCCGCATATCCTGCGTTACCTGCGACAACAGACCTGACAGGCGCGGACATTTCCACGGAATTCAAGCCGCTGGTCGTGGTCATTTCGCCGGCAGCCAGATTTTGGAATCGCCAGGAGCGACCTTCCCCGGTGTTTGGCGCAGGCGTATTGCTGCACGCAGATAAAGATGGATACCTCTTCGCCACAGCAAACCATGTCGTGAACTACTCCGGAATAGGCTCGAGTCCGCGCTCTGGTCATGTGCTTGTTTCGACCCAGTCAGGAACGTGGTCGAAGGCCTCCGTGGTTGCCACGGCGCCAGAGTTGGATTTGGCGCTGCTATGGGTGGGACGTAACGCAGGTTCGGCTATATTTGACCAACCTATTGCGGCTGCTCGCGACGGAGAAAACATCTTCGTCATCGGTCATCCGGAAGGCCTGAAGTTCACTTTAAGTACCGGTATCGTCTCTGGAATTCGCGGCGATTCGGTCCAGATTTCTGCAGCAGTCAGTCCCGGCAACAGCGGCGGCCCAATCTATGACGATCGCGGCAACCTTATAGGGATCGTGAGCTCGAAGTTCGACAACAATCGAGACCCGAATGCGGAGAATCTTGGTTTCGCGGCAAAGGCTGACGACATCCTGAAGGAATCCAACTGGACGTTTCGCGGAAACGGGCGAAAATGGCTAGACCAATACGTGAATGCGACGCAGCAAAAACAACCTCAGGCGCAAAACAATCAGAGCCAAACAGATTCAAAGGAATAATTCATGCCTTATATCAATGTGACGGTCTACGACTCTACTGAGAACAAACGTGTCCCGGCGGAACTGCCGGACGATGCGCCTTGCAGCAAAATCGTGGCTGTTCTGGTGCAGAAGCTGCAATTGCCCGTGAACGGGCCGGACGGCGCTCCATTGAGCTACAAGTTTCATCACAAGAACTCAGGCCGGCAGATTCAAGATGGACAGACACTGGCGGATGCAAATGTCCGCGAAGGCGATATCCTTCGACTGCAGCCTGAGATTACAGCGGGGTAATGCATGCCGCCCGAGACAATCCGAGTTGACGCCTCGTTCGAAGATGACCGATATAGTCGTCTCCGCCTGATTCCATGGTGGGATCAGGAGAAGATTCGTGCTGCCAAGATTCTGGTAGTCGGGGCCGGCGCATTAGGAAATGAGATTCTCAAAAACCTCGCTTTGCTCGGCTTTCACAACATCGTCGTCGTTGATCTCGATTCCATCGAAACCTCGAATCTATCGCGAGCGATTCTATTTCGTTCGACCCAGATCGGCCGCTCAAAAGCTGAATCGGTTGCGGATGCCTACCGGGGTTTGTTGCCACAGGCAACCGTGCGACCCCTGACCGCAAATGTAATGCAAGACTGCGGACTCGGCCTGTTCGCCTGGGCGGACATCATCCTGGCCGGCCTAGACAATCGCGAGGCTCGACTGTGGATCAACCGCTGCGCATGGAAAACGAATCGCCCGTGGATCGACGGAGCCATCGAGGGCATCAACGGAGTTGCCCGAGTCTTTCTGCCGGGTCAGGCTCCATGCTATGAATGCACATTGGGTGAAACTGACTGGGCGATCCTTGATCGTCGCATGTCCTGCAACCTGCTGCTGCATGCGGCCACCACTGAAGGACGCGTACCTACCACATCAACGATTTCTTCGATCATCGCCGGCATTCAAGTGCAGGAGGCGGTGAAGCTGCTGCATGGCATGCCGACCCTGGCAAGTAAAGCCTATATCTTTGAAGGCCTGCACCACTCCTCCTATGTCGTCGATTACACGGAAAACCCCGACTGTCTAAGTCATTACATTTTCGAAAATGTCGTACAGATGCCAGAGCCTTCCAACGCACTTACTCTGGGGCAACTCTTGAAGCGGGCTAGAGAAGATTTTGCGAGTGATGAAGTCGTTCTGGAATTCAGCCGCGATGTCATCTGGAAACTGGTTTGCCCCAACTGCGGCGAAGAAGAAGAATGTTTTCTCCCCGTAGGAGCGATTCAATACGATCGCGGACCTTGTCCTCGCGATGGACACATGCGAGTGGTGCGCACGCTTTCAGGGTATCGAGGCGAACCACACCTCTCGAATCGCCGACTCGATCAATTGGGTCTTCCTCTCTTCGACGCATTTACCGCGCGCGCGCTCGACGCCGAGATTTCCTACTTTATAGCAGGCGATGCAGAGGCTGTTCTGGGACCGCTGGCCAACCTGAGCATGAGCGAGGCACGACTATGAGTCCTACGGCAGGAAAGTCTGTGGTACCGCTATTTCAAATTGACAATGAAGTAACACGCTGCATTCGCAAACATGCCCGCGCTCACATGAAGACTGAGGTCTGCGGCGTTCTGATCGGCGAGACCCGTGATGGGGTGGTGGAAATTACTGCCTCCATCGAAGCGTTGAATGCTGCCCAGGCTGGGGCGCACGTCACGTTTACTCAGGATGCCTGGGAGACGATCTACCAAGTCAAAGACGAGTCCTATCCAGACCAACGCATCGTTGGTTGGTACCATTCTCACCCCGGCTTCGGGGTCTTCTTGTCAGAGCACGACTCTTTTATCCATCGAAACTTCTTCTCATCTCCAGACCAGGTGGCCTGGGTCTACGACCCGCACACCGACGAGGAAGGCTGCTTCGGATGGGTCGATGGCGTGATCCATCGAATATCCAATTTATCCGTCATCGACAATAACGGTGATGGCGTGGAGCGAACGCCCAAGGAAACTGCCTTCACGCCGGAAGAAGACGAGGAGAGCCGGACCCTCAATCGCATGGGTGCCGAACGAACTGTTCGAAGCGAGCGGAAAAAGGGTTGGCGGCGTTGGGTCGCCAGTGCCGTGGTATGTATTTCTGCCCTTCTTCTTGGATTTTCTATCGGTTATTTCTTGTTTCCCCGCGTGATCGTTCTTCTCTTTGATCCCAACTCTGGAACCTTGATGGAATTACCTCCAGAATTGGTGCATCGGCTGGAGCAACACTAACCCATTGCCGTTGGCGGAAATCCATTGGCTCAACCCACTCCTCCGCTCCAACAAACTAAGCCCGCCCCTGGCTCCAATTCCGGGAGAAGCAAGTGACCGACAATCCGCAGTCGCTAAAGGTGAGCCTCGAGGACTTGGCCAAGGTTGCCAATTCCGAACCCGATAAAGTTGCCGTCCACGCGCAACCCGCGAGTGCCAGTCCCGCCGCAAAGAGCTATGGAAACATCAACGCAACGCAGGACGCTCCCGCCGTTGCCCACGAGAAAGGCAGCATTCTGCTGCACGGATGGTTCTACCTGGGCGTGGCCGGAACGCTAGGAACACTGGCAGGCTGGGGATTAGCCGAACCGGCTTTTGTCGATGGCCCAAATAATGCGTCTCATTGGGGCGACGTGTTGATGGTGCCGTTAGTTGTCACCCTGATGTGCGTGGGCTTTGCAGTTGCCGAGAGCATTGTGGAACGATCCACCAGAAAGGCACTGGTTCGGGGCGGACTTGCTCTGCCGCTGGGCATGGTACTCGGCTTCCTCATCAGCAATCTTGCGAACGTATTTTTTAATGTCGGACTCGCGTTCTGCCACGCGGCCGGCGTGCTTACATTTCACAATCCCGCAATTTGGATTGTTCGAGGCTTGGCATGGATGGTACTCGGCGTTGCTGGTGGCGTCATCTACGGCATCATCGGTCAGTCGATGAAGAAGACAGGTTACGGCGCATTAGGCGGAGCCATCGGAGCGCTGATTGGGGGAAGTATATTCGACCCCATCGCGTTTGCTACCCATGGCGGAGCGACCAGCCGCGCGGTTGGTTTCGGTCTACTGGGGTTGGCTACGGGTGTTGCCATCGGCCTGGTTGAAAGCGCTCTGAAAGATCGTTGGCTTCACGTGACCGCCGGACCACTGGCAGGAAAACAATTCATCCTGTACAAGCCGCGAACTGTGGTCGGCAGCTCGCAGAGCTCTGACATTTATTTATTCAAAGACCCTGATATCCTGCCGCTGCATGCGATCTTCGAGTTGAAGGGATCGAAGATTTACCTGGTGGCGAGTGGCCCTGTCTATGTTTCCGGACAATCCATGCGCGGCCCTCGCGTCATTGATAGCGGCACCATCGTGCAAATTGGTCGATATGCGTTCCGCTATCAGGAGAAACATCGCGGATGAGCCTCACCTGCCCCTACTGCCGGACAGGATTTGAAGAGCATGACGAGATCGTCGCGTGCCCGGATTGTGCCACGCAGCACCACGCGGATTGTCTTCGCGAAAACGGTGGGTGTACTGTGTTCGGCTGCTCCCAGGCACCGGTAGAGGAACCGAAGATCAGCATTTCCGATCATGACCTGGTGCCTGTTGCGGATCGGCAGTCTTCGCAAAATGCACCTTCTTTTTTCGGCCTTTCCGGAGGCGCACCAATTCAAACCGTGGGTGCGATTGAAACTTCTACCGTGCCGCCACCGCCCCGAATCCCGGGGACTTCACCCCCTCCCCCTACTGGTGTGATTCATAGCAATCACGTGCCGGTCATGACTTATCCGACCTTCGGCGGTTATGCAGCTGCTCCACCCGAAATCCATAGCCAGACGCCGCGCAAAAGCCGCGTATCCTTTGTCCTGCTAGCCGTCTTTCTGGGCGCGTTTGGTGGACATAACTTCTACGCTGGTTATGTTAAGAGAGCTGTGATACAGCTCTGTATTACTCTTTTTTCCTGCTTCTTCGGCGCAGTCATCAGCTGGATTTGGGCGATCGTGGAAGCATGTATGGTTGACAGCGACAGCGACGGCATCGCTTTTATTTGATTTCAGTACATCTGACCTTGGAGAACGCGAATGAACTATTTTGTTATCCGTGAAGATCAGCGTTATGGTCCTTACACCCTTGCAGATCTACAAAAGTATGTCACTTCGGGCGAAATTCTGCTGACGGATTTGGCTCAGAGCGAGGGAATGAGCGAGCCTCTTCCCGTGTCGCAGATCATTGGCACCATCTCGGTTTCGCAATTGCCGATTTCTGCTACACCAATTTCTATAGCGCACGCGTATCCCGATCCGCCCAATCTGCACTGGGCACTTGTGCTGCTTTTTGGAATTATCAGTTGTGGGCTGTTTACCGCTGTCTGGGATATTGTGCAGGCGGTGTGGATGCGGCAGGTCGCTCCGCAAAGTAAGGCGCTATATTATTACATGTTCTATGCAGCCGATCTTGTCCTGATTGCGGTTTTCAGCTTCATTGCAGCTCAACATCATGTCAAGAATCCGCTGGTCGGTTTCCTGCAACTTGCAGCTTATATCCTGACGCTCATCGGCCGTTTCAGTCTGAGAAGCTCCCTGGAAAAACACTTCAACGACGTAGAACCGATGGGTTTGCTTTTAAGCGGAGTCATGACCTTCTTCTTTGGAGCAATCTATTTCCAGTATCACTTCAACGACATTAACCGCCGCAAGAACTTAGACCGTGTAGGGTTCCAGCCAGCATGAGTTATACGGGCCGCATTTGGATCGCCAACTCGGTCGCGCTGGCCACGGCAACAGTGGGCTATGTGCTCCATCGCTTTCCTCCGGCAACTTCGAGCTTCTACCCGCGTTGTCCAATTTTCACTTGGCTGCATCTGTACTGTCCGGGCTGCGGTGGCACGCGTGCGTTGGCGGCATTGCTGCATGGAAGACTGCTTGATGCGATGCACTGGAACGCGATGGTGGTCCTGCTTCTCCCATTTGCGACGATGTATTTTGCCAGAACTTATTGGCGCGCCATTCGAAGCGTTAATTTTCGTTGGCCAAATGTTTCTGATTCTCTGCTCGGACTGATACTCGGCTGTGTAGGGATCTTCACCGTGCTGAGAAATATCCCGCTGAGATAGAAAGAAGGTGAGATCATGGCGTCGCCGCGCACACGCAGATTGAAGACGGATTACGAACTGTTGTCGCGGCGTTTCGCCGGTTGGCCTATCATCCAGATCGCTGCCACCGCCGGTTTGCCTCCCGAAGTTTATCGCTTCAACTATGCATTGAAAGGCCTCTATGTGAACCCGAGCGGCGAGATACTGGAGCGTGAGCTTCATGTTTTGGAAGTCAATTTGTCGCTCGATTATCCGAGACGGGCGCCGCAATGCAGGATGCTTACCCCGGTCTTCCATCCAAATTTCGATGATGCCACTGTATGTATTGGCGATTTCTGGGCAGCCTCAGAAGGTCTCGACGACCTTATCGTTCGCATCGGCAGAATGATTGCCTATCAGGAATACAACACGAAAAGTCCGCTGAATGGACTCGCTGCGAAGTGGGCAGCCGAACACCTGAACCAGTTACCGATCGATCATCGTATTGTGGCTCCTCCAACGGAGGGGGATCAAACAAGGTGGATCGATTCCAGTGAAGCATTTAATTTTGCAATGAACATCATCCCGGAAAAAGATCAACAAGCACGGCAAGCTACGAGCGATGAATCGACCGCGGCTGGTTCTGTCCCTCTTGACTGGAACGGCCGTCGGCTGGATTGATCGATAGATCCCAACCGTCCCTGGCAGTTATGAACACCCCTGGGATACCTTCAGCCCCAGACTTAACTACCGTAGCTACCGTTTTTCTGGCTTTTTGGAAGGTAATTGCCCTATTTTGAGGTGTGAGAATTCAAACGTCGGAGCGAAAACCACTTTTATTTTCAGTCATGTTCATCATTCTAGTGGGCCTGCAAAAACAGGAGGCGTATACCCTCGCCGGGCACCAGGATAATCAAGGACTTGATTCAGATATCTGCCTGCATCACTCCATGCAGGGCAAGTCGACGGCGGAAATTGATCGGATTGGAAATAACGGTGTGACTTGCGTCTCCGTATCGTCTTTTGCATAGAGCGCCTCCTCCTTGCGAATGCCACGTACATCCGAACGGAAGCAAATTTCTATGTCTGAACTTCACCTGTGCCATGAACACATGTGAATGTCTACCTTGAAGTGGTCAACCTCTACAAGTGACGGGTTGAAGCGATGGAGTCAGGTGGTTACGCATCTCCCCACGCGTTCATTCTCTCGTACTTGGGCTGGCCGTAGACCCGATCCGGAAGTCCGAAAGCGGCCTCTGCCCACCCAGAGAC
>JAZKAG010000123.1:11097-14785 GCA_040389265.1 Acidobacteriota bacterium
AGGTCGGAGTACTAAAAAGTAGTCGCTGGACAGTCAGCATTGTTTGATGGAAAGCAAATAACGTCTAGAGTATGCGGAGCATGAATGACAGCTTGGCGTAGTTCTCCAATATCAAGCTCAAACCCTTAACTGACCATTAGTTTGGCAAGATCATTCAATGCACTTGATGAACCTGGGCAGGCTGAAATGTCCAGGGCTAGCTAGTTCTTGCGTAAATCGTTGTTCCTAAGCTTCTACAGTCAAACGGCCCGCTGATGTTCAAATTTTTGCTTGACATACTTGCTCTATCAATCAAAAATGGTCAACGCTAATTCGATTGGACTGGACGCGGGGGGAATGGACGCTCGCGCTCTTCGGGCGCTGGCCTCGGTTAGAGGGCCACCAAACGATTCGCAACTGGAGAGATCTCACCATCGATCACTTCGATCGGAGGCGGTGCATGGAATTCATCGAACGCATTTTTCACATGTCACCTGATGGGGGTTCGGGCGCTTTAGAACTGGCGCTTTTTCTGGTCCCCGTTATTGTCGTTGTAATTTTCCGACTGGCTCGACATTCAAAGAAAGTTCGAACTTAAGAGCTTTTCCTGCAAAGCTAATTCCATGTCATGGGATGCCAGCCGCGGTCATGCGGAATATAAAAGACGTTTGAAATTTGCCCACCAGTGCTGATGTCTTCTGCCACGTAATCCAATAGGTTCTTGAGGAGGACCATCCTCGATGCCAACATTTATCCGACCTCAGGCCGAAGGCTTTGCGGGCGAAGTCAACGCAATCGCAATCGATGCATTCAACGATAGCGAAATTCTTACCGCGGTCAAAAATGGATCCGGAAATCTGGAATTGATCGCGTGGCGATGCGCCCCGACCGATACCGAAGTCACGCGCGTTTCTGATAGCGGTTCGCAGGCGGGATCGATCGGCGAGGTGGCGCTGTCGGTGATCGGGCGAACAGCGATCACGGCCGTACGCAACGGGGGTGGCAATCTCTTCATGATCCTGTGGGATGTGCCCCCAGGTCTCGGGTCGGTTACGCGGACCTGGGATAGCGGGACAACCGCAGGTGAGGCCAGTCGCATTGCGATGGCGCTGCTCCCGTCCAACATCATCGTCACGGCTGTGCGCAACGGCAGCGGCATTCTGGAGCTAATTTCATGGCGCTTGGAATCCAACGGAACGCTGTCGCGCCTTCGCGACAGCGGATCACAGGCCGGATCCGTGAGCCGCGTCACGATCGCTGCGATTGATGATGGCAACGTTGTCACCGCGGTTCGCAATGGCAGCGGCAATCTTGAATTGATTGGCTGGAGCGTGGCCTCAAACGGTACATTCACGCGGTGGGGTGATAGCGGATCGCAGGCTGGATCGGTAAGCGAAGTCTCCATCACCACGATGGATGGACCTGGCCCCACGAACAATGTCTTGACGACTGTGTGTGACGCTTCGGGCAATCTACTGTTGATTTCCTGGCGTCCGGATCCGGGGTCAGGGACCATCGAGCGCTTGCCAGATGGAGGCGCAGGGACTGCGACCGATTTGAGCTCCTGCTTCACGGTCACGGACTCGGGTCCGAAATACATCGCTGCGATGCGCAACGGTTCGGACAATCCAGAGCTCATCGCTTTCGATTTGGTTGGTGCGGGCGCGAGCAGCGGATTCGTCCGCACCGGAGACTTCTCGGGCAACGGCGAGGTGAGCAAGACGGCGATGGTCGATCTCGGCGCCGGTCGTTTCGCGCACGCCATGCGGGTTTCAGAGAGCGGACATTCTGATAACGCACTCGCCGTGACGGTATTTCGCGTATCCGATGTCGAGCCGACATTCATTCTGCCGCGCGCCGAAGGAACCGCCGGAAAGATCGGCGGAGTCGCGGTGCAGGCGTTCAACGATACCGAGATTCTGACGGCGGTGGGGAACGATTCTGGAAATTTAGAACTGATCGGCTGGCTTTCTCCTCCGACGCAAACCCTGGTAACAAGGATGTCGGACAGCGGATCGCAGGCCGGCGCGATCGGCGAGGTCGCGCTCGCGCTTATCGATCGGACGGCGATCACGGCGGTCCGCAGCGGCAGCAACAACTTGTTAATGATCCTATGGGACGTGCCCGCGGGCATGGCATCGATCACGCGGATATGGGACAGCGGCACTTCCGCCGGTGAAGCGAGCAATATCGCGATGACGGTCGTGGGTGCGAATATTATCGTTACCGCAGTCCAGAACGGCAGCGGTAATCTGGAGCTGATCTCGTGGCAATTCGAGTCCGATGGAACGCTTTCACGATTGCACGATAGCGGATCGCAGGCAGGCATCGTCAGTTGGGTGACGATCGCAACCATCGATTCGTCGAACGTGATCACTGCAGTTCGCAATGGCAGTAACAATTTGGAACTGATCGGCTGGGGCGTAGCCTCGAACGGCGCGATCACGCGCTGGGCCGACAGCGGATCCCAGGCGGGTGCGGTAACCGAGATCGCGCTTACTCCGATTCCGGGGACAAATCCAACCAGCGATTTGCTGACTAGCGTTGTCGACGACGCGGGAAATTTGAAACTGATCGCCTGGCGTCCTTCGCCCGCGGCGCAGACAATCGAGCGCCTGTTCGATCGCGAAGCCGATGCTGCGAGTGCGCTGGCCGCCTGTTCGACAATAACCGCGTCCGGTGCGAAGTTGATCAGCTCAAGGCGAATCGCCTCCGGCACGCTCGAATTGAATGCCTACGGCATCTTTTCGGATGACCTGGGAAGCGCCTTCGTCGATTGCGGCGACTTTTCGCTGCCGCCGAATAACGACGTCACCGCGACAACCCTGGCCCCGCTCGGCATGGAACGGATCGTCAGCGCCATCCGGATTTCGAAGCAGTGCACGAACCCCTCGAATCAGTTATCCGTCGCAGTCTACGATATCTTCGATCCGCCGTCGCCCTCGCCGGCGAACATCCTGGAAATCGATTTTCGGAATCCGGTCCTGCCTAGCGAGGACGATTCCAGCTGGGCCGAAAGCGGCGGCAACGAGTTCCCCCTCAGCGCGGACATTGAATGGATGCAGACGCTTGACCATTCGCAGGACTACGAAAAAGGTAACCTCGTCGGCTGCACAGGGTGGGTTGTCGCGCCAGACTATTCCGGCGCAGACGCTCCCTTCGATCATCCATTCGGCTTCGACTGGGAGTTTCAAATCGCGCTCGACGACGACAAGAACGGATACCAGGCATTGCTGAGTCCGGCCAATATCAACCCACAGGATTCCGGCGTGGGTCAGTTGCTTGCCAATGAACAGGGCCTCCCGATGCGGCGCGGGCTACTCGGTATCGAATGGGACGGCAACCTGATTCCGCAAAGCTTCAAAGCGCGCGTGCGGCACGGCGATCGCGTGGCGGCGTTCGGGCGGTGGATCCTGGATACGGGCCACAACTTTGTCAAGTTCTGGCGGACTGAGATCCATCCTCCATTGCTGCTCGTAAGCGCAACCGTCGAGAAAAATCTTCGCGCTCCGGACTCGACCCGTGCACTCTTCATGTCTCGGCCCTATCTCACAGGGCAACACTATGCGGTCAATCCGGCTAACGTGTATGTGGACTCGGTCGACGACGACGGTCCGTTCCTCTCTCACCTGGTGAACGAGCTCGTGAAGGTGATTACGCTGCGTTCCCGCAGGGTCGAGGCACATCCTAAAATCAAATCTGCCCCATT
>JAZKAG010000124.1:0-1195 GCA_040389265.1 Acidobacteriota bacterium
TCAGGCAGACTGAGCAGCGAATTCTCCAGATCATCGATCACCGGCAACGCGCCCGTCGACTCCGTTCAGGAATTCCGTGGCACCACTGCGGGCTTTACTGCCGACAGCGGCCCTGGCGGCGGCGGCCAGTTTCAACTGGTCACTCGCAGCGGAACCAATCAGTGGCATGGCAATGTGAATCTTTATCATCGCGACAACTCCACAACGGCCAACACTTGGTTTAACTCTGAGATCGGCAATCGCACGCCGAAACTGGTGCAAAACCAGTTTGGTGGCTCGCTGGGAGGACCGGTTAAGCACGACAAACTGTTCTTTTTCTTTAACTATCTCAATTCCCGCATTGCTCAGGACTCAACCGAGCTCCGTACGGTGCCGCTGCCATCTTTCACCGCCGGCAACGTTTCCTACATCAACAACAGCCCAGGCTGCGTATTTACCAGTCGACAAAATACGACGCCCGGCTGCATCAGTTCCCTCACGCCCGCTCAGGTCGCCGCGCTCGATCCGGCGGGGATTGGAGAAAGCCCTCAGGTATTGGACCTGTTCCAGAATCGTTATCCCGCGGCGAACGACCTTACCCCGGGAGATGGCGTGAACACCGGCGGCTTTCGTTTCAATGCGCCCACGCCGGACGACATGACCAACTATGTGGGCCGAGTCGACTGGGTGGTGAACGACAAGATCAAGCTCTACGGACGGGGTACAATTTCTCGCGAGAATCAGGTCCAAGATGGTTCGCAGTTTCCTGGCGATCCGCCCGCAGGTCAGTTTATTGATCGCAGCTATGGGTATGTCGCCGGCATGGACTGGCAGATCAGCCCGTACAAGTTCAACCAGTTCATTTACGGCAGCACGGTGCAGGACTACGATTTTCCACGCCCCTCCAACCCGGAAGGCATCTACCAAGTTTCCTTTGCGACCGGTGTAACCACGCTGCTGGACAGTCCATACGCCAGTCCGACCAATGCCCAGTCCCGCCACGTGCCGATACCCGAAATCAGTGACAACTTTACCTGGATCCTCGGTCGCCACTCCCTCCAGATCGGAGGCTACTTCAAGTGGATTACCTCGCATGAGCAGACCACACTCGATTACAACTCCTACACCATCGGTCTGGGCGGCGAAGTCCAGGGCCTGGACGCGTCATTGCGCCCTGCGAACTTGCTGACGCCGAGCGGAACCGCGCAGGTGACTT
>JAZKAG010000124.1:1205-7359 GCA_040389265.1 Acidobacteriota bacterium
GCCATGCCGCATTGCGTACAGACGTAGTAGCTTGTGCCTTCGCCGCCATGCTGGGACGTGTCGGTGCGCTATCGAGCACATTCAACTACGATGCAAGCGGCAACTCTCTCCCGCAGCCGTCCGGTTCGGTGCGTAACTTCCGCTACTATCAAACGCAACCTTACGTTGCGGATACCTGGAAGGTCACTCCAACCCTGACGCTTAGTTTCGGCCTCAACTACCAATACTTCACAGTCCCCTATGAGACCCATGGCCTTGAGACTGTGCAGACGACAGGCTTCGACGATTATTTTTCAGCGCGCGAAAAGCAGAGCGCTGCCGGGGTCAGCGGCCCCGATGCGGTGCCCTTCATTAGCTATCTTCTGGGAGGAAAGGCGAATCACGGGCCGGGGTATTACAAGTCCCAACCGCTGGAATTTGCACCACGCTTTGCTTTTGCCTACAACCCGGGATTTGATCCAGCCACCGTCCTCAACGGGAGCATCGGCATCGTTTACGACCGTACGATCATCGACGCAGTTCAATACCAGCAGAGTCAGTATTCCTACCTGTTTCAGCAACAGAGCGTCGTGAATTACGGCAGTGGAACAGATCCGCGAGGCTCACTCGCAACCGATCCGCGGTTGGCAAATCCCCCGCAGGCCGTCGCACCGCCGACCCCTAAGCCCCCCTTCACGCCTTATGTCGACGCTGATGGCAACCCGTACGGATTGCAGAATGGCGGCGCTTTCAACGAAATGATCGATCCAAACCTGAAAACTCCCTATTCGATCCTGATTAACGTGGGGATGCAGCATCAGTTCGCCGGTTCCTACATCCTGAAGCTGAATTACGTAAGCCGTCTCGGCCGCCGACTGCTCGCTCAGGCCGATGCCAACCAACTGATCGACTTCCCGGACCAGGCCTCCGGAGAGATGATGTCGCAGGCGATGGCGAATATCACCACCGAAGTGCGCAACGGCTCCGACCCGACCAACCTGCCCGCTGAACCCTGGTGGGAGAACCAGGTAGCTCCCGGATTTGGCCAGTCGCTCGGCTATCCCAACAACACATCCTTGATTGCCAGCGCGTTGGAGTCGCTTGTGTATAAAGGCGACTTCGCCGACACGATTCAGGCTCTTTCGGGTCTGATGGATTACAACGTCGGCATGGGAGCCCAGTTCTCTGAGAACACCGTCTATACCAACAAGGGCTTTTCCAGCTATAACGGATTGCTTGTCAGCTTGCAGAAGAACCTGACCAAGAATCTGCAGTTTGACATCAACTACACGTGGTCCCACTCCATTGACAACGTCTCGCTCTATGCGAATCAGATCGCATTTGGAGGGTATGGCTTCATCTGCGATGTCGTCCGGCCTCGCGAATGCCGCGGAAATTCTGACTTCGACACCACCAACTACGTCACCAGCGATTTTACCTATTCGTTGCCATTCGGCCGTGGTCGTCAGTTCGCCAGCAGCATCCCATGGTGGGCGGATGAGTTGATCGGCGGCTGGGACACAAGTGGCATCCTCACCTGGCATACCGGTGAGGCCTACAGCACAGTTTCAAGCGCGTTTGTGGCGGGTTACGCCAACGATGCGCCGGGAATCCTGGTAGGACCGAAGAGCGCTTTACGACATCACCAGCACAAGGACGCCAGCGGCGCAATGCAGATCTACGCCGATCCAGGCGCCGCAGCCGCTGCGTTTGTGGGGCCGATTGGATTTAAAATCGGCAGCCGCAACAACCTGCGTGGGCCGAACTTTTTCAATCTCGATGCGGGCTTGGCGAAGAACTTTATGCTGGTTCCCTCAAAAAATGTCACGCTTCAGTTCCGCGCCGACGCCTTCAACGTGCTGAATCATCCCAACTTTGTGAACCTCAACTATTTCAATAACCCAAACACCATTGACATTACTCAACCCAGCAACTTCGGCCAGTTAACTGATCAAGTGGGCACTTTCCCGGGGAAGGCACGCGTCGTACAGCTTTCCGGTCGGATTCAGTTCTAAAACCTGCAACACGACTGCAAAGGCCTGCTGCACTGCGCAGCGGGCCTTTTCTTTTGCCGACTGCGTCGCTGTGGATTGATTTGAAGTCGGTGCATTCTGCTGTGGATTTCCCTTATAGTTGCTTGGGAGCCAATTGCGCGACGGTCCTGTACTTGGCAGGAGACCCATATGAAACTCGACGAATTTGAAGCCACGATTGCGCACCAGGAACCGCCCTCCGGGATTTCGATTCCACTGCTGGCCTTGTGGTGGGACATGAAAGACGATTGGACGCAAGCTCACTCCCTGGTCGACGAACTTGAAACCAGGGATGGAATGGCTGTCCACGCGTATCTGCACCGCAAAGAGGGACAAACGGCGAACGCGGATTACTGGTATGAACGAGCCGGACGCGACTACTATCGGCCGGATCTCACCGAAGAGAGGCAGGCTCTAGTCGCGGCGCTGCTACAGAGCGCTAAATAGGCCGGGAACGTTATCACTCCGAAGGAAAGCCAGAGCTCGGCGCGCGACCAGTGTCGTCTGGTCGCCGCTGGCTTCTCGCAGCAAAATTTTGTCCTCCTCCACGGTCACATTCTCCACTTGCCGCCAGGTCCTGGGAACACTGGCAAGGAACATCAGCCACGATTGATTCAGCTTCCCATGCGGCGGAACTGTGCGATCAATGGGTCCATCAAATTTCCCGCGTTGTCGAGCCATTTCCTCCTTGCCCACCGGCAAAGGAGTGGGGCCAAACTCCAGTCCGAGCGCTCGCGTTCTGCCATCCCATGGCGCATAGGCTCGGGCGCGGTTTTCATGCCACATCGTCATCCATGGAAAATCAGCAGATCGGAAGCAATATCCAAATACCAGCCCCAGGTCCCAATTCAGGGCCGCGATGAAGCCGATTTCCCGCCCAGGAACTTGCTGCAGTCCGGCAACGAATCCTCCGTTCGGAGGTGTGAACGGATGCCGTAGATCTCGCCGTCCGTGGGCCTCGGTGTCAACAAACGGCCACTCGAACTCCTTGTCCGAGGGCAGCAGGCAGGGGCCATCGTAGCCCAGCGTCCAGGTCCTGCCTTTGCCAACCGAGGCGGCGATGCTGCACGACTCCGGGCTCAGCAGGGGCTCGCCTAAAGTGGCATGTTGTTGCCATTGGATTTCTCGCGGGGTGTCGCGAAGGTTGCGAACCTGCTCTTGCACACGCACCACGGATTCGCCGGGAGTGAGCTGGAATTTCCTCGCCACCTGCAATCCCGTAATGGGTAACTCCGCACGCACCGCGAGCGAAGCATCGAGCGGGCTGTCACTCTCGCAAACCCAGTCCGCAATTCCCGCCTCCCCGTGAAGCGTCACTCCGAGACTGGCCTCCAAGTCCGATGGAGGTCCGAAGCAATCGAGACACAGCGAATGGCCGGAATACGAAGCCAGAAAAGTTCCTGTCGGCCTGCCTCCATAGGCTTTCGAAAGCTCGTCATGTTCGGGTGTCAAAGGATCCGCGGTAGGCCATGGAGATTCCCAGATCGCGTTGTCGGTTGCATTTCCGCTGCTGGGTACGAATGCAAATGCGGCGAGATGGCCGCCGCCCGTCAGCATCGTCATTTGAACTAAATCATTGCCGAGTTGCAGTGCGCTTCGGCTCTTCCATTCCGTCTTCATCGGGTCAGTCCTACGAGATTCACCATGCTCCATTCTTGCATCTCCACCGGCTTGGAGAAAGACACTGCGAAAAGACCGCGCCGTGTCACAATCAAAACTGCATCAGAGGTGCCTGAACACCAGCCTTTTGGAAAACTTAGTCATCCTAGGGTCTGAGCGTCTTCACCCAATGCAGCCGTATCTGCCGACGAAAACATGGAACCACCAAAGAAGGTATCGAGGGCTTTCGATCGCCGGCGACTTGCGATCGGCTTTTCGCTCGGGGGTCTCTCCGTCGGCACCCTTTTACGGCAGGTCTGGTCTTCACTGCTTCAGGATGAGATCGTAGACCGGTCGGCGGAGCTTGCATACTATTTTCTTTTTGCAATGTTTCCGGCCCTGATCCTTTTGTCCGGCATGTTCAGCGTGTTTGCGAGTACCAGCACGCGCGCAAATCTTGAACTGATGTTATATCTCGCAAAGGTCATTCCGCCGGCGGCGTTTGCCTCGGTGGAAGCAGCTTTCAGCCAGACCACACATGCAAGCAACACCGGACACATTGTGTTTGGCGCGATTGCTGCCTTGTGGGCGGCCACCTACGGCATGTCTTCTACGCAAGCGATTTTGAATGTGATTTATCGAACGAAAGAGGCGCGCCCCTACTGGAAAGCGAAAGCGATCGCCATGATTTCGACCATGGCCATTTTTGTTCTGGTTTGCTGTGCCATGCTGCTGCTCGTTCTTGGCGACGACGTGGCGAAGATTTTCAGCAACGATCTGATGTTCGACCCAGTCATGCTGCAAGTATGGAAGGTTGCGAAGTTTATAGCCGCCGTATTCTTCATGATGTTGGTTTTTTCAATTACCTACCATTGGGGTCCTGCCGGCAAGCGCCGTTGGCGATGGATTTCCCCTGGTGCGATCGTCGGTATCTTCGGCTGGCTGGCAGTATCCCTGGGGTTTCGCATCTATCTTCATTTTTTCAATCCCTACACCACCACCTACGGATCGTTCGGCGCCGTCATTGTTTTGCTGACCTGGTTTTATGTCAGCGGATTTATGCTGCTGTTGGGTGCGGAGATAAATTCGGCCATAGAGCGCGCCGCACTCAACCAGGCGCGAGCATCAGAGGAGTAGGCCGCACGCGGTTTGCAGCGGTCGCGCTTACTGTTCCACCGCATACGGCCACCATGAAAGCCGCGCCAGCAGTGGATAATACAATCCCAATCTCAGGCTGTGGATCTCCGGGTAGATGAGGCGCGCGATGTCGCCGTATAGCTGCATCTGCTCCTGATATTGCTCGCCCTCCATTGCCAGAAATTCTTCGATCTTGCCCGCGCCATGAGACGCAGTCTTGAAATCGATAATCCAGAGCGCATCGGTGCCGAAACTCGTCGGGTCTGCCCCAGCAACAAACACGCGATCGATGCGGATGGATCGCAAAATATTGCGATGCACAGCGGTCAATGAAACCTCAAATCCGCGATGGAGAAGACTCGACCCCTGCGCTATCGATGGAGCGTTATGCTCGCTGAGGATCCATCGTCCATCTTTATCTGCCGCCATATGGTGCAGCGCGGTGACGATGCGGGTCGCGTCTCCGACAGCCTCTTTTGGCGGATGTCCGTTGCTCAGCAGTTGCAACCGGATCGGCTGGTGGAGTGCATCGATCAAGCGCGCCTGCTCAGACGCATCTACATTTTGTTGGACTACATTGGCCAGAGGCTCAAGAAATGCATGCAGCACTGTGCCAAACACTCGTGCTCGCCATGAGCCTTGCGGTCGCTGGAAAAAGGCAGCGCTGTCTTCAAGGTCGAACTCATCCGCTTCTTCCTGCGATGGCGCTGCAAGCGGAATATCCGCAAGCGCCTCTGGTGCTTTCCAAGCGAAGCGCAGCCGCTGAAAGTTTGACAGCGGAATGACTCGACTCGATTGCGATGTATCCTCGGCCGCCGCAATGGAATCCACTTGCCCCGCGGCATCCCTGATTGGCCATTCCGTTGAAACGTCCGGTCCTACAGGCATCTCTACAATTTCAGCGCTGGTTCTATCGCGATCCTGTTGTTGGCTCCAATGCTGGATGAAATTCGTTTTTGCCACAGGCCACGCAGTGTGCAGCAGTGTCGGCTTGGAAGGAGCGCCCAGTTGTCCGTTCTTTAATTCGTTACACTGGGCGAAGAGATGCACTTCCTGCCGGGCACGGGTACAGCCCACATAGAGCAGCCGCTTCAATTCTTCCCGATCGCGTTGCGTATTGACGTCGCGAATCCACTTGTTGATGGCTTCATGTTCCTCCGACGCATGCTTAATGGGCGCCAGCAACACCTGGCTGACGGCATCGCCCTCTTGTTCGATGGCCGGCAAAACCTGCTCCATCCATTCTGCAAGGCGCCACTCATTTGCCGGTACGGTTCGATGCAGTCCGGGCAACAGCACCACATCCCACTCCAATCCTTTCGCCTTGTGGAGTGTCAGCACTTCCACGGGCGCCTGCTCGGCTGCGGCCGCTGCTGCATATAGCCTCGCGACTTTTTCTTCGATCT
>JAZKAG010000124.1:7369-42262 GCA_040389265.1 Acidobacteriota bacterium
GCGAAGCGGTGGGCCAACCGCTTTCACTCTCTAACTTCTCCAGCATGCGAAAAAATTCCTGCACGGTGGCCTCTTCTCCGGCAGGAATGCAGTGCGCCCCCCCCAGGGTGTGCCAGGTCCGCTCCACCAAAGACGAAAAGCGCTCTCTTCCCGACTGTCGCTGGGCGGCATTCAATGCCTGCAAGACTCGGTCGGCCCGTTCCCGGCCTTCGGCACTCAAAAGCCCCGAGCGCTCGGCGAAAAGTTCCGTCACCGTCTTTGAACTTTTCTGAATATCATCGCCATCGCAGAGAGCGAGCAAGTCGGTCAACGTCAGCCCGCACCATGGCGCACGCAAGACCGCCAGCCATGCGATGCGGTCCGCCGGATGCAGTAGGCAACGCGCGATCGTCATCACATCCAGAATCGGCTGCCGGTCCGGCAGAGAATCCATCTCGATCGCGCGATAAGGAATGTTGCGCGCGCGCATTTCCTGCAGAATGGACGCAACATGCGTTCTGGCTCGCACCAGTAGCGCGATGCTCAGCGGCCGATCGTCAGACTGCTGCTCTCGGGCCCGCTCAATCACATCGCAAATCTGGCGCGCCTCGACGGCGCAGGGATCGTCGTCTTTCCCATTTTCCGTGTTCTGCGGCTGGGCGCGGCGCACATGAGGATGCCAATACAGCCGCTCCGTGTGGTCTTCATGATGCGCAGCCTCCGAGGCGGCGAACTCGACACCATCCACATCTTCGTGCGCACCGTGAGCAAATATTTCTTCGAAAACTTCATTCGTCTGCTGCACCAGGCTTTGTCGCGAGCGAAAATTGGAACGCAGGCGAATCGGATTGAGTTGTACTCCACCCAGCCCATCGCGGCGCGCCCGCGCAAATAGTTCCACCGCGACGTGGCGAAAGCGATAGATAGACTGCTTTGGATCGCCCACCAGAAATACAGTTTGGCTGTGCCCGTCCCAACCCTCTACCAGGCGGCTGAGCAATTGGAATTGCGTCAGCGAAGTATCCTGCATTTCATCGACCAGCAAATGCTGGATCTCCATTCCAAAGGCCAGTGCCAGTGACTCTGGCTGGTCGTCGAGCGCGTGCAGCGCGGCAAGTGCAATCTCGACGAAATCGGTGCGTCCCGCCTGCGCGAATGTGACCTTCAGCTCCGCGACGGCGCGACGCAGCAACAGAAAGATGGATCGCAGAATGATGCGCTGCTGTAGATCGTAGTAAGGAGGCGGCAGCTTGGCGACCTTAGCCAGCGCCCGCACCAACTCGTCCTCGCCCACCAATGAATCCAGCAATGCCTTGAATGCTTGCGTATGCGGCAGTTTCGGCGAAAATCCGAGCTTGACGTTGACTCCCCTGGATTTTCGCAACGTATGATCGGCTGTCAGCAACAATTGGTCCGCGGCTTTCCATGCTGGCAGTTGATCCGGGCAGAGCGGTGGCACCCCGACCGTACCGATCAGATCACGAAGATCGTTCCCGCAGCCTGAGTTTTCAAGCTCGTCTGCCGCATATCGCCCCAGCTTGAATATCTGCTCCCACACCTTTTCAGGCAGCAATGCGCCCGCGCGCTGCAGCGTCTCGTCGCACACATGTCGCAGCGGCCGTTCAAATTTCTCGCGCACGATAACGTCCAACTCATCGTCGGAATATTCCACTTCGATTGGGAACACGCGGCCCCACTGGTCGCGAGTGCGCAACATCGCTGCCAGCAGCCTCACCGCGGATTCCATGTGGTTATCCAGATGCAACAGTAGCTGGCGAGCGGACTCGCTCAAGCGAGCATCTGCGCCTCCCATTTCCTTCAGAGTCGCCTGAGCCGCCATCATGTAAAGTTCGGTCGCATCCTCCATCGGCCGCATGTCTGCGCCAAGACGTGACAGCAGGGGAAGACGCCCGACGATTTTGGTGCACAAGGAATCAATGGTCCCGATATTGAGTCGTTGCGGCTGGCTGAGGAGGTTCCAGCCGAATTTTTTGTCAGCTTCGAGCGCCTCTAACGCGAAAGCCCGAGTCTGTACGTGATGTGTGGCTGCGGGATCGATTGGGACCTTCTGCTGCGCATCTCGCAAAGATTGCACGATCCGATCGCGCATCTCGGCGGCAGCTTTTCGCGTGAACGTAATCGCCAGCACTTGCTCGGGCTGCTCGACACGGCCCAGCAAACGCAGAAAGCGCTGCATCAGTAATTCTGTTTTGCCGGAACCAGCGGGCGCTTCCACAATCCACGATTGCTCCACGTCCCACGCATCTTTGCGCGAAAATATCTCCGCTGGTTCAAAGGGCAATGTGGCGTCGCCTGTGGATGGAAATCTGCGCAGGTTGCTCATCAATCGAAGCTCCCCGATTCTTCATCCATCTCCAACTCGTCCGGATTGTCGAGTTCTCTCACGCCTTCCGCCTCGCGAATCCGGCACAACAAAGTCTGAGAACAAGTGCTGCAGGTTTTGCGACCGCTTTTCGGATCGACGACAATCACGCCAGCGACAAAATCTTCTGCCAGCCTCGTCAAAGTGGTACGCCACTCATCCTGCAATTGCTGCATTGCTTCTGGCGTCATGGTTTCGCGAGGATTGCTCCGGGCACCCTGACTGACTGGAAACACCCCTGCAACGGAACCGACCACGGTCATGTCAACTTTTCTTGGATGAAGGCCGGCGAAGGCGATTCCGGCCAGCGCGGTTTCATCGCCCGCTGCATCGTGCCGAAGCACTGCATACGCAGGCAATTGCGGTTCATCCGGCCGCTCCCCGTCGCAGGCCTTGCGGTCGACCTTGCCCGTTTTGTAGTCCAGCAACACCATTCCCTGCTTGACCTGGTCGATGCGGTCAATGCGGCAGCGGAGTTCCACACCTCCGAGTCGCACCTGCTCCAATTCGGATTCCATTGCCACCACAGTAAAATCCGGCCGTAGCTTTTCAACTTGCAGCCAATCCATCAATCGATTCTCGAT
Organism: Acidobacteriota bacterium; assembly: GCA_040389265.1. GTDB lineage: Bacteria > Acidobacteriota > Terriglobia > Terriglobales > Acidobacteriaceae > JAKAAZ01. Next base: position 10,316 of record JAZKAG010000124.1, read on the forward strand.
CCGATCTGCTTCGATCTCCAGCAACCCTCGCTGCCAGGATTCGTTGGCGTGTTCCTGGAACTGTCGCAGCCCATGCTGAATGTGTGCGCGCAGGATTTGCCGGCACTCTTCCTCTGAGATTTCGAGCAGTCTCTTCTGCGATTTCACTTCTGTCCAAAAATTCTGCACCACCTGATGCAGGATGATTCCCTGCGCTTTTGCAGAGAGTCCGCTGTCGGCCTCTTCGATGGAGTCCGCGGCCAGCCTCAACTCCGCGAAGGCTCGAAAGGGACAGGCTGCCTGATGCTTCAGAAAGGTGACTCCGCTGCGCACCTGGGTTCCCTGAAAAGGAATCGCCGCTTCTTCGTTGACAACTTCCAGTGGGGAGAATTTCGGGTCGGCTTCAGAAGCATCCGCCAATCCCATCGGCTCCGGCAAAAATTCTCGCAGGGAAATCAGCGGAACATCGCACAGAACGCCGCGCACCGCGGGCGAGACGGCAATCTCCGGGCTGGGAGTATGCGCGCTTGCGGTGGTCGGATCACTTTCTTGCAGCGCGAAACTAACCACCACCGCAGACGCCGAGCTGAGCACTCGCCGCGTCACGCGATCGGCAAACGCTGCGTCTGTAGCCGGATCGGCATAGGGCATGTGCGCCGCTCGCTGCACACTCCACGGTAAAAATGGTGCCGCATGACCCCGCGGCGGCCAGCTGGAAGCCTGCGCATTCATCCACCAGATTCGATCGAATGTCAGTCCCGCTGCTTCCGATATTCCAAGAATTTGCACGGGTGCGTTTCGCGTTTCCAGGGTGAACAGCATCGTCGCCGCAAGAGATTTCAGGCGCTCGATCGCCGCCGAAAACGATACCGAACTCGTCACCGCACTCAACGAGGAAAGCTCCCTCAACAGCACATTCCATCGACGCAGCAATTGGAAATCAGCGCTATCTGTTGCTTTGAGCAGGCCCCATTCCGACACTGATAGCAGATCTTCGATCGTTTCTCGCCAGTCGGCGTACGAGCGACGTTGCTTTAGATCGACCCGTTTCGCTGCGGCCCCGATGCGCTCCAGAGATCGTCGAACCAATGAGCGGTCGGCGCTGCTTCCTCCACCCGCCAGCCAATCCTGGAAATAGGAGAAAGATATATGTCCGCCGAACTGGAAGTTGCGCTCGCGAAACTTTTTATCCAGCATGGCGCGCGCACCCCAGTTTTCCGGGCCGAACGTTCCATGCACCACCAGCCACGATACGTCGTCCGGCGACAATGGTTTTTCCAGCCACCCCAGCAGTGTCAACGCTGTGCGCACCGCGGTCATGCGATGCATCGGCGTGCCCAGGGAGAACTCATACGGCAGCCGAGGATTCGCTGCATGGATATCCATCGACGAGGGCGCCAGCACGCGACGAAAGACACCATCGATGCGATCGCGCATCTCGCCCAGTGCTGGCATGACAATACCGATGCGCTGACTCGGATGATCAAGAAGCATGGCTCGTACCCATTGCGCCGCACTCTCAATCTCTTCTTCCAGTGTGCGAGCGTACGTCACCACCGCGGTGGAAGCGTGTTCGCCGGCGAATTTCAATTCCGTCCGTTCGACCTGGCATCCTGCCGCGAGCAGGGCATCGATCAAGTGATCTTGCGCAGGCGTGGTGCGATCGAACCCGATCAGAAATACCGTGGTCGGCAGCGATATTGTTCCGGCCCGAATCAGGTTGAAGAGGGCACTCTCCACCTGCGAAGACGATAGAAATTGCAATCGTCGATAGATTTTTTCAAGCTCCGCCGCCCATCGCGAAAAAGCCTCCGCATCCATGCTGCCGTCGTTGCGGATGTTTCGCGGTTCGATGCGATATTGATGCATTGCCTGCCATGCTCGCTGCGCCTGCTCGGCGAGGCCGGCCACGGAGATTGTCCGGCTGCCGGCCTCGTCCTGCCCCAGCACCTGCTGCCATAGTTCCGTCTCCTGCGCATTGTTCAGCAGGATGCGCGTTTCGGCCCCGCTAAGCAGGGCAGCGTCGAACAATGTTTTCAGCCAGGGTTCCCACGCCAGGATCTGCGGGCTTCTCCAGCCCTGGCGTCCGGCGCGCTGTTGTTGCCGGTTATATTGTTGCCGCAACGCTCGAGCGGCACGAACCGTGCTAGTGACGACGACCGCGCCGTCAATATTCCGCTCCACCTGCTGCAACAGTTCTTCTACGCTTGGCATCTCTCTCCGAGTGGCCGCCATGTTGGACGGAGACAGTTCCACGTTATACGACGAGGCCTTGGAGTGCCAGCCAGCGGTGTCATCGCGATGGTATCCTTTGGCGATGAGGCGATGGTTCGCATCGGTGTTGTTGCTGTTGACGGCTTTATTGCCGCTGCAGCCGCTCATCGCCGGCGCGCAGGCGGATGCCAGCTTGCCCGCCTGCTGCCGTCGCAACGGATTCCATCACTGCATGATGTTGCCAGCGGTTAGGCTGGCCGATTCCAGTAAACAGCCGTCCGTTCGCGCCCTTCGCTGTCCGCTGTGGAAACTTGCGATAAGTCCCGCGGTGGTGGCTGTCGCCGCGGCTCCTCCATTTCTTTCTTCGCAGCCCGCGATTGCGGAAGACGTGGTCGCGCTCACCCCACTCTTTCATGTTGTACGCCTCACGCGGTCCCGCTCCGCACGCGCACCACCCGCTGCAGGTTTCTCCGTAGCCATCTTCCAGGCCTAAACGTATCCAGGTTCCGATCGATCGCAAATAGGATTGTGCGCTCTTTTCTGCATAAGCCTCTATTTGTCCATCTCGACCTGGCTACTACTGGCCTCATGTCCGCAGTTTCGAATCGCGGCTTCTCCTCAATCGCGAATGATCGAAAAGGGAAAGAATGCAGCATCCGTTCAAGATGGCACTTGCACTTGCTCTTTTTATTTTGATTGGCGTCAGGCCATCTCACGCCACTGTGTTCGGCGGAGTCCAGGGCATCGTGCACGATTCCCAGCATCGCCCCATCGCAAACGCGGAAATCACGATCCGCGCGGCGGATTCCCAAGTGGCGCAAACCGCGCACACCGACCGCAATGGCTATTTCTCGTTTCCTACCCTGCCTCTGGGCACGTACTCCATTACGATCAGCAGTCCTGGATTCAGCGTGCTGCGGCAATCGCTCACCGTTTTTTCAGACAACTCGCCAATTCTTCACTTTCCCTTGCAGATCGGCAACCTGCAGCAATCTGTACAAGTCACGGCCAATGCCAATGTAGTAAATGGAAATTCCGTCACACCGACAACTCTGATCAATCGCACAGCCATCGATCACACGCCTGCCGCGAACCTGACCGATAGTCTTTCGATGATTACCGACTATGTACCCGGCGCCTACATGGTGCACGACATGCTTCATATCCGCGGCGGCCATCAAGTGACCTGGCAGATCGATGGCGTTGAGATTCCAAATACCAACATTGCGGACAGCCTGGGTCCGCAAATCGATCCAAAAGACATTGGCAATCTGGAAGTTCTACGTGGCAGCTATAACGCGGACGTGGGCGACCGCACCTATGGGGTCTTTGATGTTTCTCCACGAACAGGATTTGAGCGCGATAACGAAGCAGAGCTCCTTCTCAGCGCCGGCAACTACTATCAGACAGATGATCAGTTGAACTTCGGCAGCCATACAGAAAAGTTCGCCTACTACGCCAGCCTGAATGGAAACCGCACAAATTACGGATTGATGCCCCCCATTCCAACGCCGTATCACGATGCAGCCAACGGCTACGGCGGATTCGCTTCCCTGGTCGAAAATCACACACCTCACGACCAGTTACGGCTGGTATCGCAGCTTCGCAAAGATTATTTTCAGGTTCCCTACGATCCCAATCCGAACGACTACGAAAATCAGGAGTACGATTCCAGCGGGCTGCGAGACAGTCAACATGAGTTGGATGGATTTTCAGTTTTTTCCTGGGTGCACACCTTCAGTCCAACAACTTTTCTGCAACTGTCTCCGTACTACCACTACAACAGTGCTGACTACACCCCTAACCCCGGCGATTTCCCTGTCGCCACCACCGCCGACCGCGCCTCGAACTACGCAGGCCTGCAGGCTTCCATCACCACGCAAGTGGCGAGAAATACGATCGTCGGCGGCCTTTATTCTTTCGGCCAGCACGACAGCTACGTCTTCGGCGCACAGTTCAACGATGGCAGCGCTCAGGATTTTCTACTTCATGAAGCCGCGGCGGCCGGCTTGACAGAGGAATACGTCTCCGACAATTTCAAAGCGACCCGATGGCTCACTTTGATTGCCGGTGTGCGCGCTTCTCAATTCATGTCCAGCATCACGGAACTGGAAGCCACTCCCCGCTTTGGACTCGCAGTTCAGATTCCAAAAATCAACTGGGTCTTCCGTGCCTTCTATGGCCGTTACTATCAGCCGCCGCCGCTGCTCACCGCCTCTGGCCCATTACTCAATTATGCGAACAGCAACAACACCGCCTTCCTTCCGCTCCATGGCGAACGCGATGAGGAGCGTCAGTTCGGCGTACAGATTCCATTGCGCGGCTGGTTGCTGGATGCCGACAATTTCGAAACCCGCGCCAACAATTTTCTGGATCATTCCAACGTCGGCGAATCAAATATTTTCTTTCCGGTCACGATCGACGGGGCGCTGATCCAGGGTTGGGAAATGACCCTGCAGTCACCGACGCTTTGGCATCTCGGACAGGCCCATCTGGCATACTCCAACCAGTTGGCACAGCAACGCGGCCCCATTACGGGCGGCCTGGTTTGCGTTCCCATTACGGCTCCGCAGTGCGATTCTGGATTCAACTATGTTCCGCTCGATCATGATCAGCGGAACACTTTGAACTTTGGCATGAATGCAAACTTGCCCGGCAACGGCTTCGGTTCGTTCAATTTCTATTACGGTTCAGGCTTCAGTAATGGCGACGAGGGAAATCCAAACTCCCCTTATCAGGGAGAATATTTGCCGCACGACACCAATTTGAGCATCTCGCTGGGAAAAACCTTTCGTCAGAAGTTCACCCTCACCGCCAACGTGACCAATGTGACGAATCATCGCGTGTTGCTCGATAACAGCCTCACCTTTGGCGGCTTCCACTATAACGCCCCCCGCCAGTATTACGGCAGTGTTCGCTACCATTTCAGGTACGGCCGACTGTTCCGCAAATAAGGAGAAATGGATGAAACTTTTCGAGCGGCGCTTCCCGGCCGCGCTGATCATCACGCTTCTGGGCGCATCGCTCGGCGTGCTCGGCTGCCATTCCAGTTCGCAGCCAGCTCAGACGGGCGCTACCGCTTCATCGCAAAAGCAATATTCGATTCGCGGAAAAGTGGTTTCTGTCGATCAGAAGGACGGCGTAATCGCACTCGACACCGAGGCCATTCCTGGCGTCATGGAAGCCATGACCATGGCCTACACGCTGCAGAATCCCGCGGTCGCTTCAGAATTACATTCCGGTGACATCCTGACCGCGCAGCTGCAATTGGGTGCACAGGGAGCAGTGATTAGCAATATCGTAATCGTGCAGCAAGCGAACCTGAACGTGCTGCCGCCCGTGCAATACCACGTGCCACGTATCGGCGACACGGTCCCGGATTTTCATTTCCTGAACCAGAGCAATCGCGAAATTTCATTGAAGCAGTTTCGCGGCAAAGTTCTCGTGCTGACCTTTATCTACACACGATGTGCGTCGTCCCAGTTCTGTCCGCTGATGAGCCGCAACTTCGCTCACCTGGATCAAATGTTGGCCGCCGATCCTGGCCTCTACGCAAAAACTCATCTGCTCAGTATCAGTTTTGACCCCAAATATGACACACCCGCGGTTTTGCGAAGTTACGGCGGCGCGTACACCGGGCGATACACTCAGGAAACCTTTCGGCATTGGGATTTCGCTGCACCTTCCCCGGCCACGCTTGCATCTGTATTGCAGTGGTTTGATGTGGCTGTGAACTCCTCGAAAGGGCAGATCGTCACGCACTCCGTTTCCACCGTAGTCATCGGACCGGATGGAAAAGTCCGAGCGTGGTATCCCTCCAATGCGTGGACGCCGCAACAGGCGCTCAAAGATATTCAGCAGATAGTTTCCAAGGAAAATTAGCCAATGGTAATTGTGCTGATGGGTGTCACCGGAACCGGAAAAACCACGGTGGGCGAGGCTTTGGCCGCTCGCACCGGCTGGCCGTTCGCAGATGCCGACGATTTCCACTCCCCCGCCAACCGCGCCAAAATGCATGCCGGCATTCCCCTCACCGACGAAGACCGGGCACCGTGGCTTGAGAGCCTGCACCAGCAAATTGTCGCTTGGCTGAACAGCGGCGCGAACGGAATCCTTGCCTGCTCGGCGCTGAAGGAGTCGTACCGCGTCGAGCTAACGTCAGGCACTGGCCCGCGCGCCGTTCGCTTTGTCTTCCTCTCTGGGCCGCAGGATTTGATTCGTCAACGCATGGAAGCTCGTCACGGCCATTACATGCCGGAGTCGCTGCTGCCAAGCCAACTGGCCACGCTGGAACCGCCAGGCGACGCCATTCAAATTTCCATCGACCAGACAGTTCCGGCCATCGTGAATCAAATTCTGAGTGCGCTCGCCAAGGAAGGTTATGCTGGAGTCAGCGAGCAGAACCAATAGAGGAGATCGAACTCACGATGGCGAAATTTACACTTGTCACAGCATTGGTGCTCATAATTTTAGGAGTTGTGTTCTTCGTCTCAACCGGCAGCCACGCGCCCACGGCTCTCATCCCAGCGTATTTCGGCATTATTCTCGGCATTCTGGGGTTGCTGGCGAATACCGAAGAGAGTAAGCGCCGCATGATTTTTATGCATATCGCGGTCACAGTGGGCCTGCTGGGCGTCATCTTCCCCGGCTGGCGCGCCGCCTCGGCTTTCATCGCGTCCACTCACGGAACGGCGATGGCGCGTCCTCTGGCGGTGAAAGAAGAATTCGCCATGGCGGTGATCTGCCTCATCTTTGTTCTCCTGTGCATTCGCTCCTTTATTGCAGCTCGTCGCTCACGCGCGTGAAAGAAATATATGGCCATCAAACCGGCATGGATTGACGCGGGTACACGCGGCGGAAGAAAGTCAGAGTCCGCCGGCGGCCGCTTGTCTGCCGATGCGCCGCAGACTAAGAAGAAACCGGAACTGCGTAAAGTTCTGCCGGAAATCTGGGCGCTGGTCCGTCCGCGCCGCTGGCTGCTTGCCTTTGGCCTGCTGCTGATGGTGATCAGCCGAGTCTCCAGCTTCGTTCTGCCGCTCTCCGCCAAATACCTGATTGATCGCGTGATGGGACATCACCAGGTCAGCCTTCTCCCTTGGATTGTCGGAGCCGTACTGCTTGCCACAACCATCCAGGGAGCCTCCTCCTACTGGCTGACCCAGCTTCTCTCCATCGCGGCGCAGCGTCTCATTGCCGATCTTCGCGTCCAGGTGCAGCAGCACATCGGCCGTCTGCCAGTCGCATTTTACGACGCAAACCGCACCGGTACGCTGGTGGCGCGCATCATGAGCGACGTCGAAGGCATCCGCAATTTACTCGGCACTGGCATGGTGAATTTTGTTGGAGGCCTGTTGGCCGCGGCCATCGCCTTCACCCTGCTGGTCCGCATCAGCGCAGTGATGACGCTTCTGGCCGTCGTTGTTCTAGTGGTCTTTTCTCTGATCCTGATGACCGCGTTCAAGACGATTCGTCCCATCTTCCGCGAGCGCTCCCGCATCAACGCCGATGTGACCGGCAGGCTGACAGAATCACTGGGTGGCGTGCGCGTGGTGAAGGGCTATCACGCCGAGGAACGCGAGGCGCAGGTCTTTGCCGGCGGCGTTCAGCGCCTGCTGGAAAATGTCATCCGCACCCTCACCGCTCAATCGGTGATGAGTCTGGCGTCGACCGTTGTGCTGGGTGTTGTCGGTTCGCTTGTCATGTATATGGGCGGCCGGCTCGTCGTTTCGCACTCGCTTACCGTCGGCGGCTACGTCACCTACACCATGGTGCTGGCCTATTTAATTGCTCCGGTGATCCAGATTGTTGCGGTAGGCACACAATTGACGGAAGCCGTCGCCGGCCTCGATCGCACCAGCGAAATTCTCGCCGAATCGAGCGAAGACAATGACCCCGAACGCAATCTGCCGCTGGGGCCCATTCGGGGTGAAGTTCAATTTCGCGACGTCGTGTTTGCCTACGAGCCAGCTAAACCGGTCCTGCACGGCATCTCGTTCGAAGCCGCGCCCGGTACCGTCACTGCACTGGTAGGCCCATCCGGCTCCGGCAAGTCCACCATCATCAGTTTGCTGTGCGCCTTTCACAAGCCAGATTCCGGCGAGGTGCTTGTCGATGGAGTTGACCTCGCCAAAGTCCGTCTGAGCGATTACCGGACTCAGCTCGGCGTGGTGCTGCAGGAATCCTTCCTGTTCGATGGCAGCATCCGCGAAAACGTCCAGTTTTCCAGGCCGCTGGCCACCGAAGCCGAAGTGCTGGAAGCCTGCCGCATCGCGCGGGTCGACGAATTTGCCGACCGCTTTCCTGAGGGTTACGAAACGGTTGTGGGTGAGCGGGGCGTCAAGCTTTCTGGCGGTCAGCGCCAGCGCATTTCCATCGCGCGCGCCATTCTCGCGAACCCACGCATTCTGATTCTTGACGAGGCCACATCCAGCCTCGACTCGGAAAGCGAAGCCATGATTCAGGAGGGACTTTCTTACCTGATGCGCGGCCGCACGACATTTGTGATCGCACACCGGCTGTCCACGATTCGCCGCGCCGATCAGATCCTGGTTGTCGAAGAAGGAAGAATCATCGAGCGCGGGACCCACGATGAACTCTATGCCGCGCACGGCCGCTATTGGGATCTCTACACCCGCCAGCACGGCCTCCAGTCGAATCTTTTCCTAGCCCCCGGCGAAGGAGACAGCATTCCTGACGAGGACACCAAAAAAGACCCGAAGAACGGCGACCTCAGCTTCAGCCAGGCCCTGCGCGGCGTTCGCTGATCTAGCTTTCCACCGCGCCGAGTTGCCACAGCAAAAACGCGTAATCGAACGCAATTTCCTTCAAATAGTCATAGCGTCCCGACGCGCCGCCGTGACCTGCCTGCATATTCGTGTGCAGCAGCAATAAATTGTCATCCGTCTTCACGCTGCGCAGTTTCGCCACATATTTCGCAGGTTCCCAGTACATCACCTGGCTATCATTCAAAGAGGTTTTCACCAGCATGGTGGGATACGCCCTGGCGACAACATTGTCGTACGGCGAATACGCACGCATATACTCGAACGCCGCAATCTCATTGGGGTTTCCCCACTCCTCATATTCCGCCACGGTCAGCGGCAGAGACGCATCCAGCATGGTGTTCATCACGTCGACAAAAGGAACATGCGACAGCACCACGCGAAACAAATCCGGACGCATATTCGCCACCGCACCCATCAACAGGCCGCCGGCGCTGCCGCCTTCAATCGCCACGCGATCTTTCGCACCGTAACCGTTCGCGACTAAGTACTCCGTCGCAGAAATAAAGTCGGTGAAGGTATTCAGCTTCTGCATCATGCGACCGGCGTCGTGCCAGGGCTTGCCCATTTCTCCGCCGCCGCGAATGTGCGCATAGGCCAACACCACGCCGCGATCCAGCAGACTCAGCCGGTTGGAATTGAACCCGATCGGCAGCGAATATCCGTACGATCCATAGGCGTAGACGTACAGCGGATTGTTCCCGCTCTCAAACCGGTCGCGGCGATACACCAGTGAAATCGGTACGCGCACCCCATCGGCAGCCGTCGCGAAGGTGCGCTCCGATGCATACAGCTTCCGATCGAACCCCCCTGGAACTTCCAATTGCTTCAGCAGCGTGCTCTGATCCGTCGCCAGCTCATATTCGAAGACTGAGCTGGGGGTCACCAGCGACGTATAGCCGTATCGATACTTGGTCGTATCAAACTCGCGATTGGTGCCTGGAGTCGCGGTGTAGGTGGGCTCGGGAAACGAAATCTCGCGCGGAGTTTTTCGCGCTTGCTCCGCCAGGCTTCCCGCGCCCGTCAAATTGTGGATACGCAGGCGAGGCAGTCCCCTGTACCGTTCGCAAGCCACAAAAAAGCGCTGGAATAAGTCGGCATCTTCCAGCATCACATCGTCGCGATGCGGCAGAATCTCCTGCCAATGCTCGCTTCCCGGCTGATCGACGGCCGCCGTCACCAACCGAAAATTTCGCCCTGTGTCATTTACGCGTAGAAAGAAGATTCCATCGCGGTGGTCGGCATAATATTCAATGTCATCGCGTCGCGGCTCGATGCAACGCAGCTTTCCCATGGGGTCGTTCGCTGCCAGATACCATTGCTCGCTGGTGGTGTGACTGGCGGCTTCCACAAACAAATATTTTCCGTCCCGCGTGCGCCCAACTCCAACGTTGAAGCGTTCGTCCACGTCTTCCCAGGCAATCTCGCCCGTGAAGAAAGTTTGCGTCGCAGTGTCCAGCACCCTTCGAACGATCTGGTACGGCCGCTTCGTCTCCTCGTCCTCGACGCTATAGAACAGCGTCCCATTATCCGCGGCCCAGGCCAGGGAACCCACCCGCTCCGCCAGGGAGTGCAGTGTTTTTCCGGTCACAAGATTCTTTACGTGCAGCGTGTATTGGCGAAAGCCCGTGTTGTCGGTTGTGTACGCCAGCAGATTTCCATCGTCGCTGACCACCGACGCGCCCAACGACATAAAGGCCTCGCCCTCGGCCAGTTGATTCACATCGAGCAGCACTTCTTCGTCGGCAAATCCTTCCGACGGAGGAACGGGTCGTGACTCCGAACCTTTTTCTGCCGGAACCCGGCAATAGATGGGATATTGCTTGCCCTCCACCGTGCGCGCGTAATAGTCAAAGCGCCCATCGCGATACGGCACCGAAACATCTGTCTGCTGAATATGGCTCAGCATCTCCGCATACAAGGTATCGATCAGCGGCTGCAGCGGCTCCATCACCGCCGCAGTGTAGGCGTTCTCCGCCGTCAGATAGGCCAGCGTTTCCGGACTTTCTTTTTCGCGCAGCCAGGCGTAGTCATCCTGCAGCACCTGGCCGTGGAGTGGAAGAGTGTGCGGATCTTTGCGGGCAACGGGAGGCTTCAAGTTCGTAATGGGTCGCATGCATCTCCACTATAGAGGAGCCGAGGGCCTACACTACAGGCGTCTCGCAATCGCAGCCCAAGGCAAGTTGAAAAAAAATAGAACCGCGCATCGTCCGCAGGGGAGTTTGAACGTGCGAATTTTTCCTGGCCTTGCACATTGGATTGTTTTGCTAACGTTGGTTGCGTCCGCAGCGACGCAGTCGTCTACGGCGCCATTTTCACCGGAACAACATCCAATCGTGAAGCCAGCTCCCACCACCCCGCCCACGCGCGATCCGCATACACCCGGATTTCCTCCCGCAACCGAACTTCCCGACGGCACTCTCCCGCCGGCCAATGTCGACGGCAACTTCATTCTTGGCCCCACGCATCCTCTGCCCCCGGAAATGTCGGTGCATGCCAACGTACCGCAGGGGACCATTCTGCAGTTCACGATGAATTCCGCGGACAGCAAGTTCTATCCCGGCATCAAGCGCGAGCCGGGAACCTTCGGCACTCCCGATCCCAACGATCCTGCGAAGTTGATTGTGACCACCAGTCACCCGGCGCCTTACACCCGCCGCGTCACGGTATATGTTCCCAAGCAATATGTGCCCGGCACCGCGGCCCCGTTCATCGTCGGTGCCGATGGACCGGACAATGCGCTGTTTACCATCCTGAACAATCTGATCGCGGAGCAGAAAGTTCCGGTGATGATTGCCATCTCCATCAGCAATGGTGGAGGCGACGCGCAAGGCAGCGAGCGCGGTTTGGAATACGACACCATGTCCGGAAAGTATGCAGAATTCGTAGAGCAGGAGGTCTTGCCGCTGGTTGAAGCTAACGCCCATGTCAAACTGACCAAAGATCCCAACGGGCGAGCCACCATGGGCGGCAGTTCCGGCGGCTCTTGCGCGTTGATCATGGCTTGGTACCACCCGGAGCTATATCACCGCGTCATCACCTACTCCGGAACCTTCATTAACCAGCAGTGGCCCTACAATCCGCAAACTCCACACGGCGCGTTTCAGTTTCATCAGAGTCTCATCCCAAATAGTCCGGTCAAGCCGATTCGAATCTGGATGGAGGTCGGCGATCGGGATCTCTACAATCCGAATGTAATGCGCGACAACATGCATGAGTGGGTTGTCGCCAATGAGCAGATGGCCAAAGTTCTTGCGGCGAAGGGCTATCACTATCAATTCGTCTTTGCCCGCAATGCCGGACACGTGGACCATGACGCCAAGCTGCAAACCCTGCCGGAGGCGCTGGAGTATGTCTGGCAAGGCTATCCCATCGCAGCGGTCAGCCATCAAACCAACTGACCCCAGCCTCAGTTGCCGATCGCGCACGCGGAGAATGCGACCTCAAATCCGTTGTTACGCCGTCGAAATATCTTTACAAATCGTGGCACGGAAGCACCTGCGCCGCCTCTTTCCCGCAATCCAAACATCCAACTAGACAAGATACGGCCTACACTGAATGGTCGGGTAACTACCTACGATCGGAGTGATCGGTGGAAGTAAAAAATCGCCAGCCTTGGACGGTGCGTTTTGCCTTGGGTCTCGGATTAGTCATGATCGGCGAATGCAGTTATGTATCTGCGTTCGCGCAGGCTCCAGCTCAACCTCCGGCACCTCCCGCTGCAGAGTCGCAAGTGGTTCAGCAAGCGCAGATGGTTTCCATTCCCATTTACGCTTTCAGCCTGATCGATGCTGCACCCGTACCAGATTTGAAGCCGACCGACCTTACGCTGAATGTCGATGGCAAGCCCGCTGGTTTTCAACTGTCGCGCCCCTGGAGCGGCACCATCCGCCCGAACACAGGGGAAGCCAGCGACCAGCCAAATATCCTGATCATCCTTCCAGCAGGCGGACCGCTCGACCGCAATCAAATCGTCAATGAAGCCGTCGCCGCGTTAAAGACTGCGTCGATCGCCGGATGGAATATTTCCATTCTGGATGACAGCGGCAATCAGACCACATATACCCGCCAGCTTCCGCTGGTTATTTCTCAACTTGAGAAGATCGGCGTCGAAAACGCGCAGTCAGTCAACCTGGCCGAATGGCGGCGCACCGCCTCTGTCGCCATCGCCAGCATGCGCGATCTGCCAGGGCGCCGCGTCGTCCTCTCCCTCGGCGATCTATTTCACGAAGTGGTCTATCAGGAGTATGGCCAGGGGTACAACGCCTTTGAAGTGGGTGATGTTTCCACAGCCGCGCGAGCTGCGGGCGCCATGATTTACTCCGCTGAAAGTGCCAGAGAGGTCGATACCCTCCGCAGATTTCCTTCTCCATATTCTCTTGCAGGCAAGGGGCCCTGGATGCTGCTTTCTGACAAGAGTTATGTAGACGGATGGATTTGTGGGTCCGTTACCGATACGCTGCGGCAGATTCGCACGGACGCCATCGCTGCGTACGACATGGACCTCCACCTGACACCGAAACAGATGGACGGCGCACCCCACATCATTTCTGTTACGCCAGGCCGACAACAAATCGTGCTCAACGTACCCACTTTTTATATGGCGCCAAATTTGTCTCAACTGCAGGAACTCTCGCTGGCCTCTGAACCGTTGCGACAAGCGCTCAAAAATCCACCTTCGAACCCGGATGCGCCGCTGCAACTGGGCACTCAGATGGAATACTTCCCCCATCCCGACGGTAAAACCGGGACTCAGTTGGTGAGCACGGGCCTGTTCTGGACCGGGTCAACGGCGCCACCCTCCTCCGTGCAACTGGCGGAGCAATTTGAACAGACCACCACTGGATTCAGCTTGGCCACCACTGTAAGGCAGATGGACTGGTATGCCCGCGAACCGATCTGGAATACCGCTGTCGAGGTGGGACCCGGGGACTACCGCCTGAATGTAGCGGCGGCCGACTCGACAGGAAAGATCACCGGGGGGCAGACAAAGGATTTTAGCGTCGCCCCGACTGACCCCGATGAAGCTGTACGGATCAGTTCCCTGGTCATCGGCCGGTCGTGCTTGTTCGAGCCGCCCGATGCGCAGAACGACACGCAACCATCGCAATCCCAGCCGATTGATTATCTGCGCGCCGGGAACTGCACCATCCAACTTGAGCCCAGCCATTCCTACTCGCCGCAAGATGTTCTCTGGACCCTGGTTCGGATCACCCCGGTCGGCAAGCTCGCTAATCGTCCCATGAAGGATTGGAAGGGTGAGTTCGTCCTGGTGGACGAAAAAGGCTCAAAGCTGGCCAAGCAGCCGGTGCACTGGCTGGAGGCAACCGATGGCAGCTTCGTCGGTACAGGTGCGTTTCAACTGGGTGATCCTAAGCTGAAGCTGGAAAATGGAGAATATGCTCTCGTGCTGACACTGAAAGGACCGGGCATCGAAGAAGACTACTCCGAGAATGCGCCCTTCCTCATCTTCGGAGCCGGAAATAGCGATGATCGCGCCGAATCCCATGGACATCGCTAAACGCCCGTCCAGGTGTCGCTTGGCGTAGAGACCGATCTCGGGATCTTACGCGAGTATGCTGGCTGCAGAATTTTCCGGGTGAAAGGGCAGAGATCAGGCGATGGCTTCCGACGCCTGTTCCCGCTGCGTGTGCTGGTCACACAAAAGATTGCGCATGCGCAACCTTGCGGAGAAGAGGGTGCGCTGTACGTCCTGCTCGGTGGTTTGCAGTAGCCCTGCAATCCGGCCGTTGTCGTAGCCTTCCACGTCGCGCAGCAGGAAACACAGCCGTTCCCTTTCCGGCATCTGCCAGACTGCCTCTTCCAGATCTGTGCGCCGCACATTTCTTCTTCCCAAGCCTTCGCCCTCCGCGGTCACGGCCGGCACCGGATCGAGAGAGAAGCGACGATGGAACTGGGACAAAAGCGCCTTATCCAGCGTTGCTATGCTTGGCTTGGTTTCCTGTTGGAACGCATCAACAAAGGTAGACTGCAGAATGGCTTCCGCTTCTCTCTCATCGCCCGTCATATAGTAGGCAACGCAGAAAATATGGTGACGATGACTTTCAAATACATCGCGTTGTTCTGCCTGCATGTTATAGCCGTGTGTAACCCTGACGATAATTGACTGTGAAACCGTCGAGGCTCGCGGTAACATCATTCCGGTTGAAGATCCTGTGTGGCAGTCAGAGAAGGTAGGCATGTTCTTGGAAGGTTAGTAGCACGCTGTGGGCCAATCTCTGCCTCCATGCACTCGAAGCCAAGTACGATGCCCTTACGTAATGGTTTTTATTTTGGAATGCGATTTCCCGCTGCGATTAGGATAGGAGGGGCAGCCCCGCAAGCCTCGCATGCATCTAAAGACGACTTTGGCGAAAAGTGGTATTTAACTACCATGTTTACGCATAAAGTTACCAATTAGAACTGAGAGGGTCTGGCCACCCCGGAACACGTTTGGCATTTTTACCTTGAATGTTGAACACTTTACCCAGTGGCGTTAACTGGTGCCACAGCAGAGACTTTGAGACGGAATGCCTGAGGAATCTACAGCAATCGCGACGGAAAGCTCAGCTCGACCGTCCTCGGCCGTGGGCCAGATCCTCTTGATTTCACGAGACAGCGCTCAGGCCAGCCAAATTGGTCGAATATTGCAGGATCAGAAATTGCCTTTGATGGCGTGCACTTCCCCGGAACGTGCCATTGAGGCCCTGGCTACAGATTCCGCCAACAATCCGCGCATCAACCTGGTGTTGCTGGATACGGGTCCAGGTGGGAAATATCTTTCCCGCTGGCTGCGGGAGGTGACCGAGGATCTTCTGGCTCCGCTGATTCTTCTGTGGAACTCGGATCGAGTGCAGATCCCCATTGTCCTGCTCACTGACGCTCCGCAAATGCAAGAAGCCGTGCAAGCCCTGCAAATGGGCGCTTACGACTATATTTTGAAACCTTTTTCTGCAGACCAGCTGCTGGCCACAGTGCGTAGAACGCTGCAGTATCGCCGGCTGCAGACCCAGAACGACTTGTTCCGCCACCACTTGGAGCAGCTGATCAGCGCCCGCACCGAGATGCTGCAGCACAGCATGCGGCAGCTGGAAAACTCCTACGATGTGACCCTGGAGGCGCTGGGTAACGCCCTCGACCTGAAAGATGCTGAAACCGAAGGGCACTCCAAGCGCGTGACCGCCTACACTTTGGCTTTGGGTCGTGCCGTCGGGCTGCCGGAGCCGCAGTTGCGTGTCGTCGGACGCGGCGCTTTCCTGCACGACATCGGCAAAATGGCCATTCCCGACGCCATCCTGCGCAAACCCGCCAAGCTCACTCTGGAAGAGCGCGCGGTTATGCGCACCCATACTGAGCTCGGCTATCAGATGATCCGCAAAATTCCTTACCTGCAGGAAGTGGCCGAAATTGTCTATTCCCACCAGGAACATTTCGACGGCTCCGGCTACCCACGCGCATTGCGGGGCGAGGAAATTCACATTGGGGCGCGCATCTTTGCGGTCGCGGATACCTTCGACGCCATCACCTCAAATCGCCCCTATCGCAAGGCCAATACGATGGAAGCGGCTCGCAAGGAAATCCTTCGCTGCGCCGGAAGTCAGTTCGATCCATCGATTGTTGATGTTTTCGTGGCCACGCCGGATTCTATCTGGCTCGACCTGCGCGAAGGGATCATGCGCGACGGGTTTGCCTTCTCTCCCTTCGGGTATACCTTCGGCAACATTCCGTAGTCGATCGGCGCTCGCCGCTTTGCCAACCAGATGCGGCAGGGTCGAGAATGATTTCATTCGCGTTTCAATTCCACGCGCGATGGAGTCGACCCATGGCCAAACTGACAGAGAAAGAAATCCAGGAAAAACTGCCGACACTCGACGGCTGGCGGTATGAAGCCGGCGCACTCGTCCACGATTATGCCTTTGCTGACTTTGCGGAGGCCTTTGCGTTTGTGGTGCGATTGGCGATGCTCGCGGAAAAGGCAGATCACCATCCTGATATCGAAATTCGCTATAACAAACTGCGCGTTGCGTTGATCTCCCACGACGCCGGCGGCGTCACCGCCCGCGATGTTTCCATGGCCGCGCAAATTGGCAAGTTGGGGCATAGTTGAAATCTGAAAATCAACTCACGGCGACATTAAGGATGGAGAATGCCAATTACGAAATATGAAGGAATAACACTTACCAAAAAGGTGATTGCGCTAGAAGAAGCGTGGCTGGTGAACTGCGTCTTGCGGGAGTGCGTGATTTTTTATTCTGGTGGCCCTTTCGACGTGGTCAACGCTACCTTTGAAAGCTGCGAATGGAAATTTCAGGGCGCAGCTCAACTGACGTTTTCTCTCATGTCGATGATCGGACTGATCCCACCGCCGCAGGTACCCGTTCCAGCGCAAACTTCCACCGGCTCCGTCAACTAAAGCGAACGCTGCAACCCCGTGTGATCGAGTTTCGTTCCCTCGCGAGCACCCTGACATGGCGGCAGATAAGCTAGATCAAATCGGAAACAAATCCGAAGGAATGTTCCCGCAGCAGTAAACCGGCGTGCCGCAAATCTCCTGCCCGTAAAGCATCAATGATCGGCTGGTGCGAAAGGATGGCTTCCGGCAAGCGGTCCACCCGGCGCTGCACGTTCAACCGTGCTCGCATGCATATTCCAAGGGATTTCCAGGCGCGGACAATCTCCTGATTTTGGCAGCGCTCGATAATGCCACGGTGAAAGTTACGATTGTGGAGAGCCACTGCCTGCAGATCGCCATTGCGCGCCGCAGCCCGCATCAACGCGTATTCCTGTTCCAGCGCTTGCACCGATTCGGCAGGAAAATCATGAATAAATTCTGTGGCTGCCTGTTCCAGAATGCCGCGCAATTGGTAGGCATCGCGAAGTTCAGTGGGCGACAATTCACGGACCCGCGCCCCACGATACGGCTCCGACTTGACCACGCCGATGGCTTCCAGCTTTCGCAGGGCTTCGCGTACGGGCGCCTGGCTTACCCGAAATTCGCGCGCTAATGTCAGCTCCTTTAAACGTTCTCCCGGCTGATAGGTGCCGTCCATGATGCGTTCGAGAATTGTCCAGCGCACGCGATCGTGTGCGCAATTGCGGTCAACTCCGCCGTTGGCGGCCGGGTTCTTTTCTCCTTCTTCAGCCATCATGGACGCAATGACAGATTGAATTTCCACGGTTGAAGCGCGTTTTATGATGCCCTCAGAACTTGCATCCGCGACAGGCAGTCGAACAGCTTCAGGTTCGCTCATTGTTCATTTCCATTCCAAAAACGTCTCGTATCAATTTCGTCCTGCACGAAGTAGTCTCATAGCGATGTTCCCAATGATTATTCCTTCGGCAACTGGCTACGATTCCATCCGCCGCCCAGGGCCTTCACCAGCAAAACGCTGGCCGTCATGCGCCGAGTGGTTAAATTTGCGGACGTCAACTGGCTTGACAGCACCACATTCTGCGCCTGGATAACGTTGATATATGGATCCAGCCCGCGCTGGTACAGCTTCATGGCGATATCCATCTCTTGCTGCGCGGACGTCACCGCCAGGTTCTGCGTCTGTGTTTCACGCTCCAACACATGCAGCGCGACCAGGTTGTCTTCCACTTCCTGGTAGGCGGTCAGCACGGTTTGACGATAGTTCGCGACAGTACCGTCATAACTGGCCTGTGCCATCGTGTTCGTCGCGCGCCGCTGGCCCCAGTCGATGAGCGTATCGGCGGCAGACAGACCCACTGACCAGAACGTGCTTGGCCCCGTAAACCAGTTCCCCGGACGGCCGCTATCGAATCCCCCCACACCTGACAGCGAAAAGTTGGGATAGTATGCGGCGCGAGCAATACCGATTTCCTCGTTGGCTGCAGCCATCTGGCGCTCCGCGATGGCGATGTCTGGACGCCGTTCCAGCAGCTGCGAGGGTAGACCGGGCGGAATCGCAGGCGGCGTGTACTCGACCCCGCGAGCTGGAATCGTGAGCGATGCCGGTGGCTCCCCGATCAGAATTGCGATCGCATGCTCATCCTGCGCACGGGCAATTCCCACGTCCTGATCCTGGGCGCTCGTGGTCTCCAACTGGGTTTGTGCCTGTTGCACATCCAGTTGCGAATCCAGACCGGCTTGGAACAATTGCTTCGTCAGCAGCAGCGCCTTCTCATCCGCCGCCACCGTCGCGTTCAGGATGGACTGTTGCGCATCCAGTCCTCGCATCTGGAAATAATCGAGAGCCAGCTCAGCCTGCAGGATCAACTGCACGTTCACCACATCGCCAGCGCTGGCCTGCGCATTCTCGCGCGCCGCACGCACTGTGCGCCGTACTCGCCCCCAGATATCCGGCTCCCAGCTGACTTCCAGCGGCAACGAAAAATCGTTGTACTGATTCGTGATTCCGCTGAAGTAGTTGGCTCGGCTTTCTGAATTGCGCACACGAGTCGCGCTCACCCCCGCACTCAAAAACGGAAAATAGTTGGCTCGCTGATACTGCACCATGGCCCGCGCCTCGGTGTACTGCGTCTCGGCCACCTTCAGTGACTGGTTGGAAATCTTCACCTTCTCTTCCAGTGAATTCAGTTCTGCATCCCCGTAGACTTCCCACCAGGACCCGCGAATCTGCTGATCTGCCGGTTGCGCAGGCTGCCATCCGGCTACCGACTTGAACTCCGGCGTGGTGGGCGCGCTGGGCTGGTGATAGTTCGGCCCAACCGCGCATCCAGTCACGCAAAAGATCAGTGCCAGCGCAGCCCTCGGGGCCGCCTTGGAAAAGCTGAGCGTCATGAAGGATTTCCTGAGTTCGATGAAGCTGCGTGCACACCATCGTCGGGCCCCAAGCCGTTCTGCTCCGGTTTGCCATCCACGTCGACAACGTGCACCGGTTCGTTGTCTGTAATGGAATCCGGTGGATTATTAATGATGCGTTCCTGCCGCGTCAGCCCGGTGAGCACTTCGATCTCCGTGCCCCAGTCGCGGCCCACCGTGATCTCCTGCAGGTGAGCATGCTGATTCGCATCGACGGTGACAACACGCAATCCCGCGGATTGAAACACCATCGCATCGACAGGAATGATCAGCGCCGGATGAGTGATGGGCAGTTGCAGGTGAACCTGGGCATACGCACCCGGCAGCAACTCATGTTTGGGATTGGGAATATCGACTTCCACCATCAAGGTGCGGGTGTTCAGGTCAATGGCATCGGCCGTTCGCACGATCGTTCCTTTGAAGATGCGACCGGGATAGCCGGGGACATCAATGTTCGTTTTTACACCGGGGCGAGCCTCTGAAACATAGACCCCGGGAACATTCACAAAAATTCGAACCGTGTTCATGCTTGAAACATGAAATAGTTCCTGCGGTCCATTCAAGACGTTGCCAGAAGGGCTGATGTTTCCGCCAGGATTGCTGGAACTGCCAGTTCCGCCGTTGCTTCCTGAATCCACCAATTGGCCTACGTTAACGTTGCGCGCCGTGACGACTCCATCAAAGGGTGCGTAGACGCGTTCGAACGACTGCATTTCCAGCAGCTGATTCAAACTTTGCTGTGCCACTTGCACCGACGCCGTCTGGGCGCTTTCCGTCTGCGTGGCGGTATCGATTGATTGCTTTGAAACTGCTTCGCTTCCTCGCAATCCTTCGTAGCGTTGCGCAGTTACGTGCGCCAGTCCCAGGTTTGCCTTGGCCGTAATCAGGTTGGCACGAGCCTCATCCACTTGCCGATCGAGCTCCGGGGTTTCAATCACTGCCAGCAGCTCGCCCTTGTGCACACGGGCGCCAATGTCGTGATACCAGGCCTTCACATAGCCATTGGTCCGGGCATAAATCGGCGCATCGGAGAAGGCCTGAATCGTTCCGGGCAGCAGCACCTCCTGGGATGGCTGTCCTACCTGCGGAGTCACAACAGCAACATCGGGCACCGCCATGCTGTCTGTTTGCTGGCGCAATGCGGCGCGAGTATGAATGCGAGGAAGTATCCCAGCGACGGCCAATACTACCGCGACAATGAAAAGCACGATCACGATGGTCACGGTGCGCCGGGTCGCCGCTCGACTGGGCTCCAGTAAGTGTCTCTGCCTCGTGCCCGGCGACGGATCCCGCTCGCCTGTAGCGTGTTGTTCCATCTCACTCATGACTCTTGCTCCTCAGAAGATTCCGCCAGCGGCTTTGATCTTCCATGTACCAGGCTGAAAAACACAGGTACAAAAAACAATGTGGCGGCTGTCGCAAACATCAGGCCCCCAATGACCGATCTGCCCAACGGCGCATTCTGTTCTCCGCTGGCTCCAACTCCAAGGGCCATGGGAAACATGCCGATAATCATGGCCAGGGCTGTCATCAACACCGGACGAAAACGGGTGAACCCGGCAGTCATAGCGGCTTCCACGGCACTGGCGCCGCGCACCATTTCTTCGCGCGCAAAGCTGACCACCAGGATGCTGTTCGCCGTCGCCACGCCCATGCACATAATGGACCCCGTCAACGCAGGAACGCTGATGTGGGTGTGGGTCAGAAAGAGAAACCACACAATCCCAGTGAGCGCCGCCGGTAATCCCGCGATGATGACAAATGGATCCAGCCACGATTGAAAATTAACCACGATCAACAAGTAGACAAGGACAATGGCAAATAGCAGCCCGCCGATCAGCCCGCGGGTTGACGAGCGCATGGTCAGCACCTGGCCGCGCACCACGATGCGCGTACCTCGAGGTAAATGCTTTTTCGCGCTCGCTACAACCTGGTCGACGCGGTTTGCCACCGAACGAAGGTCTGTTCCATCCACTGAGCCATAGATATCGACAACCGGCATCACATCGTAATAACTCAGGGAACCCGGTTCCACCCCACGATGAATACTGGCCACGTTCGACAGAAGTTGTAACGGCGCTCCGCTGCTGCCATTCACGGGAATATTCTTCAGGTCCTGCAGCGTGTCCATGCGATATTGCGGAGTTTGCACCGCGATTTCGTAACTGACGCCGCTTTTCCAGTTCAACCAGAACTGCGGCGACGTCTGGAAGCTGCCGCTCAATGACGTCAATACACTATTCGCCACGTCGGCCTGGCTCAAGCCGACCTGCTGTGCCTTGGTGCGGTCGACATCGACATTCAAGTTCGGCGAGTTGAGTGACTGCTGGATGTGAAGATCGACAGCACCCGGAATGGTGCGCAGTTGCGGCATCATCGACTCTGCCAGGGCATGGTTCGCCGCAAGATTCGCGCCGATGATTTGTACATCCAGCGGGGCCGGTAGACCGAAGTTGAGAATCTGATTCACGATGTCGGTCGGCAGAAAATAAAACGTCACCCCGGGAAAGTCCCGGGCAAGTTGAATGCGCAAGCTGCGAATGTAATCGTCCGTGGGATGATGTTTGCCTTCCAATGTCACGGTGATGTCGGCATCCCATGAACCGCTGGTTCCGGAATTGCTGTACGACATGTTGATGCCGCTGTACGGCAGGCCAATATTGTCGATAATGCTTCCCAGTTCGTTCTTGGGAATGGTCTGGCGAATGGTTTGATCCACACGATCGCAGAGCGCCGCCGTTTCCTCAATGCGGGTGCCGGTGTGGGCGCGCACATGCAGCTTGAACTGTCCGGCATCGCCCTGCGGGAAAAAGTCCTGCCCCAGCCATGGAAACAGGACCGCGATGGAAATCGCGCACAGCAGGAAAAATCCTCCCAGAAACAGGCCGCGATGATGTAGACACACCACGAGAATTTCCCGGTATCCCAGCCGAATCCGCTCAAACCGGTCTTCGAATTTCATTTGCAGATTCACTAGCGGGTTGCGGCTGTGGCGGCGACGATCGAGATCCCCCTCTTCGTGTGGCTGCAGCAGGTATTTCGCCATGGTCGGCACAATGGTGCGCGATAGAAAATAGGAGGCCAGCATGGCAAAAACTACTGCCTCACCCAGCGGCACAAATAGAAACTTGGCAACGCCGCCCAGAAAAAACATGGGCACAAACACGATGCAGATGGAGAGCGTGGAGACGAATGCGGGAACTGCAATTTCCGCCGCGCCGTCCAGAATTGCCTGCTCCACTTCCTTGCCCATCTCCAGGTTGCGATTGATGTTCTCGATTTCAACGGTCGCGTCGTCGACCAAAATGCCAACCGCCAGCGCCAGTCCGCCCAGCGTCATAATGTTGATGGTCTGGCCTAGGCTGCTCAGCACGATGAGCGAAACCAGCACCGACAACGGAATGGAAACCGCGATGATCACCGTGCTGCGCCAGCTTCCCAGGAAGACCAGGATCATGATGGCCGTCAGGCAGGCGGCGATGATCGCTTCCACCACCACGTCGTTGATGGCAGCCCGAACGAAGATGGATTGATCGTTGACCGGACGAATGACGAGTTGAGGCGGCAGGCTGGCGCGAATACGCGGAAGAATCCGGTGCACCTGGTCTACCAGGGCCAGGGTTGAGACGTCCCCTGTTTTTTCAATGGTCATCAGGGTGGCGCGCTGCCCGTTGACGCGCAGGATGTTGGTCTGCGGAGGGAATCCATTGCGTACGTGCGCCACGTCGCGAACATAAATCGTCGCTCCATGTACGCTTTTGATAGGGAGGGCGTTCAACTCTTCAATCGTCCGCGGCGCGCTGTTGGTTTCGACCTGGTATTCGTAGGGCCCGATTTTTTCGGTTCCTGCCGGCAAAATCAAATTCTGATTGGTAAAAGCCTGCACCACGTCGGCCGGCGACAAGTGCATCGCCTGCAGCTTGGCGCTGTCGATATCTACCTGTACCTGCGGTTGCTTGCCGCCGTAAGGCCATGGGCTGGATGCACCCTGTACCGTGGCAAGCTGCGGCCGCAGAAAGTTGGTGGCCAGATCAAACAGGCGTTGCTGACTGAGTCCTTTGCCGGAAAGCGCCAGGTCCAGCACTGGAACCGAAGATGCGTTGTACGTAATGATCAGCGGAGGCAACGTGCCCGGCGGAAAGTGCCGCAGCATCGTCTGCGATATGGCCGTGACCTGGGCCACTCCAACCTCAACGTCGGTTCCTGGATGGAAATAAATCTTTGTGACCGAAACGCCTGTGACCGCCTGCGTCTCGATGTGCTCAATATTGTCGACCGTGGTCGTGACCGCCCGTTCAAAGACGGTATCGATCCTGTCTCCCATCTGCTGCGGTGAAAGGCCGGTGTAGCCCCAGACGGCCGTCACCACCGGAATATTGACGTTGGGGAAGATGTCCGTCGGCGTACGCAGGATGACCGTGATCCCCAGAATCAGGATGAGCAGGGAAAGGACGACGAAGGTGTACGGCCTGCGTAATGCCAGGCGAACTATCCACATACCAGGTCCCAATCAGGGTGGAAGATTGATGTTTGTCGACGTACGCAGGATCGAACGACGAATTATCGATAATCCTAAGATACACCCGCACTGGGCTTGCTGCATCTGCCGAATCGACAGAATTCGCCGAGTGTTGCGCTGGACCTGGACGTAAATGATGGGAAACATGAGGCATTCACCCGGGTATTCCGCTGCATCTGAACAAGTAAGGAAGTGAACTGGACAGAATGTCGACCCTCGTTCGCGGTTTGAATGCAAAGTGAAGCGCTCCAAGACCCGCTCTCACATCCAGGACTATGCCCTGATCGGAGATTGCGAAACTGCCGCGCTGGTTTCGAAATCCGGCTCGATTGACTGGCTTTGCTGGCCAGATTTTTCATCGCCTGCCTGCTTCGCGGCACTGCTCGGCACCCCGGCCAATGGTCGCTGGCTGCTGACGCCCAGGTTGAAATCGCGGGTCCAGCGACACTATCGAAATCACACACTGATTCTCGAGACCACATTCACCACTCGCACTGGAAAAGTCAACGTTACAGATTTCATGCCGATTCGCGGCAAGCACTCCGACGTGGTTCGACTGGTCCATGGGGTGGAAGGGAAGGTCTCGATGATCATGGACCTTTCGCTGCGATATGACTATGGCCGCAGTGTTCCCTGGTTGCAGCATCCGTATAAACACGACTTCATCGCTACCGCAGGACCGGGAACGGCGTATCTGCGCACGCCGGCCGCCGTCGAATTTCGCGACGGGTCGATGTTGGCTGAATTCGAAATCAAGAAAGGTCAGACCCTGCCGTTTGTCCTCACCTATGCTTCCTCGTTTGAGGACCGCCCGGAGCGGGTCAGTCCGCGCCTTGCCCTGCAGCAGACGGAACGATACTGGAAAACGTGGGCGGCCCGCGGCATCTACAAAGGCAAGTACGCAGCCGAGGTAGAGCGCTCGCTGATTACATTGAAGGCCTTGACATTCCGTCCCACGGGCGGAATCGTGGCTGCTCCGACAACCTCGTTGCCGGAGCAAACAGGCGGCGCGCTCAACTGGGATTACCGGTACTGCTGGTTGCGCGATGCCACCTTCACCCTATTGGCGCTGATGAATGCTGGCTACAGTAAGGAGGCGGCGGCCTGGCAGCAATGGCTGGTGCGTGCGGCCGGCGGCGAAGCCTCGCAAGTGCAAATACTCTACGGCCTGCGTGGCGAACGACAGATTCCTGAATCCGAGATTCCGTGGCTGCGAGGCTATGAGAATTCCAAACCGGTCCGCGTCGGCAATCGAGCGGCCGGTCAGTTCCAACTCGACATTTTCGGCGAAACGTCCGATGCCTTGTACCAGGCCCGTCTTGGCAATGTGAATCTCGATCCGCGTGATCTGCAGCTGCATCGCCAGATGGTGACGTACCTTCGCACGGCCTGCGAACGTCCCGACTCCGGTATTTGGGAGGATCGCGGAAAGCCTCGCCAGTTCGTGTATTCCAATGCCATGGTCTGGGTTGCGCTCGATCGTGCCATAAAAAGCTTCGAGCAGCATGGCACGGACGCATCTGTGGAGGAATGGAGAGTGCTCCGCCAGAAACTGCACGACGAAGTTTGCCGCGAAGGATTCAACCGAAAACTGAACAGCTTTGTGGCGTATTACGGGGCCAGCAAGGTCGACGCTTCCCTGCTGCTGCTCCCGTTGGTCGGTTTTTTGCCGCCGGGCGACAAGCGCATCCGTGGAACCGTCCGTGCGATTGAAGAGCGTTTGATGACGGGCGGCTTGTTGAAGCGCAATCGGCCAGACAAGAAATCCCTGCGACAAGGTGCATTCCTGGCGTGCAGCTTCTGGCTGGTACAGGCTCTGGCAATGGTGGGCAGAAAACGCGACGCGGAAAAATTATTCAAGAAGCTATTGCGGCTAAGAAATGATGTCGGCCTGCTGTCGGAGGAATATGACACCCGCGTTCACCAACTGATCGGGAATTTTCCGCAAGCCCTCTCGCATATTGCCCTGGTGAATGCGGCCTTCCAATTGGATCCCCAGCCAGGGCACCAACTCCGCGGATAGGTCGAGCCCTGGCTGGAGGCCCCCGATGTTCAGGCTGATTTAGCTGGAGGATTTTTTCTTCGGCACTTTGGCGCCGGATTTTCTGGCTTCCGATAAGCCGATTGCAATCGCTTGTTTTCGGCTGGTGACCTTACGACCCGACCCGCTCTTCAGCTTCCCCTTCTTGAATGCCTTCATCTCCCGCTCGACACTCTTCCCGGCTTTTGGACCGTACTTCCTGGTGCTCGATTTCTTTTTGCTGGAACTCTTCTTCGCCGAGGATTTTTTCGAACTGCTGGATTTCTTGGTTGCCATAGGCGTTCTCCCTTTCATTCCGATTGGAAGCTAGGGATGGATGCAAGGTTGCTGGTGAAAACGTACCGCGTGCTCGCTCGCCATCAGTATGTTCCGGGAGCCGCGACCATCCCGGGCCTGCTCACGCCGTCGCCAACAAAATAGAATGGAGAGATTCAGCCGGCAATTATGCTCTGTCAATCGTGTATCCGCGCCCGCAAATATGTTGTCGCCTGCAGTGCGACGGCGCGTATTGTAAGCGGTGGGAAACAGAATGAGGTTTCAAAACATGCGTAGAGTTCGTGGGCTCATCGCGAGCTGCACATCGACTGCTTTGCTCTCCCTGTGCACCATTCTTGGCTGCGGTCAGCATCCGGTTCGACCAGTTCCTCTGATCGGTCATGCACCCGATGCCTTGCAGCCCGGCACAGTCAAATCGACCCAGAACCCGCAGGTCGCCCGCTATACCATCGTTCCGCAATCGGCCGCACAGGTCACGGTTAAATTTGGACCCACCACCGATTACGGCATGCAGACCGGAATCATCGCCGACTCGGGCGGTGAGCCAGCGAACATATTTGTTGCGGGCATGCGCGCCGACACCACCTACCACCTGCGTGCTTCGGTCCGCTTTCAAGACGGCACCACGTTGAACGATGTGGACCACACTTTCACCACGGGACATTATCCGGCAGACTGGATTCCGCCGATCACCGTGCAAACGAACGGAACCCCGCAGCCCGGAGTCGAGTTGCTGAATCCCACGATTGGCCGATATGCGCAGGCAACGGTGACGGACCTGAGTGGGAATGTCTTGTGGTCCTACGACTATGCCGATCGCGAATCCGCATCCTGGGTACAGTTTCACCGCTACGTACACTCCACATATTTGACGCTCGTCGGCTGGCGCAATTGGATCGGCGAAAAACTAAGCCTGCACCCGCGTGGCAAGGCGATGCTGTGGGATGAATCGTTATGGAAGTCGCCGCCTCCGGAGCGCCGCTTCGCCACCATCATCAATCCCATCAAGCTTCTCCCCAATGGCGACTTCGTCATGGTGATCGGACTGGCTTCGCACGCGCTTGTCGATAGTCCAGATGGCATGCCTCCGCCGCATACGCCAAGCCTGGTGCGCGAGATTAATCTCGCCGGCCAGACCGTACGCCAGCTATCGGTCGGCGAATTGAACAAGAAACTCCGAGCGACCGGGTATAAAGGACCGACGCTGGAGATCCTGCATCACGATGTGGAGGTGCTTCCGAATGGACACTGGATCGTGATCGCCAACGGCACCCGTGAATATTCCAAACTTCCCGGCTACCCCGGCATGACACGCGTCATTGGAGATGTGCTGATTGATCTGGATAAGAACCTCAATCCAGTGTGGACTTGGAACGAATTCGACCATCTGGATGTGCGGCGTCATCCCATGGATTTTCCTGACTGGACCCACACCAATGCAGTCCTCTATACCCGCGACGACGGTAACCTGATCGTCTCCATGCGCGCCCAGCATTGGGTCATTAAGATCGATTACGACAATGGCCACGGCACCGGCAAGGTTCTATGGCGGCTGGGAGCAGGTGGCGACTTCAAGCTGCTCAATGGAAATTCTCCAACCGACTGGAATTATGGCCAGCACAATCCCACAATCTTCGGCGATCGCGATGCCGGTGTTTTCAATTTGGGCATGATGGACAACGGCAACAAGCGGGTCATGCCCGACGGGAAAACCTGCGGTGGGAAGGGGGCTCCCGAATGCTACACCACGGTTCCCATCTATCGCCTCGATGAGCAGGCGAAGACCGCCACGGTGATCTTTCACGACATCTTTCCGCCGGGCCAGTACTCCATGTGGGGCGGCGGCGTGGAGTCTCTAGCGAACGGGGATGTGCAGATTGATTTGTGCCATCAGGGGAAGGCTTCCAATATTTATGAAGTCACGCAAACCGCCAACCCAAAGGTCGTATGGCACATGCACGTTGCGCGCAACAATGTATATCGCGCCCAGCGATTGCCCAGCTTGTATCCCGGACTGCAATGGTAAAGGGAATTCCTATCGCGAGAACTCTGACGCTTAGCCCGCGACGAGTTCCCTCTTTCCGTTTCGTGCGTTGAGGAAAGCCTGCTCGTGCTCCTTGGGAACCACCACCAGTTCACCCATGCGCCAGGTGTGCGGATAATCTGTGCGGCTGACAATCTCCCAATCGGGAGCGGCAAATTCCACCAGCACAGAATTGTCCACATCGTTCAAGACAACGTTGCCACTGGGCAGGCGAGTACAGTCCTGAATCCAGCCGCCGTCATAAAAAATGTTTCCGGTGACTTTCAAATCGTCATCCAGCAGTACCAGCTCCTTTGACAAGCTGTTGCAGAAAATCCAGCCGCCTGGAATTTTCTCCAGGCTGTGTGGTCGCGCCAGGCCTGTCAGAATCACTTCGCCCTTTTGCTGGTCGGGTGGAAGACTGCGATCAATCTGGATCAGAATCCCCTGATGAAACAGCAGGGCCAGGATGAAGCGCTCTTCGTCCGGATCGCGCACCACGGCACAGTTCACATGCGTACTCTGATAACGCGTGTGGTAATACAGGTTGCGGTGCTCGCCACCCCGCCCGCTGGGCCGTGTATCTCCGGAGGGTGTGACTTCATAACCATGTTCCGCTGCCCACCACTCCCATAACGAATTCCCCTGCAGGTCCACCTCGATAATTAGATCCGTTCCACACGCGGCGGCCAGCAGTCCTCGCTTTGTTCTCTCCAGGCTATGCAGATCGTTGAAGTAGGGATGAGAAATGCGTTGCAGCAACTTGCCGGGCTCGTCCGCCGCCAGGCCAATGCGGAATATATTTCCCGCTTCAAAATCGTTCATGTACATCTGGCCGTCGGCAAAACAATATCCCGCCGGGTTTCCCAGCAGTTTTTCCCAGTCGGACTGCCAGATGATGTTGCGAGTATCCCAGTCGTAGATCACGAACGTGCCCGCGTAGTCTGAGGGCGCATCCATCGTCGGTCCCAGGCTATCCGCCGGCAGGAAACGATATTCTTCCTTCACCCATTTCAGAGGAATGTCCGCGGTCGGAGCCGGGGCGATACGAGTGGTTGCGACCTTCTGGCCGGGCACCGGAGGCAAACCGCCCTCAATTTTCCAGCGCGCGCGCAGGCGTTCATGTTGCGTCGTGTATACAGAAGCTGCCAATAACATTGACTCAGGATACATGAATCAATCTGAAGCTAAGGCTTCAACGCGCCCATCTGTTCCGTCCAGAATTGCTCGTTCATGTTCTGCGGATATTATTGTGGAACACATATTTTGTTTCGAACCCCACATACGACAACTCCAGGTGCCTAAAGTACTTTCTGTCTTACTTAAGTAATCTTTTCGTGATAAATTGAGCCCATCGTTCACCGCTGTTCTGCCTGCGGACTTCCACAACTCGTACAAAAAATAATCGAACCAGCAAAATTTTGAGGAGACAGTGAAATGGCCGGGAATTGCGTTCGTTATGGCGCATGCGTGTTACTTGTAGCAGCAGCAGCGTTGGCTGGGTGCGGAAGCGAATCCAGCCGAATGATCAATCCAGGCACTCCAAATACGACTGCCAGCCTCAGCGCCACCTCCTATGACTTCGGCCAGAACATTGTTGGCAATCCTGAGACCCAGACCGTTGTCCAGGTCACCAATACCGGCGGCAATCCGCTGATACTGAATCCCGCCATTGTAGGAGCGACAGCCGGTTTTACCATTGTCGCCGGGCAGTCCTGTGGAGCGACGCTGGCACCGGCCTCTACTTGCCCCATTGTCATCACCTACTCTCCCACTACAGCCGGAAGCCTGAGCGCCACCCTGAATCTTGGGCTGGGCAATGTGCCATTCCCGCTGGCTCCCGGCCTGGTCACGCTCACAGGCACCTCGGCGGTGATGACAGCCGGCACCGTGACTGCGACCAGCAACCCCCAGGTGGCGCTCTATACCATCACGCCGCCTCTTGGCAGCACTGTCACCGTCAACTTTGGCCCTACCACCAGCTATGGCAAACAGACCTGGGCAGTCGCCGCTCCCAGCAACGGCGGTCCGGTCAGCATTGAAGTTGCCGGCATGCTCGCCAACACCGCGTACCACATGCAGGCCGCCATCACCCTGTCCAACGGCGTCACCACCACGGATGTCGACCATACCTTCACCACAAGCAGCTATCCTGCAAACCTGATTCCGCAGAGCACTGCGACCACCACCCCGGGTCAAACGCCACAGCCTGGAATTGAGCTGCTGAACCCTGTCGGATCTTCCGCGCAGATCGCTGCCACGGATTTGCAGGGACGTTTGATCTGGGCGTATATCGCGCCGGAATTTCCATCCGGGTCGGCTGGAATCTACGCCCCCAAGCAACTGCCGAATGGGGACTTCCTCTTCCTCTACAGCGTGGAATCCTCCCTGCCGCTGTCGGGGCCCATTCCGCCCGGACTACCCAACCTGGTGCGTGAAGTCGACCTGATTGGCAATACGGTGAAACAAATCACCATGACGCAACTCAACACCAGGCTCGCCGCGGCCAACTATAACGTGACCCTCTACAACTTCCACCATGAGGTCACCGTGTTGCCGAATGGTCACTGGCTGATTCTCTCCAACACGCTGAAGAACGGCGTTTTGGGCGATGTCATCGTCGATTTGGACACCAACCTGAATCCCGTCTGGGTGTGGAATGAGTTTGACCACCTTGATGTCAATCGCCATCCGGTAAACTTCCCGGATTGGACACACACGAACGCGATCATCTATTCGAAAGACGACGGCAACCTGCTCGTCTCCATACGCCACCAGAGTTGGGTGGTGAAGGTGGACTATAACAACGGCGCTGGAAGCGGAAATGTCATTTGGCGCCTGGGATACCAGGGAGATTTCAAGCTGGTTGGAGGTACGGATCCAACGGATTGGTTCTATGGACAGCACTGGCCGTCCTTTACGACCCAGAACACCACCGGCATCTTTGGCTTGACCTTGATGGACAACGGCGACTTTCGCGTCTTCCCCGCAGGAGTTACCTGCGGAACCGGAAGCGCACCGCCGTGCCTTTACAGCACCGTCCCCATCTTCCAGATCAATGAATCCACCATGACAGCGACTTTGACTTTCCATCAAATTCAGCCAAGTCCCAGTTTGTACAACTTTTTCGGCGGCAACGCTGAAACCGTTGCCAACGGTGATGTGGAGTATGACCTTTGCGGATTGCCTAACAACAGCTCGCAAATCTTTGAGGTCACCAATTCCTCCAATCCGCAAACTGTGTGGAATTTGAAGCTAGCGTCGAACTATGCCTATCGCGGCAATCGCCTGCCCAGTCTCTATCCCGGAGTGCAGTGGTAAGGTGAT
>JAZKAG010000125.1:0-3092 GCA_040389265.1 Acidobacteriota bacterium
CCCCCGCAGCCGCCCTCACTTCCGCCGCCGATTTCTAGCTCTCGCTCGAAGTATCATCGCTTCCAAGCGGTCGACTTCCCGTTACTAGTCCAACTCGGTGAGTGCATTGGCGATTTCGCGTCATCAGAGAATTACTCTCGTGAAGCATTCCATCACCGTGCCACCGTCTACTGTGACAGTTACGCTAACTGATTGCATCTAAATGATTTAATGGGCGTTGGTGGCTGACTACAGCATCCGTGAGCATTCAAAACCACTGGGAAAACGCAAATCCCAAATTTCGGCACCCTCGCATTTGGCGCCTTCAGAACACTTGACCTCTGCCTTTGGTGGGCACAGGTGAGTATGAGGCGGTTCTTACCCTCCTGGCTTGAGGATCGGGTCTTGGTATGAGAATCCGGCACTACACTGAAGATACGAGCGACAAGACCCGGTGAGCACCCTCCGCAAGCTATCTGAAATGACCGATGATGCCCTCTTTGAGCGGCTTGCTACAGCTATTCTTCGCGAAGCGCGTCCGGAATACGCTACGTTGCTTCACCCCGGTATCAATTCCGCAAGCAAGACTGTAAAAGCACCGGTGGACGGGATAGGCTTCGTAACTGACGCTAACCCAGCGCACATGATCGCGGTGCACCACACTACCTGCAAGCGCGCGGACCTCGAAGCAAAGTGGCTACACGATCCGACGACCGTAAAGCCGCGAAAAGGCGGACGCGCTACCAAGCCTGCCGGTGATCTTATTAAGACCGCAGAAATTGTCGCTGCCGAAAAAGAGCGGGACCCATCACTCCGTGCGACGCTCGTACTGACAACCAATCTGGAACCGCCAGAAGATCTCGTTCGCAAGACCCACGCCGCAGGAATTAACCGCGGTTTTGAGGTCGACATTTGGTCGGCATCTCGATTGGCACACGCGCTTGACACTACGGTCACCGGACAATGGGTCCGAGGTCAATTTCTGGGGATAGAGCAGGAACGACTCTCACCCGAGCTGTTGGAAAGACTCTCGCTCAAGAGCCTAGATATTCATCGTCCGACCGACGACAAAAGCACATGGGTGTCGACCGGCCTCGATAAGGCAATCTCTTCGGCTATCCAAGCACAAGACGTTATCTTCATTGTTGCGGAATCTGGTCTAGGAAAAAGTACGGCGTGCTTTAAGCAACTGGGTCAGCATGTCGCCGCTGGCGGCTTCGGTCTGATCCTGGCTCATCAGGTCGTCTCCACATCCATCACGTTAGAGCAAACGATTGAAATGACTCTCCGCCAACTTCACCCAGCACTTGCGGATGGGGCAGGTTCGGATGCTCTCTCATTTTGCTCTGCAGACCGGCCCCTCATGGTAATCGTCGAAGACATCAATAAATCAGGTCAAGCATCCGTCCTGGCCGAAAAACTTGCTAAATGGAGTTCCCTTGGCCAAGCGGAACAAGTCGACAAAGGATCGACCAGACGCACTGGCCGTGAACGGTGGAAGCTGCTCTGCCCGATTTGGCCCCAAATCGTTGCGCTGCTTAGCGACACCAATATTAAGTTAGTGCAAAGCTTGGCTGTAATAGGGACTCCCCTAACGGTGCGCGAAGGTGGGGAATCAGTTCTACGTCGTGCCAAATTGAGGGGATTGCTTCTCAGCAGCCTTGAGGCCGAAGCCATTTCGGATGCTCTGGGCAACGACCCTCTCTTGATCGCGCTCCACGAACCAGGGCGTCGGCCTCAACCTGAGCTCGTTATAGAGCAGTTCGTCGACGCGAGCGTGACACGTTTGGCAACTCTGCGCGGCGAATATACTGCCAGCGAATATCGCACGGCTCTTCGTTTGTTGGCCCAAACGATGCTCCAAAATCGGGAGCTTACTCCATCGTGGCAAGCAGTCCGGAGTAGGCTCGGGGGAAGCGACACCCTTGTCACCCTGCGCCACCTAATTCATCATGGAGAGATCATTCGGTTGTCTGGCACTCCAACTGATGAACGTTTGGTCTTTAGGCATGACCGAATTCGCGATGCTCTTTTCGCCGATTCCTTAGCCGTTATGATTCGGACCGCTAATTTCACCGACGAACTGCTCGCCGAGCCCTACTTCGCAGAGATAACTGGTGCGGCACTTCTGCAGCACGACATTCCAATTGCGATAGTGGACCGGGTGTACGACCTTAACCCATTGGCGCTCTTTCATGCCTTTCGCCTCTTTCGGGAGCCTTCCAACGAGATGCATCACGCGATACTCGCAGCGATTGAGCGTTGGCTTGCAGACGGGAAGACACACGAGTCACACAATTCTCATCTGCGCTGGGAAGCTCTCGCTGCGTTATCGCGAACCGAATCAAGCAAAGTTATCGAACTGGTTCGAAAGTTTAAGAGTCACACGTGGACAGCCTGGGAAGCTCTTTTCAGAAATGGCGATCTGTCAGGCGGTCTGCAACTTTGCCTCGCAGTAGAGCCGGGAACGGGTGCCTCGTGGCGTGATCGGCAAGTGGAGCATGCGAAAGTACGCTTTGGCTCTGGCCTTCGAGCTGCTACCGGTCGGCTGCTCTGTAAGCCAGACATCGATGACGGGACACGTTCAGGAGCCTTACGTTTGGCCGGCTATCTGGCTGACTCCCAATTGGCAGAGGCGATCGAGGCATCGTGGAGCTTCGACTCTGAGAGGGCAGACCATCTCCAAGATTACCTGTGGGCAGCAGCCCGGTGCTGCGGTAACAATGCTCAACGCTTCCTTCGTCCCATATGCGATGTGTGGGCAGCATTGCCGACCGAGGAAGATGATACCAAGCCTTCGCAGCGAGACAGCATTGCCGCTCATCATGTGAAGTGGGCCTTCCGAAAGGACGTTCCGATTTCTGCAATTGGCTACTTCATCGAACGTGCGAAAGCGGACGATTTGCGTTGGCCAATAACGTACATGCTTAACGGACTCGATCATCCTGACGCAGTTGAATTTGTGGTTCGTGAACTTGCCGGAACGGATCGTCGATTAGAAGGAACCAAGAGCTTCTCACCTTTTTCCGTCTCTGCTACGGACGATTGGCGACGCCAACAAGAAGAAGACGGGTTGCCGATGTCACGAGAATCGAGGGACCGACTTCTGGGGC
>JAZKAG010000125.1:3102-21082 GCA_040389265.1 Acidobacteriota bacterium
TCCGAGAACGACAAACACATACGATCTCAGGCATTCCGCTTTTGGGCAGCTACCAGGACAGATGATGACCTCGATGTATTACGGTCCGTGGATTCTCCGGGCCCTCTTGCCGACGCCGTTTTGCGGCACCGCTTAGAACGCGGGGATCATGCTGCAGTCCCAGCATTGCTTCTCAAATTAGGGAGTGGTGCCCCGGAACGAACATATTGGTGGCACTTTGCTCTTCCAGTCTGGTGTGGCGAATTGGCGCAAGCTCTGGAAGAAGAGCTCACTCTCAGGGGTAGCTCTGTCAAGCGACAGTGGAATTCGACATTTGGCACAGATGAACAGATTTACACGTTAATCATGGAGCTTCCGTCGGCCCAAGCTGAACATTTGCTGCTGCGACACTGGGACCACCTTCGCTTCCGTTCGGTGTTCATACAAGCCGCTTTGTATGTGGCGACACCGTCTTTGCTGCGCAGTGTTGCGCAAGCGATCAACACCTGCCCAAATCCTAAAGACATGTTCCAATACATCGACATGCACTATGGAATCCGCCGAAAAGGGCGGTCTGGAGTGACAAGCAGGAGCCAGTTGGAGGCACTTGCTCCGTATCTGGATTATCTCGCTGAACATACCATCTACCGCTTTTGGGAACTATGTAACGAACATGGCTGGTTCGACATGCGACGGAAATTGTTCGATGGGCGTTCGGACCGCGGGATGGCGAGGCTCTACCTTGATGAAACTTCAATTTTCACAGCATTGGACGAGATGATGGCGAATAAACGTGGCCACTGGATCGATCACTGGATTGAGGACTACATCAAGTCAGGAGCGACACCGGCAGAGATCATCGCAACTTTTGCAAAATGGCTAGCAAACCAGAAGGGATTTGCAGCCCTGGAACTGGCAGCAACGGCCGTCATCCAAGTCGGACGACGCAAAGATTTGCAAATTCTGGGTGTTTCATTCGAACCCGAGGATGCTGTGGGCGCGCTTCTTGCAGACACAGCATTTGCGGTCAAACGCCGCAGACTGATATAGGCTTTCGGTCACGGTCTTTACTTCAAATGACCTGAGTAGGGTTACGCGATTCGCTTGGCATCGATACAGATATGCTCTTGACAATGGCTCCCTCAAGGACTCCTCGCCGAGTCCGCGCAGGTCGCCATCTGACCAAGAAGAACTCTTTCCTGAAGACGCTCAAGGTTTCCATGCCATATCCTCAGTCGAGGAGGGCCAGCGGTGGAGTTCCTGATAAAATCTCGGCCGAATTTTCAACGATCGCGTTAGAGACCGTGGGACGGGTTCGATTCAGAATTTCGTCAAGCACTTCCGGCTCAAGCTCCCATTCCTCACGTATCGCCTTGGCATCTGCGATGACGCGTCGACTCAGTTCAGATTCAGTGCTGCCAGACTCCTCACCCAGCGGCTCAATTCCCATCGCCTCCAGCCGTTCATACAGCGGCAGCAACGCTTGCTCCGGCTTGCGAAAGAATTCAGAACCTCTGATGCGGACAAATCGCCAGCCAAGGCGCTCCAGCACTGCTTGCCGTTCCATATCGGCCTGAAGGTTTTCGAGAGTATGAAACCGATCCCCATCGCATTCGACCGCCAGCCGCTCCTTTGCGCCCTCGACGACCAGATCGATCCGATAGCTCCCGACCTTCCATTGAGGAGTCACGCGGAACCCCTTCATCTTCAGATCCTTCATTACGAGCCGCTCGAACTCGGAATCAACCGCAGCGGCATCGGCTCCTACCGCATCCATACCGGCGGCGGGGTCGTGTGCATGGTCAAGCAGCCGACGGCGCATATCGGCGGCGGTGAGATTTGATTGGCGATCCATCGAGTGGACGATCCAAAGTTGGTCCTGAGCCCGACTAGCAGCTACGTTGTATCGCTTCTTGTACATATCTCGCGCACCGGCCCCGACGGTGTGCATGAGCCCCGGAGCTTTCGGCGAGTCAACCAAAGAGAGGAACATAATGTTTCGTTCATCTCCTTGAAAATGAGCCGGGTTGCCACACATGAGCTTCCGCTCATCGTATACAGCGGCTATCAACTTGTGGCGAAGCAACTTGTCGATGAGAACAGCTTGACTATTGCCGATCATCGCGATAACACCGAAGGTCGCTCCAGCATATTCAGGCATAGCGATGGCAGCTGCGATCAGCGACGCGATAGTGAGAGCCTCTTCATCATTGTGGTCACCTCGACGTTCACCTTCCGGGAGGCAATAAGTGACCAAGGGGGGCTTCACCTTGATTGACGTTGTGTCGCGTAACGGCTTGATCTGCCCGTTATAGGAAAGGTTGTTGCTGAACTGAATGATCTCCGGAGCGCAGCGAAAATGTTCACGAAGGCATACCGTCCCGCCAAACGATTGGCGGGCCAAGTCATACAGGGAGAGTTGGCCATCGTAGAGATGCTTGTTCGGTATCTCTTGGAGGTATGTCTCTTGTAAAGCCGCTATCTGCTGTACCTGCTGGCCTACAGCGTCAGGGCTTACCTGCTCGTGGTCCCCAACGACGATCACTTCCTTAGCCATCCAGAGTGCGATGAGGCCGCCCAAATCGCACTGACTCGCTTCGTCGATAATGACGACATCGAACTTTGTCTTTATGGGGTCGAAGCTATCGACCACTCGCGACATCGGCATGATCCATACGGGAACGGCGTCTTTGCATTGATTCATTAGCTTGCGGGCTTCTGAAAGAAACCGTGCAGCCTGTATACCAGTTCCGGCACCTATCCGACGCATCGTGTCGACCCAGCCTTGCAACGCAGTCCGCTGGTCTTGCCGATTCGTAATCCTGTTCAACTGATGCTTCCACGCCAAGCGGTCGATCAGTTCGGATGTGATGCTGAACACTTGTTTTTGGCATGAGTCCAGTTCCGACTGCAGTGAGTTCACCGGGATGGAGTTTCTGGTGTCCAGCTCTTGGCTGTACTGTCTCCAGAGCCATGCTTCTTTTGCATCGCCCGGAACGGATGAAGCCCCATGCGGCTCTTTTCGCTGGATGATGCTCTCGGCCCAGCCTGGGGCAGATGGCGTCAGCTTTGCCAAAAGTCTCTGGCGCAGCTCGAACGCGGGGCGGAGCCCAATCAGGACTCTCAAACGCTCATAGGATATGGTGTACAGATCAGCGTCATAACCGGCTGCCGCGCGCCGCAAGTCTCTGACCACCTCAGCCGTTGAATCCACAGAAAGTCGGGTGAGCTTTTCAACTGTCGTTTCAAGTTCCAGCCTCCTCAACTGAAGGAGACGGGCACGAATGAGTTCATCGACCTTCGACGCGTGCCCCTTGAGCGTTAGAAGTTCTCCGTCGACGCTGAGCGCAACTGGCTGACTGGATGCGAAGGTATCCCACTCCAGCCCGAGGCCCGCAAGTTCCCCTTGCAAGGGCCGCCACTCTGCGTCATGCCAGCTAAGGGCTCGATCAACGCCGCTTGCCGCTTGGCAGGCGATAACCTCTGGCTGCCGCGTCATGTCCACAGAGGCCGTCGTCGTTGAGATTGCAGCCCAACGGCTGCGTAGGTCATGCCGTTGCAATTCCAGATCGCAGAGTGCTTTCAGGCAGCGAAAATCCTCTATGCTCGAGGGCGGACGTTCTTCGACGCGAGACTCATCAATGAACTTCTTCCACTCACGTTTGAGCATGAGAGTCAGCCGTCCCAAGCCCTTCCCCGCCGAGAGTGACGCAATGATTTCACCTAAGAGCTGCTGCTGTTCCTTCAGTGGGCAGTTCGGAAGCTGCGGCCTTCGCAATACTGAATCGGCCTCAAGTGCAATGGACTGATCGCGAACCTCGCGAGCGAAATTGGTCAGCATCCGCCAGGCCCGTTGCGCTGATTCGCCTCGAATGCCGGCCAGAATACACACGTCAGTCCAGGGTTCAGCGCCTGAAGAAAGCACTGATGTCACCGTGGGCACACGAACCCTGAGCGCCTGCAGTTTGTCCGCCAGCTTGTCGGTTTCTCCTTGCTGCCAAAACCTGAGAAGAGGGTGCTCATTGGCACTGGCCAAACTCTCCGACTCGTTGACGACCGCTTGGAAGTCTTCGGGGTTCAGCAAGTCTGTTAGATCGGGAAGCTGACAGACTAGTTCCGATATGTCGTGATCGCTAAGTTCCGCATTTGTGGAGTAGAGGGAGATGATTTCCTGTGAGCCGAGCGGCAAGACGACCAAGGGCTTCAAAGGACCGGGTATCCACTCCAAGGCGCCTCGTCCTTTCCGGACGAATCGAGCCGCATTGGAAGGAGATGTCTCGTCCTCGCCAACGCGTATGGTCTTATACTCCCCGAGTGCCGCAGAAAGTAATTTCTTGCGTAGTTCCGCAATTCGGTCGAGCAGTCGCTGCCGCTCGGCCTCTAGCCGAATCGCCTGCGATTCAAGTCGCTGCGCCGAATCCGATCCAAGGCGCGCTGTAATTCCGCTCACAGAGGATTCGAGTTGCTTCCTTCCGACCTCATCGCTGGAGACAACGCTTACGCAGAGAGGTTGTAGTTCGGGCACGATCTTGTCCCTGAGCACTCGCAACGGCTTACTGGCCTGACTGGTGACCAGAACTGTCTTCCCTTGAGCAAGAAGGTCACCGATCAAGTTCGCGATGGTGTGTGTTTTGCCTGTGCCTGGAGGGCCTTGGACCAGCACCGTTCTTTGACTCTTCAATCGGTGCGCAATCTCGAACTGTTCTGCGTTCGACTCTTTACTGAAAAGGACTTTCCGGTCATCCCAACGTCCCTCTTCGCCCGTGTCCGCCATCGAAACCGAACTATCATCGCCAGACATAGATTCAGTTCCACTCTGGACGAGTGACCCTATGGAATCTCCAAGCGCACCACCGGCTGCCCCAACGATCTTGAGGACTGCTTCCGAGGCGCTTACTCCAGCGTCGATTGCTTGCGCGATTGCTGAAAGTGCGCGACCGAAACCAGTATCGCGTCGCCTGAGGAACATCACTGGCCGTCGATAGAGGCTTGGCTTGTCCGGCGGTGCGCTTGCCCTGGACTCCGTGTAGACGCCATCCCCGAATCTTTGAATAAGGCCAGTCAGAAACGCGGAGGTCTCATCGGCACCGAGCGGGGAGTACCCTCCGCCATCCAATTCGTCCTGCAGTGCGTTTAGATACCGTCCTTCCATGCCAAGTACGGTCAAGAGCGCAACGTACAGCTCCGGGGACTTTACTGCGGTTGTGACGGTAAATTCGGGAATCTTCGGATTAAAGTCGAGCTGCAACGTATGCGTTAGGAGAGGGTGATCAACTCCGGCCTGTACCTCTAGGAGAAAGCCGTCTCCAACCGCTAACTCCCAGAGTTCGTTCTCGCGTTCGAGCCAGCCATGCACCTCGTACAGCTTTCCAAATAGCTTCAGTGCAGCCTTTGCCCTGCGGTCGCCTTCACTCCACACCCTGAATGCGCGAATCCAATTGTCAAAGGCTTCGATGCGCTCCGGAGATTCATCGAACCTTTCGGTTGCCACTTGATCTTCAACGAGCGTGTCGCGTTGTGGAATCGGTTGAGGGACCTGCTGTGTTTTCCAATCCGGCTCTAGCCAGCCAATGATAATTTCTGACGGTTGAGGAGGTTCTGTGAGTTTGGCTCGACCGACTTTTAAGAGGACATGGCCAGAAGCACCTTCACTAGACACTGGAGGCGTAAATTGGATCGTCTCATGCTGCGGTACTTCGCCCAGATATTGTGACCAAGGCTGCTGTCCGATGTTGCGAGCGCAAGGGGTCTTTATCTGCGTATACGCAATTACGTAATCGAACAGATTTCGAACAAGTTCCTGTCCGGGTGCCGGCATCCGTGTCCTCTGAGAGTGTTCATATTATTGCGCTTCGACGGGCACAATGCCAACCCGGGGCGGGTTGATCCGGCAATACGTGGTGCCCATTAGGGCTGCGCTAGCCATGTAGTTTGACTTTGGACAATCATAGACGGTCTTCTGTAGGTTTCGTCGCAGACATCCGAGACGCCATCGGCAAATAGCGCACGGTTCGTTTACGCGCATGGCTTCTGTAAACTCCTTCGTCGGCCGCTCGTCCCATCGGTGTCCTCAGAATGCGCCGATGACGGTCGTAATCGCACCCAATAGAGCTGCAATAGCGGTGAGGCCAGCGGCCGTACGATTTAGCGCCGCTGCTTCCAAGCCTGCCATGAACAATGCATCAAGGTTGACGCTTGTTGTCAGATGATGCTGTTCTGGCGCATCCGAGATTGACGCGTCTGGTGCAGGCAAAAGCGGCACATCGAGAGCACTTGATCGCCACCAATACACCGCTGCCATCACCCCGAAGCCCAGAGTAGCCAAGGCGAAACTAAGAACTAGCACACGTTGAATGGTCATCCATCAAGTGTGCCTCAAAATAGCAAAACGCGGTCACTTCTCTCTGGCTACTCTTCGACGATCCGGATATCCTGTCCGTCGCACCAGGCGCCGTGTGACTTCGCAGAGAGATGGAGAGTCTGATTTCGTCTCAAACGCATGTGCTCAAATATAATATTGACGATTTGAAGTCAATCCCCTTGAACGCCTCGATATGGACCCTGCAGCTCGAAGGAGTCGTGTGACGGAGAATTTCACAGTTAAGCTCGTGGCCCAGTACAAGTTCGCATGGGGCATAAACCTTGGTCTACGCATCGAGGGCCCTTCCGAAAGGTTCCCAGTTCTCATGGGATGCAGTGTGCTCGTCGACGGGGCACACGAGGATCTTCCCGGGCGGTGGCTTGCATCTCCTGGGATGGTGAACTGGGAATTCTATTGTGGCAGCGACATTTGTGAGCATCGCTTGCTGCCGCATTTGGATTGGCACGCAGGTAGCATCATCTTCGCGTTATGGGAGGATGAAACTTTCACGAATCGCCTGGCTGAAACTCCATGGGAGAGCTGGATCGCGCCAAGGATGCAGGAGGGGAGTATAGATTTAGCACCGCGGGACGCGAGCATGGAGCGCGAGGTTCAGGGGCGGCTCGACGTGTGCTTATCCGAAGCGGAGGCCGTAGAAATGCGCGCGTCGCGATCAAATATAGAATCGATTCCACAACAAGGTGAACTGAATCCTACAGCGAAACTCCAAGACAATCATTCAAGATTGAAGGTTGCAGTAAGTGTTGACGACATCGATGGGATGACAGCGGTGCTCTCTCGTTATTTGAGGGTGATGAACACCATGCTAGATCGGTTCGAGCCACGACGAAGAAAAGGGGAGACCTTCAAGCCTCGTGTTTTGCACCTAAGCGGTATCCATACACAGGTGTCAGAAATTTCTATGTCGATGCTACATGTTAATACCGTGCGTAACCTTGTCGTGAAAGAGGCTAAGCGATTGCGACCGGAAGAGCTATTGGCGGTTCAGCACACTTGGGCTGCTATAGAAGAGTGGTATGAGGACCTATCGATAAGCAATATTGCCAAATAAGTGGTTTCTTGCCAAAATGTGGCTAGATGCTAATTAATAAAAGAAATTCATGCGTCCAGGATCATTCCCACCCGAGGGCTTCGGATTTAGTAGAGAAAAAAATGAGGAGCCTGAGAACGGAGAAGCAAAGGCAGCGGTTGCACCAGACTCTAAAGGTGACCACAATTACGCTCAGTCGATACGGGATATACAGCTAATAGAGAACGTGTCTCCCGATGAGCGAAAAACTTTATATGAAGATGCATTGTCGAAGATGGAGGCAAATGTTCATGGTTTGCTTCGCGAGGACTATGGTATTGGAGATCCCGTCCTCAGCTCAGCAAGGTCGAGACACAAGGCTTTAGAGAGCGACAGAAATGCGTACAAAAGTAACGGGGACTGGATTGAACAGAAAGCTTATGTGGCACGCTTGCTTTCTTACATACATTTCCTAGTGCGAATTGATGCTTGCCGCTCGGGACTAAAAGATCCAGCATCGAACGCAATAGTGGACGAGAGTGGAGTGAGTGACGGCCTCCCGAAAAGGATTGAAGATTTAGGAACGCAACTGGATAAAGGTGAATACTTCAATTCTGATAAAGCGCTTCGTGGTGCGGAAGATGATTTGTGGGTGTAGCGTACCAGGAACATTCCCAGATTGGGGAATCAAAAAGGGCTTGCATAGCAAGCCCTTTTGTTTATGCAGGGAAAAACTCTTTTGCTTTCTCCATTCCTTGCAGGGTTTGCTCCTCCTTTTCCAACTGGCTGCGTAGACCTTCGACAAGCTTTTGCTGTGCCTCGATCTGTTTTAGGACGTGGTCTCGCGGGGTGAGTTTCACCCAGCGCTTGCGGGACTCCGGCGCATCTTCTGCGGGAGCTTGAGTAGTTACGGCTGCTGTCTTCTTCGATGCCATGCGATTCCTCCTGTTGATCATTGTTCGGTGCTGGCGGAGCCTACTTGTTGCCCCGCCTGTTCCGCTGCGATCCATGCTTCGAGCGCGGCTATTGCGCGCCGAAGCGTAGGCAGCTCGACGTGGGTATAAATTTCGTTTGTGTTTCGTGGTCTACCGTTCGAGTGGCCCATGAGGGCCTCTCTCACGTCTCGAACGACGCCGGCTTCCATGAGGCGAGTGTTGAAGGTATGACGGAGATGCTTGAAGAGAAGCGGACGAACGCCCGAATCCTTCACTGCCGTCTGCCAAGACCTCCTGAGCTTGTCGATCTGTTGGCCCCGAAACGTGAAGACGAGACCCTTGCGTGGGAGTCCGGATAACAGTTCGACAAGTCGCTTGGTGAGGGGAATCTCCCGGTGCTCACCGCCA
Organism: Acidobacteriota bacterium; assembly: GCA_040389265.1. GTDB lineage: Bacteria > Acidobacteriota > Terriglobia > Terriglobales > Acidobacteriaceae > JAKAAZ01. Next base: position 11,816 of record JAZKAG010000125.1, read on the forward strand.
GCTGTCTTGCTGTGCGTGACCGAAAGTACCGCGCGTTGCAGATCGATATCCTCGCCAAGTTGGTGAAATAGTTCGCCTCGGCGCATTCCGCTATCGAGACCCGCAATGATCAGGGGCTGCAAGTGGAATGCTGCGGCCTCGATGAGCAGTGGTTCTTCTTGAACCGCCAACACGGGTTGGCGGTGCCTTCGGAGACCTGGCATCCGCAGACGACTTAATGGATTGATCAGGAGAATTCCGGAATCGAGCGCATAAAAGAAGAGGTGACGGAGAACTCCGAGATCGTGGTTGACCGTCGAATCCGTTACCTTTCCAACGTCCACTCGATACCGGCGAAACTCGCTTGTCAGAGGTTTGGTGACCTCGTTGAGCGGAGTGTCGCCGAAGTAGGGAAGCAACTGCTTTATGCGTTCAGCGTGGTATGGCTTTGCGTCGGCGCTTCCAAGGAAGCGCGTAGCAAGCTCCGAGAAGCGCATCTCGGGGTTGACGTTTGAAGCCTTGTGCCGCCTGATGTCGAGTTCATTCCTGAAATCGAGTTCGCGTCTCGTGGCTTCAATCTTGTTGCCAGTTTTCATCGACCGGCTGTGTCGCACGTTGTGAAGCCAAATGTAGCTCCAATAAACGCCGCCTCGTTTGTAGAGACTCATATTGCACTCCTGCCCTGAGATCGGCGCTGATAGATTCCAGCGCCCAATCCAAGGCAGGAGCGGGTCTTCCCTCAGTCATTGCCTCGGGCACGACCGCCCGAGGCAATTTCACTTTTCAGCCTTCGGCTATAGTGCGGATCACACCTTCTCTTCGCCGACTACTTGCGCTTCTCGCGTCCGCTCTGACCGAAGAGCAGTCGCTTGAGAAAGCTTGAGAGCTGTATCCAGAGAAGCCACAGGAGGCCCAGGACGAGCCCGAGAAGCATCAGGGGTAGCACTGCTTGAGGATTCGTAAACAGGGATTTCACGAAGACTGCAAGATATGCAAGGGTAAACAGTGTCAGAACGACGAATGGGATGATGAGGGCTACGACGTGGAAGATACGCATGTTCGTTGATGGTTGACGTTGCGGCATACTCAGTTCCCGCGAGCCGCAGACGGAACAGACTTCTGCGAGGCGGATGTTTTGATGACCGCGCCCGCAGAGTCTCACGTCGTAGCTCCTACCGCAGAAATTGCAGTAGGACGGATCACCAGCGGTGATCTTCCGGCAGGAACGGCAATACCGCATGGTCATGCTCCCGGAAAGGACAGGTGGTCTCCGGTGGCACGAAGCCAGGAGACCGACCAGAATCCCTGCCTGTTAATGGTCTCAAGGGTTGCGAACCAAAAGAGCTTTTGTGTTTGTTTTGCTACCTGTTGCCGAAGCGACCTGAGGCGCTTCTCGCTGTTCGCCACAATCAACACCGCAAAGAACGAGTGCGGGATGATCTGTAGGTAGGTACCGGAGACTGCCAGCTTCAAGTACTCGGTAACTTTCCGCGTCCAGACCGGCAGCGCCTCCGTGCCGAGATCGAGCTCCACGAAGAACGATGTGGAAGCATCCTTCATGTACGCATCTGGAATGAGCGGAACGGCTGGGACGAGAGGCTTGTCAGGCCGTTGCCAGCGAATGCCCTCCTTCATCGCTCTTATATATAGGTCATTCAATGTGAGTTGATGCGCGACGAAGGCATTCCCCAGGACAATCGTGTCAGAAGGCCATTTCAATGGACGATAGGGTGTCGACACTTCGCGAGCGCCTTGCTTGCTCAGAGCGTAGATTGACCGGCGACTGCCTGTGCTTGTCGCCGTGAAGTATCGGAGGATAAGGCCATTGCCGCGCAGCCGTGCGAGCCGTACATTCACCCGGCTTATAGAGCCGAAGCCGGCGAGTCGTTCAATCTGGCTCCGATCGAGGATGCGGAGTTCCGCGAGGAAATGAAGGAGTAGCTGATCGCGAGGCTGGAGTATCAGCGCCTCACGCCCATTCTTCAAGCGAGGCCTTTCCAGAGGACTTCCGGCGAGCGAGGATGCTTGCTTCGATAGAGGCACGGGAGCAAGCCCAGCGCGCGTTCGACCGAGCGACGAGATCTACTATGGGCGTCGTGTTATGAGCAACGCTGTTGGCTTTGACTTCTACCCAGCGTTCGCCGCCACTGTGTATGAGGAAGAGCCGATTCGGAAGCTCCTTAACCAAATGTTCGACCGTCGGTCCGCCGCTCAGCGCGCGGGCGACAAGGGGAGCGTCCTCGGGAGAGACTCGAAAGAAGATTGTCGAGCCGGCCGAAAGAAGCGTGGCCCGGAGCTGCGGGCTGTGCTGACCGAGATATTGATTCGCGGTCACGACCGATACTCCAAACTTTCGCGCCTCAGATAGCAGGTGTTCGAATGTCCCGCTTGACGAGACGAGATTCTGCACCTCATCGGCATACAGGGTGAAGAGAGCTTTCTTCTGCCTTGCGAAGATCGCATCCTTAAATCGTGCAAGGACGAGTGCGGCAAGCATCTCGCTATCCTCACCAAGCCGCGCCTTTTCAAGGCGCAGAATGATCCATTTTCCTTGGTCAAGCGCCTCGGCCAAATCCAGCCCCTGTTGTTGGCCGACGATATGACGAACCGCGGGGTCTGTGGAGAATGCACTCGCTTTGTTGAGGATCGCCTCACGCACGACCGTCTGCATGGCGTCGGAAAGCCGCTCGTACCGGTCGACGAAGTAGGCCCTGACTTCCGCGTTATCTGTATGCTCAACGAGTGAAGTTCTGAAAGCGGTATCCGTCAGGAACGGAGCGAGTTCAGTGAGCGTAAGGCCGTTTGCTGCGAGCACCCAAAGAGAGTTGCGGAGGAGCTCTTCAGTGCGTGCGCCGAAGTGATCGAGTTGCCAGCGATGTCGGAAGATCGAAACAATCTCCGATATGAGCGGGGGCAGCGCACGCTCATTGTGCAGGACGTTCATGCCGACCGAACGGACCGAGTCAGAAGGGTCGATGATAATTGTCCTGGAATCCAGCTCCTGTTCGTTCTGCTGTTCGCGTTCTCGGATGCGGCTCAAGACGAATGGGGTGAGATCGCCGTGTAGGTCGATGCAGAGGAAGCCGCGACCGTCGCGCACGTCTCGCGCGAGCATCGTCTTTATGAGACTGGTCTTTCCGGTGCCGGTCTTGCCCAAGATCACGAGATGTTCGGCTCGTCTTTCGTTGGGAAGGACGTACCGTGATCGGCTCTCTTCTCCGTTGATCATTCGAAAGCCAATGGGAAGTCCGCCCTCTTCCGGTGGAGCCCGATTGATCAGCTTGTTCCAAAGGGTGAGTGTGAGATTCATGTGCGAGATTGCTTAGTAGTTCTTTATGAGGAGTTCCTGATACTTTCGTCCCGCGTGTTTTTGCAAGGTGTATGGAACAGAAACCGTACTAATCTGAAAGGCTGCGAACATAGCGCGAATCGCCGGATGGTCATTGATCGAGAGCAAGAATCTGCCTTTGATCTGTGAGAGCTGCGAGGCTAGATGTTCAAACTGCTCATGGGTGAACTCGAACCGATAGAGCCCGGTCACGTTGTAATACGGCGGGTCGATATAGAAGAACGTCTCAGGCCTATCGTATTTCTCAATCACTTGTTCGTACGGCACCTGTTCGACCTGCACGCGGTCAAGCCTCTCGTGTGCACGCGCGATTTGCCCAGCCAGGCGAGCCGCAGAAAAGCTTGCACTGATAACCACGCGCCGTGCGTAGCTTTGATTCGCTACGCGGCCGCCGAATGAATTTTTCTGCAAGTAGAAATACCGGGCCGCACGTTGAATGTCCGTGAGACTACTTGGCGGCGTATGTTGCAGGCGAGTGAACCATTCTCGGCTGACCACTAGAAATCGCATGTACCGGATGAGTTCTTCATGATGAGATTGGCACACGCGGTAGAAGTTCACGAGTTCGCCGTCGAGGTCATTCAACACCTCCACTTTGGAGGGCTGCTTTTGGAAAAAGATTTGCGCACCGCCGGAGAAAGGTTCGACGTAGGTGAGATGGGGAGGAAGCATTGGCAAGATCGTTGAGACAAACCGACTCTTTCCGCCAACGTATGGAATTGGCCCTTTCATCGCTCGCCCTCGTGCAGGCTAAATAGCCGTCCCGTCTGTATGTAGAGACCCGTCAGCGCGGCGTCGACCGCTGCGCGTTGTGAATGAATGTCATTGAGTCCGGGCCAGATGACACGTCCGGCGCGTCGAGCCTGTTCTTTTCTTGTTAGTGGGGGATGACCGTATGCGCCCATCAGCGCGGTGTCGTCCACTTCGGTGGTTGGGATGCCGAGTTCGGTGGCGATCTCTTTGACCGCGTCGCAGAATGCGCGAACGCGTGGCCCTGCTTTGCCGGACGGGCTACTAATCGCCACAAATTCAGGGCGAAAGCTTTCGAATGTTCTCAGCGCTAATTCTCTGACACTTCCGACGGCCTTGCTCGCGTCGAGCGGAAGGTGGCGGAGCCGGGTGTCATCGAGCTGGGTGCTCCGAAATAACCCTAACGCGGCGATGCGTCGCTCGGCACTGAAAGCCGCAAGCGTGAATTGCTTCATGGAGACGGTTCGCTTAATGATGTGTGGAATGCTCGGGCGGGATCATCGTTATGCCTCGCAGTCTCGTAGAGACGCAAGAGATGATCGATGGCATAGTGGCCGACATAATGTACGTATCGCGTTATTGCAATCTCATCATCGAGTCGCCGGGCGAGTTGTAATGCAACAAACTCTTCGGAGGTGCCGGGTGTGAACTGAGATGTTTCCAGGAGGCGGTCGAGGATGCCATTCATAGCGGTAACGGAAGCACGCCTTGATGGCCGTTCGGCATCCGCTCCTCTTGAGCGCGGACCTCATCACGCAGGCTAAGGAAGGTCTCTTTGTAAAGGAACTCAACCGGAGCTCGTAACGCCGCAGCGAGCCGGAGTACGGTCATTGCGCTGGGAATCGTGACGCCATTTTCGATGCGACGAACTGTTTCAGCTCTACGACAGCCGATTAGACTCGCGAGTTCGGTTTGTGTGAACCCGATGCGTTCGCGGTAACGCAAAAGCTCATTTGGATATTTTGTGTTTGTTTTGGACAAATAGGTTTGTCCTCCTTTCTTGCTTGAAGCATACGAACTCAAGTCAAACTCCGGAAGGAGGGTAAAGGAGGCAAATTGAGGTTTTCTTGACACTGTTCCTGTGAATAACTCAGCGCAAAGCGCGTTGTGCACAGAACGGCGCATATCCAAACGGCTGCCCCTCTTCCGCGTTCACACGAAGAAGGGTACAGTGCGCGGATGAGAATCAACGACGAACAGGAGAAGAGGACACTACAGGGGGAACTTCTGGAGTGGCGTGCATTGCATCCTGAGCTTTCAGATGAAGCGTTTGACGAAGCCATGCGCGAGCTGCGGATATATCTTCCAATTGCGTGGCAAGCCTTCCGCGAGAGTCATCCTGAACTGCAACTACCAGAGAGCTTTTGACAGGTTCAAGAGTTAATCATACGGTGAAGGTACAAAGGTCGAACCCTACCTAATCAACCAACAATAAACAATTGAAGTCATATTTTGGATACACCCGTGTTTCGACTGTGAAGCAGGGTGAACAAGGCGTGTCTCTGCAAGAGCAGAAGGCAGCCATCCAGTCCTACGCCGAGCGTAATGGCATCCAGATCGCTCGGTGGTTTGAGGAGAGAGAGACCGCAGCAAAACGGGGCCGGCCAGTCTTTGACCGAATGATGAACATGCTGAAGTCCGCGAAAGCGGATGGTGTCGTGATTCATAAGATCGACCGGAGTGCGAGGAATCTTCGGGACTGGTCAGACCTAGGCGAGATGATGGACGGTGGAATAGAAGTCCATTTCGCAAACGAAGCCTTAGATATGGCATCGCGCGGGGGAAGGCTTTCCGCAGACATACAAGCTGTCGTCGCTGCTGACTACATACGTAACCTCCGGGAGGAAACGAAGAAGGGAATGCGTGGCAGATATAAGCAGGGGCTCTTCCCGCTGCCTGCTCCAATCGGTTATCTCGATCAGGGCGGAGGCTTGCCGAAACGTATTGATCCCGTTCAGGGGCCTCTCGTGAAGCGGATGTTTGAACTCTATGCATCAGCACAGTATGGTCACAACCAGCTTACTTATGTGATGTATGACCTGGGACTTCGAACGAAGCGCGGACAGCGGGTTAAAACCTCGACCATCTCATGGATGCTGGCCAATCCGTTTTATTACGGACTGATTCGTCTGAAGTCAACCGGCCAACTCTTCGAGGGAAGACATCAGCCTCTGATTTCGCAAACCCTCTTTCGAGCTGTGCGCGAGGTCGTTGATCAACGACTGAATAAGCGAGCAGTGAAGCATGAGTTCTCATTCCGGCGTTCAGTCCGTTGCGCGACGTGCGGTTACAACCTATCAGGTGAGCGTGTGAAGGGATACGTCTATTACCGATGCCACACGCAGTCCTGTCCGACCAATACGATCCGCGAAGACCGTTTAGCGACAAGCCTGCTTGCTGCTTTGACTCCGTTAGAAATATCGACCGGGGAGCGTCGCTTCATCCATATGGTGATTGCTGATCTCGCAGCCGAAACCTTCGAGCAAAGAGCCAACACAATTCAATCGCTCAAGGCATCGATCGGTGGGATTCAGGATCGACTGTCGCGTGTCACAGATGCTTATCTAGACGGGGTTCTTGATAGAGAAGCTTTACAGGGCAAACAAAAAACGCTCATGGAAGAGCGCGCACAACTGGCGGAACAATTGAATGAGGTGGAGATGCGAAGTGATCTGGTCACAACCAGGCTTCGAGAATTCGTGGACTTCGCCGCGAACGTGGGATCAGTATTCAGAGCCGCCGGACCTACGACACGCCAGAATCTGCTGAGGAGAGTGGCACTGAGAGTCTCCGTCAACGAGAAAATGGCGACGGTTCTTCTAAACAAGCCATATCGGCTGTTTGCCTCTCGGCCACAGTTTCGAAGTGCCACCCCAAATGGGGTGGACGCTCCAGAACCTGATTCATCGAACTCGCCAGCAGAAAGAAATGACGCTGAGAACATTGGAGAAAAGAAAATTCTCGGCCATAGTTTGGCCGAGAATGATCGTAATGGCTGCCCACCTCAGAGCGCACTCCGAAGAGGGGTAAAGGATGTATTGCTTGAGATTGGCAATGAACTGCTCACCGGCGATCCGCTAGAAAGAATCGAGTACTCTCGGGCGTCGAGTCTTGCCGAGGACAATCAAGACACAGGCGGCTAATCCCGAGAGACTTAGCACGAATCCAGAAGGCTCGGGAGTCGCCGCCAGAGGGGCGAGGCTCCCGGTCACCAAAACGTCATTCCCCGGAACCGCGTATCCATGGTCGATGACGAAGTTGGCTCTGCCAAAGTATTCAGACGCAATGCCCCCTCCGCAGTAGTTGCTGCCGGTGCAGAGGAGACCTCCTGTGTAGCCGATTAGGGTCTCCGTGGGTATGAGGAGGTTGAATGCGTCCACAGTTCCTGGACCTGGACCATCGTCGATCTCTCCTTCTGTCAGGGGGAAATAGACCCCATACACCGCCCCAATGGGGTTCTGAGCGCGAAACGCCTGATCAAATGTGACGCTCGATCCTTCGAGCGTGTACGTGAGATCTGCTGAGATCAGTTGGCCGGTGGCGGTATCGATCAGGACCGTCCCGGTCATTGTCGCGCCGCTCCCATACACACCATCTTGCAGGGAGAAAGTCGTGGGGGTTGCACGGGCACTGCTGACAAAAACGATGCCCGCGATGATTGCGAGTGCTGCTTTGATCCGAAACATGTCTTGACTCCTATTCGTATGTCATTCGCGGCAAGGCACCGATTTGGTCATCTTCAGGCGAGCGTTTATCGTGGCTATAGTCCGCAGTTATGAGGACTATAGCCCGTGGTGTCTATAGTCCGCAAGCGAAAACATAAAGCCGCATGGCGAAAAGAGCGGCTCGGGGTCAGGAAAAGTCGAAATCAGCAAAGCATCACGCGTTTGCGCGCACTCTTTACGCATTGCGTATTGAGCGCCAGCTCTCGCAAGAAGAACTTTCGTTTCGCGCCCAAATTGACCGAAGCTACCTCGGGCAGCTCGAAAGAGGCGAGAAAGAGCCGTGCCTGGGAAAGCTCATTAAGCTCGCAAAGGCCTTGGAAATGCCTCTCAGTGAATTCTTCCTCAGATTCGAGTCAGAAGATCGCGTTCGCGATAGGAGTGGTACCGAGAGTCGACCAAGAGTTCGCTAAACAGGTCACACCAAATGTGTCGTTGCTATGCCGTCTGGGGGAAGGTGCCCATTCCAACGTCGTAGACGTTCTCATGGCCGAACCACGCGTTAAGGAGTTGCGATGCTTCCGGCGACAGTTGCTGGGTGAACAGAAGTGCGAGCCGTTCGCGAGGGCGTGAACAGCAGACGTAGAAGAGATTTCTATTCCGTTCATAGAACTCAATGCGGTTTGCGGGGAGACGATGCGGATTCGCAGCTAGTTTGAGACATGCGTCAAAGTCGTACTTGTTCCAACCCCTTCCGAGGACCACAAGCACATTTTCGTATTCTTCTCCCTTGACTCCATGCTTGGTTGAGAACGGCGAATGGCCTTCCAAAAAGGTATTGAGAGCGATCATCTCGGCATAGCGCACAGCTCTGAGACCTCTCGTCCGACCGATCAATTCGGGCGTGGCATCGTCTAAGGGGTGTTCCCACCCCGCCGCGTCTCTTTCTCTCTTGATCACGTCATCCGGCAGACTAGGAATGACCGATGCAATGATGAGATCAAGAACATCCCCAATGGTGCCAGTCTTCCGGAGTTCGATAATTTGCTCCATCGTTGTGGCCCACCGCTTTTTATCGGAAGGTGAACTCATACGAGGGGATGTTTCGCCCAACACTGCGAACATCTCGCCGAACTTCTTATTTTCGAAGGCTCGACATGCGGGTTCAAGCCTCTCAGAGAAAAACTTGATGTACGGATCTTCCTTCTTGAGGAACAGATCGGGGTACGGAAATACCTTATCAAAGCTGGGATAGCCCTGCTCATTGGCGAGCACCTTATGAGTCAGCATGAGCACCTTGGTCTTTTGTGCATCAAAATCCCAACCGTTTTGAGTCAGGTACTCTCTACACTGATTGAAAACCCGGCGAGCGTCGGCTTCGGGCAAGTCGTTAGTCCAGTGACCGCCGCTTCCGGAGCGGCGTTGACCTCTAAAGCCGTTTGTATGGAAGACGGCGATACTTCCGTGACGCGTTGTGTCATGCACTTCTTGAGGTAACGCAGGCCTCATTCGATTCAACATTCCGAC
>JAZKAG010000126.1:0-15491 GCA_040389265.1 Acidobacteriota bacterium
GACCGCAGCAATTCCCGCAAGTGGGCAGCCTCCCGAGCCACCCACACGCGCCGATATTGAAAGGCCTGACGACCTTTTTGCAGGGTGAAGGCGATATCAGCCAGATTAGCCGCGGGGTTTTCTTGCAGGTAACGCAGTAGGTTGGCCGCCTCCGTCTCGACAGCCGACGCGGTCTTTGCAGACAAAACAATCAACTGCCAAGGAGCAGAAACATCGGATGTCCTCGCGGGTGCTTCTTCAATCGACACGTGGGCGTTGGTGCCGCCAATGCCGAAGGAACTGACGCCGGCGCGAAAAGGCTCGGGCTCATCGTATGAAGCCAGACAGGGATTGATTTTGAATGGTGTTTTATCGAGATCGATCAGAGGATTGGGATTAGAGAAATGAAGTGTGGGCGGAATTACGCGATGCTGCACAGATAAGGCAGCCTTGATCAAGGCGGCGATGCCGGCCGCAGTATCGAGATGGCCGATATTTGATTTAACCGAACCCAGGATGCAGGAACGAGGCTCTACCGCAGGTCCGAACGCCTGAGCGAGGGCAGCGATTTCGATTGGATCGCCAACCTCCGTTCCGGTACCGTGCGCCTCAATGTATGCTACGGTCGCAGGATCGAAATGAGCCATCTGCATCGATTTGCGAATGACAGCCGCCTGGCCCTCGACACTTGGAGCGGAATAGCCAGCCTTCGCCGATCCATCATTGTCGACCGCAGCGCCACGAATGACGGCGTACATCGGATCGCCATCTCCAATTGCATCCTGCAGGCGTTTCAGCACGACGACCCCAGCTCCCGAGGCAGGCACTGTACCGGACGCAGCCGCATCGAAGGCACGGCAATGTCCGTCGCGAGAATGAATCATCCCGGGAACATGCAGGTAACCCAACGGTTGTGGGATGGCAATGGAGACCCCGCCGGCAAGAGCCATGTCACACTCGTGCCGAAGCAAACTTTCAACTGCCATCTGCACCGCGACTAGCGAGGTGGAGCACGCAGTCTGCACGCCGATGGCCGGGCCCCGCAAATTCAACTTGTAGGCCACGCGACTGCACAGGAAATCTTTTTCATTTCCCAGCATGATCTGGTAGGGACCCGCGGACGTTAAAATTTCAGGGTTCTGAAGCAGATTCGTAAGGGCGTAGGTATTCATTCCCGCGCCGGCAAAAACTCCGATGGCACCCGGGTATACGCTTGCGTCGCAGGCCGCGTCTTCCAGCGCCTCCCACGCGCATTCAAGAAACACCCGTTGTTGCGGATCGATAATTTCAGCCTCGCGGGCGCTGAAGCCGAAGAAGGCCGCGTCGAAGAATTCTGGCTGATGGAGAACTCCGCTGGCGGCCACATGGTCGGGATGGGCAATCAGCGCGGGGTCGACACCTGCGGCCGATAGTTCTTCCGCAGACGCGAAGCGAATGGACTCTACACCAGCCGCCAGATTTCGCCAAAAATCTCGGATCGTATCGGCACCAGGAAATCGTCCGGCAAGACCGACAATTGCAATTCCGTTCGGGGGGAGTTCGGCATCAAATTCGTTCATATTGCTCGTACCTGACGATCCAAGGGTTCACCGGTTTCTCCGTACGCTTCATCAGCGCTTTGTTGCTCGATGAAGGCGGCCAGCGTTCGAATGGTTGGATACTGGAAGAAACTTATCAGCGGAACCTTGGTCGGGATGCGGTGATTCAGCTCATCGTGTACGCGCACGATCTGCAGGGAGTGCGCCCCAAGGTCGAAGAAATTCTGGTCCACTCCCACTTTTTCCACCTGCAGCACATTACGGAACGCGGCAGATATCGCCTCCTGCAGCGAAGTCGATGCTACAGCAGAATCCGCGCCACCGGCATCGAGTCCTTGTTGCGGCGCCGGCAACGCGTTTCTGTCCAGCTTTCCGTTCGGCAAACGGGGAAGTTCTTGCAGAAACACGAACGCGGAAGGAATCATGTACTCCGGAAGCGTTGTCCGTAAATGATCTCGGAGCGTTGCGACTGACGGGTCCGCGCTACCAGAAAAGACGAGATACGCAACTAGGCGTTTATCGTCGTCGCCATCTTGCAGCACGGTTACGGCATCGACCACGCCGGGGAAAATCCGCAGCAAACTCTCAATTTCTCCCAGCTCAATTCGAAATCCGCGAAGCTTCACCTGGTGATCCATGCGACCAAGAAAATCCAGCGTGCCGTCACGGCGATATCGAACCAGGTCGCCTGTTCGGTACAAGCGCACACCTGGACTGCTATGAGTGAGTTCCGGAAAGGACTTGAACATGAACCGTTCGGCGGTCAGGTCGGGGCGGTTGAGATATCCGCGGGACAGCCCCTCGCCGCCAATCCACAGTTCGCCAGCTACGCCGAAGGGTGTCGGTTCGCCAAGTGCATCGAGCACGTAGAAAGATGTGTTCTGCATCGGCCTGCCCACTGGAATCGCTGTCGATGCGACTTGCTCGATCGGCAGTACTGCAGACCAGATCGTAGTTTCGGTGGGCCCATACATATTCCACAAAGATTGAGAGCGAACCAGCAAAGATCGCGCCAGATCGGTATCAAGCGCCTCGCCGCCACAGAGGATCTTTAGATTCTGATCCCCCTTCCACCCAGCGGCAATCAATAGCTTCCAGGTTGCGGGTGTACCCTGCATCACGGTCGGACGGTAGCGTTCAAAATCGCCAAGCAGATGCACCGGATTTCCGGGTTCGACCGCGATACATACGGTCGCGCCGGTGTACAGCGGCAACAGCAACTCTAATGCTGCAATATCGAAGGATACGGTAGTCACGGCCAGCAACACGTCGGTCGAATTGAAGCCGGGTTCGCGGCACATTGCTTCAAGAAAATTGACCAGGGCGCGGTGAGTGATTTGCACTCCCTTAGGTCGGCCCGTGGAACCAGAAGTGAAAATCACGTAGGCAAGGTTGTCCGGATGGAGGATCACACTCGGTTCGGCATTCTGCATCGCGGCCGATGGAGGCACGTTACTCTCATCGAATTGATCGAGACAAATGACCTGGAATGATGGCTTCTCTGGAACAGGCAGCGACGGCAATAAGTCTGTCGTTGTCAAAATGACCAGTGGTCTGGCGTCTTCAAGAATATGGAGGATGCGGCCAGTTGGGTAGGTGGGATCGAGCGGCACATAAGCTGCTCCCGACTTTGCAACCCCGAGCAGTGCTGCCACCAGATCAACCGACCGGGCGATACAGACTGCAACCAGGCTCTCTGGAACTGCGCCTCGGATTCGCAGCGCCGCGGCAATCCGATTGGCGCGATGATTCAACTCCGAGTAGGTAAGCGAACTGCCGTCGGCCATGACAGCAAGCCGATCTGGATTTGCGCGGGCATGCGCCTCCACACGTTGATGGAAACATATCGCGGGAATTTCCGCTTCAGTGCGATTCCACTCCACAATAAGTTGCTGCCGTTCCGATGCAGAGAGCAGCGGAATGGAAGCAATCTTCTGATCAGGATTCGCGCAGACAGCCTGCAACAGGGCGAGATAGTGCTGCTGAATGCGAGCGATCGTCTCCGGCTCATACAAATCTGCGTTGTAATCGAAATAAGCGCAAAATTCTCCGTGGCGGGGAAATACTTCGACAGTTAAGTCGAAGCGCGCATGCTCGACTTCAGGCTCGACCGGCCTCGTCTTCAAACCCGGCAGGTCAAGCTCCTGCAGCGGAAAATTCTGCAGAATAAACATCACCTGAAACAAGGGGGAATGTTCGATCGATCTTTCCGAGTGCATGGCGTGGACCAGTGTGTCGAAGGGCACATCCTGATGTTCGTAGGCACCCAGGGTCACTTCCCGAACGCGACCCAGGAGCTCGGCAAACCTTGGGTTTCCGCTGAGGTCTGTTCGCAGGACGAGATTATTCACGAAAAATCCAATCAGCGGATGCAGTTCGGCGCGGTTGCGGTTGGCGGACGGCGTACCGACAACGATATCCTCCTGTCCGCAATAACGCGCCAGAAGCACGTTGAATGCGGCCAACAGCGTCATGAACATGGTGACACCATGGCGCTGACTGAGCTTTTCCAACGCCATCACGAGCGGGCGCGGGATGAGAAGGTCCGCTCGACGTCCGCGAAAAAGATCCGCTCCGCGGCGACGATGATCCGGAGGGAAGACCACCAGAGGGGGTGCACCGGCTAACTGCTTTTTCCAATATGGCAACTGGCGATCCAGTTCCCCTGATTCGAGCCATGCACGCTGCCAGGCGGCAAAGTCGACATACTGAATGGCGAGCGGTGGGAGAGAATGTTTACGGTCTTCCATGAAGGCGGGATAGATTTCAGAAAATTCGCGCACCAGCACGCCAATGGACCAGCCGTCCGAAACAATGTGATGCATCGTGAGAACGAGAATGTGATCATCGGACGCGATGGCAAGCAAGTGTGCGCGAAACAGCGGGCCACGACTCAAGTCGAACGGTTGAAGTATCAGCTGGCTGACGAAGTGGCGTAGTTCGGCTTCGCCTCCCCTGTTGACCAGATGGCTGGCGTCTATGACTTGGAGCACCCAATTTCTGCCATCTCCAATTACGGTCTGAGGAACGCCGTTGGCCCGGACAAAGCTGGTCCTCAAATCTTCATGGCGGCTGACAATTTCCATCAGCGCACGTTCCAGGGCGGGAACATGCAGCGGACCCTGCATGCGCAGCGCGATGCCGATGTTGTTGGCCGCGCTGTCAGGGTCCAATTGATCCAGGAACCATAACCGCTGCTGCCCAAAGGAAAGTGGCAGTGGGCCGGAACGATCGACGAGGGAGATTTTCGGTTCAGAGTTGCCGTGGGGACTTCGAGAGCTGCGCAAAAAGGTAACAATTTCCTGCTTGCGGCTGGCAAGCTCCTGCTGCAACTCCGCAGTCAAGACGCCGTGCGGAGCGCTGCACTTCAGTGTCTCGCCGTCGAGCGAAAGACTCACGTGGAGAGAACGGAGATGAACGAGGAATTCGAGGATCGATCTCATATGCGAATTTCGTCCTTCTGGGATGTTAAAACTTCCGCTTCGCTATCCTCGTGAGCCGTCCACAGCATCGTATCCAACATGTCAACCATGTCAGAAACTCTCGGATAATCGAAGACCACGGTGGGTGAAAGGTTCTGTCCCAGGCCGGCTTGTAAGCGATTCTTTAGATCGACCGCCATCAAAGAGTCCAGGCCAAGGTCCGTCAGTGGAATGTCCACGGGCGGAACTTCACCGCGTCGAAAACCTAACACCTGCGCGGACTGCTCCTGCACGAAAGCTTCGATCGCTTGCCGGCGGTCCTCAGGCCGCTTGTGAATCAGGTCTTCCAGTAGAGTTGCAAGCGTGGTGGAGAGAAGCTTATCCTCTCGCAATTGCGACGATCCCTGGCCTAAACCAATCAGCATCGGCCTGAATCGCTGGGCTTCCAGAATCGGTTTCAAGACGTTCCAGTCGATGCGCGCAATCGCCACTTGTGCACGTGAAGAAGAAATCAAATCTGGAAATAGATCGAGAACAACTTCTGAAGGCATGGCCAACAATCCAGCTTCCGACAGGCGCTGCTGCTCCGCCGCGGGCACCGCGCGTAGGACATCCCACGCTCCCCAATTGACCGACAACATGGGCAGGTCGATGGAACGCCGATAGTGCGCGAATGCGTCCAAGAACTGATTCGCGGCGGCGTAGTGCGCCAGGCCCTTGCCTCCCAGCAACGAAGTAGTCGAGGAAAACGCGAGAAAGAAATCGAGCGGCAACGCCTTCGTCTGCTCGTGTAACAACAAAGTCCCGAATACCTTCGCGCCAAACATGGCTTCGATTGTTTCCGCGGTGAGATCTTCCAGAGTGGCCGCGCTTACAACAGTGGCGGCATGAAAAACGCCGCGCAACGTCGGGAATTCCTTTCCAAACCGGCGGAACAGACGGTCCATGTCAGATGCTGATGCAACATCTCCTTCGACGACCGTGATCTTGATTCCGCGTGCTTCCAGTTCCCGAATTGCCAGGCGTCGTTGATCGGCGAATGAGCCGATAGCGTTTTCCATCCCTGTCCTGTTGAACAAGACGAGATGGCCAGGGTGCTGATCTGCAACCCAGGTGGCGACACGCAAGCCCACGCCACCCAGGCCCCCTGTAATCAGATAGGAGCTATCGCTGCGAATTGTCGCTGCGGTCGAACTCGTGCGAGCTTGCAGCTTCGAGTGTTGCAGACGAGCGACAAGGCGCTCGCCATTGCGGCATGCGATTTGATCTTCGGCGTCGTCCTCCAACAGTTCTGCGAGGAGTCCTGTGGCGGCGGCCTTTGGCGACAATAGAGGATCAAGATCGATGATTCCGCGATACAGTCCCGCTGCTTCCAGACCGAGAGTGCGGCCGACTCCCCAAGCGAGGGATTGACCCGCGCCGGTTACAGTCGGAGCAAAGGAAGGTGTCGCCTGCGCACCGCGGGTCACAATCCGCAACCTCGGTTTGACGTTTGCAGCTTGCATCATGGTCTGAATCACCCGCACCAGAGTTCCGACGCAAAGGTCTTCCGTCAATGCGGGTCGGCCGCTGCTAGTGGGGGCAGGATTGTCTATGCTCCACAGGTACACAATCTCTGCATGGTCGTGCCGGCACTGTTCCGCTAAACTTCGCCATTGATCGCCATTTTCATCCGCCGCCTTGTCGCGGCGGATTACGTGGCAAGCTTCATGCCTGGCGATCAGCAATTCATGCAACGCATCGCCAATCCCGGAATCATCCGCGAGAACGACCCAATTGCGGCGCGAGACGTGGGACGATAGCTCCGTCGAACTTGCCTGGGCCACGATGACCGTCTGTTGCGAGGAAGAGCCGTCTTGATTGCTGTACGCGATATTTTGTGCGGAGTCGATTCCAGCCTCTCTCAGAATGCGAGACCAGACCGGCACCGAAATCAGCGGATGCTCCGGGCGAAGTTCTAGATCGTTGACTCGCCACCAGCCATCTGTGAGTCCGAACGTCAGATCAAGCCAGCGATCCGGGCGCACTCCTTCAACCAGCACCAAAATGCCGCCGGGCGCGAGGAGTTTGCGAACGTGAGCAACGGTGCGGCGCAAATCGGCGGTTGCATGCAATACGTTCGCAGCCACGATGATGTCAAATCCGCCCGCCGAGAAGCCTTGTTCTACCGGAGGATTTTCAATATCGAGCAAGCGATACGTAATGAAAGGTGTACGAGAGAACTTGATGCGCGCCTGCGTCAGGAAGGCTGCGGATACATCCGTAAAGCAATACTCGATATTTTTTCCCGCCAACGTCGGTAGAATGGAAGCGGTCGTTGCGCCGGTGCCACCGCCAATTTCCAGAATGCGCGCCGGGCGGTCGGCGATCGAATCCACCGCTGCAGAAACCACTCTGGCCGTCGCGTGGTTGAAAAAGCGGCACACCGGCGAGTGCTCGTAAATCTGTTCCGCCTCCTCAATCGAGCCATCAGAAAACACCAGCTGCATGGGATCGTATTTGCCTTGCAGTACCGCCGCCATTTTCTGCGCGCAACGCCGCAGAATCTTGATTTCTGTTGCGGATTCTGGATATGTGGCGGCGAGGTTTTCCAGTTCCGCATCTGCCGTTGGACGGGAAGTGAAATCGACAAATCGATAGGCGCTGCCCTCGCGTTCGACAACTTTGTCTTCGACAAGAATAGCTACGAGGCGCCCTAGGACACGGGAACGCGCGGGAACTACATTCAATCGCCGGCTTAGTTCCTCGAGCGTGAATACTTTCGTAGGGAGCGGCGACAATCCTGCGGCTCGCAGCGCCTCCAACGCGATGGTCGCGCAAATGGGCTGCAGCACGACTGCACCGCGCCCGATACGAATCAGGTCCTCACTGACTGGCTCGCCGTTGAAGTCTTCGATCAGTGCTTCATTCAGCTTTACTCTCGAAAGGCTAGAGGATTTTGGCGGCAGCGGTTTCGGCTCCCAGGCAAGATCGTAGATCCAGTCATCAGAGGCGTGGCGGCAATCTGGGTTTGAGATGTTTGCATCCAGCCGAGACGAGTCCGCAATATCGTGAAGACTCTCCGTGTGCGTAGGTTTCGTCGACAGGAGTGTCGCCGACGAATCCAGCCAGTATCGTTCTTTCTCAAATGGATAGGTGGGGAGCGCCGTAGTGGTGCCAATTTGATTTGAAGAAACACTCGATGTATCCAGTTCGCAGCCGAGTGTGTACAGCGCGGCGGCGGCTTGAAACATCGCTCGTCCATCGCTTTGTCCAGCATCGAACGAAGCGTGAGATTCTCCAGAGAGGAACCTTTGCGATGCCTGGGTGAATGTTCGTAAGGCCCCGCCATCACTCATCAGCAGATGCGCGACACAACCCTCTTTGCCCAAATCGATCAGCCTTTGCGAATCCGGAGAGGTGACATGAAAACCCTGGCTGCGATATTTCTCGAGAGCCCCGGCCGTCAGTGTCTGAGACTGCGCGAAGAGCTGCGTGATCAATGGAATTTTTGGCGAAGAAAATCGAACCGTGCCGGCAAACTTGGCGGACTTCGGGTCGCGATCGGCAGCAGTCGCAATGGTGAGACTCAATCCGTCACGCAAGTCGAGAGCCCCCGCAAAGCAGGCAGCGACGACCTCCCCCAGGCCATAACCAAACGCCACCACAGGCTGGATGCCGAAACTGCGCCACAGTTCTGCCAGCGCATACTGAGAAACAAATGCAGCCGCCCGCTCCTGCAAGTTTGACGAACGACCGACTTGATTCGCAGCAGATTCCGCGGCGATGGCAAACAACGATGACGGCATCTCCAAGGCCAGATCATTGCGAAGTATCTGCTCGCATCGCTCCACCGCTCCTCGAAACACAGACGAACGTTCATAGAGGAGCTGCCCAAATTGCTGCAGAGGAGCGTCCTCACCACCAAAGACAAATGCGATCCGCGGAGCATGCCCGACGACACGGCCGGTCTGAATGGATCTCGGCGTCTGAGTCTGATTAAAATTCTGCAGAGAGTCGAGAAACTCCGCGCGCGAGGTCGCGACCAGTGCGGCGCGATATTCAAAATGGGAGCGACCCATCTGCAGGGTGCGTTCAACCTCGGCGAGTTCGATGGAAGGATGATCGGCAAGATGACGGTGCAGCCGCGCGGCGATGGCGTGTAGCGCGGGTACTGACTTTGCGGAAATGGGAAAGAGATAGGGCAGAGCGACAGACGACGGTGGCTCCGTTGCAGCCGAAATCCGATTGGAGGATGTCTCCGAGTCAGCGCGATATTCTTCGACGATCACGTGCGCATTTGTACCACTGAATCCGAAGGAACTGACTCCACCCACGCGGCTTCGCCCGCGCCGGATCCATGGCTCGAGCCTGGTAGGAACCTGCATAGGTAGACGTTCCCACTCGATGCGACGACTAGGTTTTTCGAAGTGCAGAGTCGGCGGAATCTCTCCGTGTTGGATCGAGAGCACCAGCTTCAGGAGTCCCGCGATCCCCGCTGCCGATTCCAAATGGCCGACGTTCGTTTTTACCGATCCAACCCGCAGCGGGCCGGCATCCTTCGGACGATTCGCGAAGACTGCATTCAGCGCTCCTGCTTCAATGGGATCTCCGAGTGAGGTCCCGGTGCCGTGGGCTTCGATGTAATCTACCTCCGCGGGATTGAGGCCAGCATCTGCCAGGGCCGCGGAAACAACGGCCTCCTGCGAAGGGCCATTCGGCGCCGTTAAACCATTGCTGCGGCCATCCTGATTGCAGGCGGTACCGCGAATCACTGCCAGAATGCGATTACGATCGCGAATGGCATCGGGCAGGCGTTTTAGAAGGATCATGGCACAACCTTCACCGCGCACGAAGCCGTCCGCAGATTCGGAAAAGGCCTTGCAGCGACCGTCAGGTGCCATCATTCGGCTTTGCGAGAGCGCGATGGTGATGTCGGGATTGAGAATCAGGTTCACTCCGCCTGCAAGGGCCGCATCGCATTCTCCCAGGCGAAGGCTTTGACAAGCGAGGTGAACGGCCACCAGCGACGCCGAGCATGATGTATCCACTGCCATGCTGGGTCCCTGCAATCCCAGCACGTAGGAGATGCGCCCGGCCGCCACGGCATGGGAGAGTCCAGGCGCAAAGTAGGCAGAGATTTTTTCGCGTGGCGAATTGAGAGCTACCTGGCTGTAATCCCCATTGCAAATGCCGACAAAAACTCCGGTCTGTGAGCCCACGAGCCGCGACGGCGCCACCCCCGCATTTTCCAGGGCTTCCCAACTGGACTCTAGAAGCAGGCGCTGTTGCGGATCCATGCTGACGGCTTCGGCCGGCGCGATCCCGAAAAACTTGGGATCGAATTGTTCGGCGCCCTCGATGAATCCTCCCCACCGTGTCGCCATTTTTCCCGGGGTAGCTGGATTGGGATCGTAGAACTCGCGGGTATCCCATCGCGCGATTGGCACCTCAGTGACCGCGTCGATCCCATGACTCAGAAGCTCCCAGAACTGTTCTGGATTACCAACGTTCCCAGGCAACCGACAGCCCATACCGATAATGGCGAGTGGCACTCTACGATTTTTCTCAGCAGCCTGAACGCGTTCGTTCAGTTCATTGGCGAGCAATGCCAGGCGCTGCGGAGAGAGCTTCGAGATCCTATCGAGAAATTCGCTCATCGCGCTCCCTCGGCAGCCCTAGCAGTCAGGAGGCGATCAACTTCCTCGTCCGAAAGCGCCTCAATTTCGTCGACCAGGCTTGACGGCGAAGAGTCGCTGTTCGCTTGTATAGCTGATTCCTTGGCCTCAGGCAAAACGTCACGCAAAATAAATCCAGCTAGGGCATTCAAAGTTGGATAGTTGAATAACAGTGTGGCAGGAAGGGTGCGGTCCAGACTTGCTCCCAGGGAGTTGCGAAGCTCGATCGACAGCAGCGAGTCCAGACCCAACTCCTGCAGCGGCTGCACTGGGTCAATCTCCTGCGAGCCCTGTATCCCCAGGGTGGCTTTGACACGCGCAGCAATCAAATCCATAAGTAGTTGGTGTCGCTGGGATACCGCTGCCGTTTGCAGTTGCGGCAACCACGAAACACTTTTTGGTTGTCGGATGGTGGGTCCCGGCCGCTGCGGACTCGCCGAGCGGAGCTCGCTCAATAGCTGCCGGTTCGGATCCAGCGCAGAGCCAGCGTTGCTAATGGCAAAATACTTTTTCCAATCCATGGGAGCAAACAATACCTGCGGCAGCCTGCCGGCCATCATTCGTTGCAGGGCGCGCAAGCCATCGCTCGTGGTGATGCTTCCCATTCCTATCTTCGATTTTTGCTGCAGCACGCCAAGACGGAGCGCCATTCCGGTTTCGCTCCACGGTCCCCAATTTACGCTGCGGGCCGCCATTCCGCGCGAGTGGCGATAGTGCGCCAGCGCATCCAGAAACGCGTTGGCCGCCGCGTAATTGGCTTGCCCAGGTCCGCCGAAGACCGAAGCGACCGAAGAGAACAACACGAAGTGATCGAGCGACATGTGCGCGGTGAGCCGGTGCAGATGGGCCGCCCCTTCCAGCTTGGTCGCAACGACTCGCTCGAATTTGCTCCAATCCTGCTGCAGCAGCACGGCGTCGTCGACAACTCCAGCGCAATGAAAGACTCCGCGCAATGGCAAACCATTGGCACATTGCAGAGCAGCCCGCACGGCGCCTTCATGAGCTACATCTCCCTGGCAAACATCCACCTGCGTTCCCGCCTTACGCATACCGTCGAAGATGGTGGCAGCTTCCGGCGTTTCATTTCTTCGACCCAGAACAATCACTTGGCCCGCGCCCCGCTTGCCTAACCAGTCAGCAACCTCCAGACCGACGCCGGATACTCCCCCGGTCACCAAGTAGGCCGCGTCCGATCGAATGGCGGCTCCGAGCCGCTGGTGCGTGGGACGAACCACAAGCCGACCGACGTGGCGTGCCTGTGCCATAGTGCGGAAGGCATCTCTTGCCTGATCCATGGGGAAGACTTTTTGCGGCAGCGGATGCAATACGCCGGCGCGGAAGGCATCAAGAATCCTTGCCATCACTTCGCCGATGAAATTCTCACCGTTGGCGATGGATGTCACCAGGTTGAAGGGAAGATAGGTGATGTCGGGTCGGACACGCGCGATCGACTCCGGGGAGCGGAGATCCGCCAAACCCATTTCGAGGAATCGACCCCCGCGCGCCAGGATGTCGATGCCGGCGTCAATGGCGGGGCCCACCAGAGAGTTCAGAACTATGTCGACACCTTTTGCCTGCGTCAGTTCGCGAAGTTCGCGGACGAACTCCAAGGAGCGGGAATCCATGACATGCGCGACCCCGAGGGATTTGAGATAGGCTCGCTTTTCCGGACTGCCTGCGGTGGCGAACACGGTGGCGCCGGCCATTTGTGCAACCTGAATGGCCGCCAGGCCGACACCGCCCGCTCCGGCATGTATCAACACTCGTTCGCCGGGTTGTATGCGGGCCAGTGTCTCTAATCCATAGCCAGCGGTCAGGAAGGCAACAGGAATTGTGACGGCAGCCTCGAAACTGAGGTCCTCCGGCTTTTTCCACGCAAGCGCCGCGCGAGTCGTTACAAATTTTGAAAAGCATCCCTGGCCCAGGGCCACAACGTTGTCGCCGGGCTTCAATGTTTCGACGCCGTTGCCCACGCGAACCACTGTGCCCGCGCATTCTGCACCCAAGGGTCCACTGGGGCCCTGGTACATGCCCAGCACATTGAGTACATCGCGGAAATTGAGCCCCGCAGCATGCACACGGATTTCGATCTCTCCCACCCCTGGAGCACGGCGCTCCGCCGGAAGCACTTCAATTCCCTCGATGGTCCCCGCGGAGGTGATGGTCAGTTGCTCATTCGATTCTTCGACGTCGGGAATTGCGTCAGCAGACGCCAGTGCGACGGGACGTAGTCGAGGTACGTAGAGTTCATCGGCGCGCAGCACAATCTCGTTCTCCACCTCCATCGAAGGTGTCGGTTGATTCCGCTGCAGCAACCGGAGAAGCTCGTCTCCGTTTATCTCGCGCGAGGGATCCAGATCGATTCGCACAACGCGCATGTCCGGATACTCCGCGGCTACAGAGCGTGCGAATCCCCACAGCGATGACTGCAAAGGGTTGGACAGTTCCGGCCCTTGCGCGCCCTGGGTGATGATGGTGAATCCAGAAATTGAAGTCTGTTTGTCCCGCAGCATGGACTGTACCAGCCGCAAGCATCCATTCAATAGTTGGGCCTCGATCTTCATCCACTGCGCCGCGTCAAGTTGGAATATATCCTGCGGCCGCCTTGCAGCCAGATAGATGATGTCCGTCACAGCCGAGCCCAATTGCTCGCTGATGGCATGGAGGTCAGGCGCAAGATCGTCAGGCGGCAATATTGCGCACGCGATGCCGTCACGCTTGCACGCTTGTTGCAGCGCTTCGATTCGCGGATCTTGCGCACCCGCCAGCAGAAATGCTGGCCGCTTAGTGCCGTCTGCGGCAGACGGCGATGCGCCCGCGCCTATGCCAGAAGGATCGGCGGCCTGCGACGCTGGCGCGCTCGGGATCCAGGTGACTTGGTAGGCAGACTTCGAATCCAAGTCCGGGGGCGAAACACTGCGGTCTCCCAATTTCAACGGTCGCAGGGTTAAGCCTGTCACAGTGAGAATCAATGCGCCGGCAGAATCGAATCCCTGCACATCCGCCACCACAGGCTCACCCGCGATCGCCTTGCCACGCATGCGACCGTGACCCAAGGTCATCTGCCGCGGATCGCCGAAGATTCTCAATTGATCCACGGCGGCGGGGAGATAGAGGGCATCTTGAGCGTGATCGGAAGCCAGTAAGATGGCGGCGACCGACTGCAAACACGCGTCGAGTGAGACGGGATGAACCTGATACGGACTGGGGCCTCCTTCGGCATCCAGCGGCACAAATTCCACCAGGGCTTCGTCAGCTCCGCGATGGACGCGGCGTATGGTGCGGAAGCTCGGACCGAAGTGCAGGCCCAGATCATCGAACGCACCATGAAAGCTGGCACCATCTGATTCCGCGGTGCACCGCGCTCGCACGTCACGCAGTTCGTTGCCGTCGCATTTCTCTTTGAGGGTTGGCGCTGCACCGGTGGCGATCTGCCCGGTGGCATGCTGCAACCACGGTTGTGTATCCTCATTGTCATTCACATCGACAGCGCGACTATAAACGGCGAAGGAGTAGCCGGTTTCTTCGCTGCGAAGAACACACTGCAGCATTCTAGGATCGTCGAAGACGCATGGCTGCAGAAAAGCGACGGCCTGTAGCGCGACCGACACGCCGTCGACATTCGAGGCCGACATCTTCGCCGCGCTGAGCGCCATCTCCAGATACGCCGAGGCGGGAACAATGCGCATTCCTGCGACACAGTGATCCCCTAGATACGCGGGATGCTCGGGACCGATGACAGAGCAATACTGAATCTCCGAGAGTGGGGAGGGCAAGCGCCTGCCGAGCAACGGATGTTCTTGCAGTGACTGCATGGAAGCGGCGGTTGTCCATCCATTCGGCGCCTCCTGCACAATCTTTTTCGGAAACCAATGTCGCTTGCGTTCGAAGGGATATGTTGGCAGCGAGATCCTGCGGCCGGATCTTCCGTGCAGCGCGTTCCAATTGATCTCCGTGCCAAGCTCATACAGAGCTTTCATGGAACCAAGAAGATCCAGCCAGGGATTGCGTCCTCTGCGCACCGAGGGCAACCATGTACGATCGCCGCCGCCGTATGCCGATTTACCAAGACTCAGCAGATGCGGTTGCGGTCCGATTTCAAGCAGGATCGGGCAGCCGGTTGCAAGCGCCGCCTGCAGTCCGGCGTGAAACTGCACCGTGCTGCGCATATGTTCCCGCCAGTACCGCGGTTGCGTGATCTCTTCCGCTCCAGCCGCCTTGCCCGTCAGGTTGGAAATGATCCGGATCCGCGGCGTCTTGTATTTCACCCTGGCCGCACAGGCTTCAAAGTCTTCCAGGATTGGCTCCAGCAGCGGCGAGTGAAAGGCATGTGTCACCTCCAGCGCCCGTATCCGGATGCCTTCTGATTCCAGCCTCTTTCCTACTCGTTCTACCGTCTCGGCTCGGCCCGACAGCACTACCGTCTCTGCTCCGTTGATCACTCCAATGCCGACTTCCTTCTCCAGCCCGGCGATCTCTTTCTTCACTCGCTCCGCTGTCGCCCCAACCGACAGCATCGCGCCCTTCTCCGTCAGCGTGTCCATCAACCGGGCCCGCGCGCATACCAGCCGCAGCCCATCCTCCATGCTGAACACCCCGGCTATCACCGCCCCCACATACTCGCCCAGACTATGGCCCAGCACCACGCTGGGCTCGATACCCCAGCTGCGCCACATCTCCGCCAGCCCATATTCAAAGGCAAACAATGCCGGCTGCGCGTATCGCGCCTGCTTCAGCCGACTCTCGGCTGCATCCTTTTCTGTGCCGTACAGCAGCTCGATCAGCGACTCCCCGGTCTCTCCTTTCCATGCGGCCGCGCAGCGATCCATCGCTTCGCGGAATACTTCTGAGCTCTCATACAGCTCCCGTCCCATCCCCGCATACTGGCTCCCCTG
>JAZKAG010000127.1:0-3341 GCA_040389265.1 Acidobacteriota bacterium
CTTTGCATTGCTGGTGTTTTTGGTGGTAAAGGTTCGGGAGTTACTGAAACTACGAATTCCATTTTCCTGGAAAGTGCTTATTTTAATCCGGTGAGTGTTAGAAAATCGGCCAAAAGACATGCGTTGAATACCGATGCTTCTTTCCGTTTTGAAAGAGGAATCGATCCAAACATTACCGAATTTGCGTTGAAACGTGCAGCGCTTTTGATTAAGGAAGTTGCCGGTGGCGAAATCGTTCACGTCCAGACCGTCAACGGTGGTATTGGTTTGGTCGACACGGGCGCCGGTGGTGGCACCGGAAAGCGTGATGCCGGGTTGTGCCGTAAACAGGACACCCGGCGAGGAGCGATCATACACCGGAAGGTTATTGAGCTTGGAAACCTGGAAGTTATTTCCGATGCTGGCATCGGTGGTGTTCAGGGTTACGCCCTGGCCGGTGGCCGTTACCTTCACCTCCAGGGGGGCGTTGCCAGGAGATAGCTTGGCATTCTCTGTCGTGGAGGCGGCGACGTTGACGTAGATATCCTCCAACTTGGAAGCCGAGAAGCCCTGATACGTAAACTCGATGGTGTAACCAGGGCCCGGCGGAACGTTGGGCACGCGATAGGATCCTGCGGAATCTGTCTTGACTGTGTAGCTGACGCCTGTCGTCGGGTTGGACAGCACGACGGTGACACCGGGCATAACGGCGCCAAGCGAATCTGTCACAACTCCTGTAACGATTGCCGTTGTCTGCGAAAATGCCACGGTGGCGCCCAAGGCCAGAATCAAGACAGCAAAAATGCGGGAGCATAGGAGCTTCATCGGGATACGTTCCTCCAACAGCCAAATTGTGGAGCTACAGCGGGTGAATGATACACAGTACTTTGGTACATCCATTTACATTCGAGGGACAGAGTTAGGACGCGCGCGTCGCGTCGATTAATTTTTCATGCAGGGCAATGGAGAATCAGGATTGACTCTCGCCCATGAACCCGCGACGGCGGACTCGACGAACAGAGCAGGCACATAAGAAAATCGGCAGTCAAAGAACCTGGTCCAGGTTGGGCGACGGCGTGACAGCTCGAGAGGATCCCTTGGGCCAAAAAAGGCGGCGCACTGAATGGAACAGCTTCTGAAGCTTTCCATTGGAGACGACATAGAGATCGAACCGCCAAGGCTTCCTCCAAGGACCATCCAACCGAAAGTGAGGTTAGCTTGGATAAAGGAGCAATTGCGCGACCACTCGATTTTTGGATGGAAAGCTAGCAGTTTCAATGAGCTAGATAAGAAAGTCCGACGAACCTTGGGAATAATTATGAAATCCCACATGAAAATATCCAGAAAACGGGAGATTACAGACCTGGGATTTGCGGATCTGGAGGATGGCGAGGAGCGGGCCGAACGCGGCAGTCCGGTGTGCGACGGTCCTGCGATGACCCCGCCAAGGCAAATTTTGAGATATCACAATTCGTCGCGAATGAATTTCGTGGCTGCAGGTTGCAGCGAACAGCTTTTGAGACATGAGAACTACATATTCATGAACAAATTATTTTCTCTCAGGGAATGAAGGTGGATCCATTCGTCGAACCCGTCACAATGCTGATTTGCCGCAGCGGCCTTTGCTAAGCATGCGCAGGATCTGCATCGACGAGGACCCAGAACAGCATGCCAGCGAGAACGGCGAGCGCTGCAATGCCTAACAGTACATGCGGATAGCCAAACCTCACATACAAGATGCCGGCCAGAGAGGTTGCCGCAGACGAGAGCACAGCATTGCAGAACAGCGTCATCGATGCGGCGGAGCTTCGCTCTCGATCGGGCATCCGAGTCATCAACAAGTTGTATAAGCCTGGACTGCTCATCCATTGCATAGCAGAAAATCCCAGGTACAAAACCACGGCCAGTCGACTGTCGCGGGTCATCGCTAGAACACCAAGGGCGGTCGCGGTCATCAACTGCGTTGCGACAATTCCATTCAGCAATCCGAGTCGCCGGAAAAGCAGCGGCGTCATTAGACCCACACACAGCTGCACAATCTGCGAAATGGAAAAGATCAACCCAATCCGCTCCATGGGAATATGCAGATTTCGCGAGAGGTAAACGTTCGCAAAAGGCGTAAACGCAGCCAGGACCGCTGTCCACAGTGCCATCGCCGGCAAATAACGCAAAAGGAAGGGGTGAATGGTTCGGGCTTTACGGAGAGAGATTCCTCGCGTCCCAACTGGTTCCGATGATTCGGCATCCGGTGCGGGCAATCGCAAGCGCAAGACGGCGACCAGCCCTACGGCCGCAATCGCACAGGAGGCCAGGAGGATGATTCGCTTCACTTGCTCAGGCTGAAGTGTGAATCCAGTCATGCTGAGCCAGCGCGGCAGATAGCCGCAGATAAATCCTCCCAGCGTACTGGTGCCGATACTGACTGAGAAGATGAGTCCGAATGCGGAGGCGCGGTTTTTCTCTGTTGTCAGTCGTGCCAGCGCGGGCAAGAAGCAAACGCCCCACAGGCTCATGGCAACACCCGCCACGAATGCGAGGTATATGTGCGCCATCTCTCGATGGACCATGGTTCGGAATGCGCCCATTATTGGCGCAGCCAGAAAACAGACAATCAGCAAGGGGCGCACCCCGAACTTCCGCGCCAGGACTCCCGCCGGCAACGTTCCGGCAACCGATCCCAGGGTGAGCGCACCAGTAATCAGACCGATGGCGCGATCGTTGAATCGAAGATCCATCAGGTAGAGATTGAATAGAAAAAAATAAACCGAAAATCCGAAGTCAAAGAAGAAGGCAGCGCCGAAAAATACCCAGAAGCCTCGACTCAGCTGTTCCCGGCGTAACCATTCGCGTGGGCTAATCGCGAACGAGAGGCGTTTTCGGCCAAGAGTGTCCTCCATTCGCGATTGCAGCACCTGCGCCACTATGCACCCTCCCGAACCAATTTCTGCAGCCGACAAACTCCCCAGTCGAGGTCGGTGTAGCGAAGTTCAAATACATCGACGGCCAGCAGTCGGTCGATGGCTTCGTATTGAGTTTCACGCGACTTCGCAGATCCAAACAGCACCTGCCGCATGAAATACCGCGCCACGTCCTTCCGGTACGGCAGCAGATCTGGCGGAGCGCCGCTGTGTCGGTTCAGAAATACAATAAAGTCCACATGCGCCGTTTGCGAGCAAGTTATGTGGGGTATCGATGCAGTCGGCATCTCGATGGAAGGTTTGCCGGCCGCTCGCGGAGTAATTTCCAGTGCACTCACTTCTGGAAACAGCGTCGCTGCCGTAGGTCGAAGGCGAATCTGGTGCGACCCCCCGGTCACGATTCGCTTCGATGTAGGCAAGCGCGTGATCCGTCAGATCATCGCT
>JAZKAG010000127.1:3351-12722 GCA_040389265.1 Acidobacteriota bacterium
AAAACGCGGCATCATCGGTAATGTAAGTCCATCCTTTTCGCGCGCAAGCAAATGAGAGCGAGGATTTGCCCGCACCCGAATCGCCGCATAGAAGCACGCCGCGACCGTCCAATGCCACGCATCCTGCATGGATAGGAGTTGCGTAAGAAGTAGCGATACAGCCCACCGGCGCCCCCAATAAGAAGTACTTCAGATAAAGAGGATGTTGCAGAGCCGCATTGGAGATAGAAATCTGTGCCCGCTTTCTCTCCAGGTCGACGATGCTGTAGTTCATTCCGTCGGCGATGCTGATCATCCAGGGCAAGTGAATCTGATAGTTCGGTGTTGGCGGGCATTCGACGGATCCGCCGTCTGCAACAAACACATCCGATTGGATCGTCTCGCTGTCATGCTGCTTGTCGAACATCCCCCAAAGTTCTTCCAGCAATGCCAGAACTTCGCGACGGTTAGTTCTCACTTGTACAGCGAATCCGTATGGATAAAAGGTTTTTTGCAGCGAGAGTTCGGTGCCCTCTAGCTCATGCCTGGAAAAGTCCAGGCTTTGCCCGATATCGCACGCGTATTCAATGTCCTTCACCGTCACCATAGAGATCTCTCCACCTGCCGCCCTCGAAAAATCATGTGGCAATGCATTTGCCAATCGAAATCAGAAGGCATACTTCAATGCGAACTGAATAATGCGCGGGTTCGTCGCGGACGACGTAATCCTGCCAAACGATGCGCTCGCTACCGGATGGATCGCCGTCGGATCGCCATAACCAATGCTGGTACTTGGATTGGAAAATTGGGGCGTGTTGGTCAGATTGAAGAATTCCGTCCTGAAACTAAGGCTGCTGGTTCCTTTGATCGGAAAGAGTCGCTCGATTGCCAAATCGAGATTATGCTGTCCCGGTCCGCGGACAATACCCACTCCACCATTGCCAAAATCCTGATCGGCAAGGCTGGTTCCATGGGGCGCTTCAGGAGCGCGTGTAAAAGCGGTTGGGTCCAGATAGTTTCCCAGCACCCGCGAGTACAGCGATCCGTGCGTGGATGGATTGCTGCCCGTCCGCTCAGCTCTTACCTGGCCGGGAAGATTTCCGTAGACAGATCCCGCGTTTGCGTCCGTAATCGTGAGTGGGCTGCCCGACTGGAGTACGGCGATCCCTGAGAATTCCCAATTTCCAAATAACCTTCTTGGTAATTGAGGGGCTGAAGAAAACGTCGGCGCTGACCAGACAAAACTCGCGACTGCGCGTTGCGACCGGTCAAAGTCGGTAAGCCCGTATGCCTGGCGAGGATTGTGCTGGTCGTTGGTCAGCAGCCACAGTTCGTATATGTCGGCTCCTCCAGATCCGCTTGTCTCATTCAGGCTTTTTGACCAGGTGTAACTCCCTTGCAGCTGAAGACCATGTCGCATCCGTCTCGATACGCTCATTTGCAGGGAGTTATAGTTGGCGATGAAATGCGACTGCGTAAATAGCGACCCCGGACTTACCCCTGCAATGGGAAGCCGGTTGATCACATTGTTGACCGAGTTCGTCGTCTCCCCATTCACGGGACTCTGTGGACTGGCGAGTAAGGCTTGGTCGAATTCAATCTGACCGGGCCGATGGCTGGAGGTCGTTCCTACATATCCCAACTGCAGCACGTAATCGCGCCCCAGTAAATATTGCAGGTTTAGGTTGTATTCCTGCGTCCTGCCATCGCGCATGTCTGGATCTGTGCCCTCAATAAAAGGAACTGAGGTTGGGGTACGTGGAATAAAGATTGGATAGCTTGACTGCGGCAGCACCAGCGGGACAAAAGGACTCGTCATGGTCGCTGGCCCATTCGGGGTACCTGAAACGATCTGCAACGTAGCGAACGGAGGCTGGGTCAGAGTTGATCCCGCAAGGTTGCCGGAATGCCGGTCGAAATACACTCCGTATCCGCCGCGTAAGACAATCAGCGGTTTCTCCGTCATCTGCCATGCAAAACCAAGCCGCGGCGAAACGTCGGAAAACGGCGTCTTCCACATTCCCGCGTAGGATGTTTGCGTGACTCCATCCGGGATTGCACCCTGAAAATTCGAGGCGACAGTAAAACCGCTGAACGATCCTGTCGGGGGAACTTGCCCTTCCGCAGTATTCGCATCGAAATTCGCAAGCCGCCCGTGAATTTCTGTCGGCGCGCCAAAGATTTCATATCGCAAACCCAGATTGATCGTGAGTCGCAACGGAGTCAGCTTCAGGTCGTCCTGCGCAAACCCGGCAAAATCGGTATAGCGCTCATCTCTGCGAAAGATGCCTCCGCCCGCCATGCTCTCGGTCACATTGCTAAGACCCTGCGGGCTGCCATTCTGAGCCGCGCTCTGGCCGAGCAGGAAATCGTTGAATGTACTAATGTCGAGCAGACCTGTGGTTTCAAAGGGCGCTTCGACATCCACTTCATGCCGCTTGACCTCGGCGCCGAACCGCAGATTGTGCATCCCGCGGGTAATCGCAAGCGTGTCCTGCCACACAAATGTGTTGGTGACTTGCCATTGGGACGGAGTTCCCGCATCTCCGATCGTGAACAGGCCGTCGATGGTTAGTCCCGGTGCGGGCGAAGTTGCGTCAGCGACTCCCGTCGGAGTGCCTTCTCCGATCGTCGATGCAAGCAGCGGATTTTGTACCGCAGACAACCCATCGAAACGCATGTACCCGAACCTGGCGATGTTCACAATGTTGGAAGTGAAAATGTGCGTGTCTGTCAGTACAAACATGGTGTTGCGATCCAGTTCATCTGTACCCCATCCGGGAACGTTAGCAGCTGCAGGCGAGAATGGTTGCGTCGTTGGAGCACGCGCGTAAAAGAATCGCCCTGATAGCGTATTCCGCGAGCCGAGCGCCTGATCGATATCCACGGAGAATTGGTCTTCGCGGTAATGCGCTGGAATTGCAAACGTCGATTGCCCAACCGGCAACTGATCTGGATCGGTGATTGGTAAGGGGACCTGGGGACTGGGCACTGCAAATTGCCCGCTGGGAAGCTTTGTGTTCAAAATCGCGAGCGAAACTGGGTTGATGTTTGACCCGTCACAGGCCACCTGGGTTCCTCCCGCGTGCGTCAGATACCCTGCCGCCGGTTCGCCAAACTCGTTCAGGTGTCCCGCTGGGCAAAATTGTGCGCCTAACGTCGCCGCCGATCGATCTCCGGTAAGAAGCGGCAGCGTGGCGGTCTGCTTTCCACCCAGGCCATTTACTTCAGTTAGCCCCTCATACGCCGCGAAGAAAAATGTTTTGCGCCTTGCAATTGGCCCCCCAATGGATGCGCCAAATTGATTCTGCTTCAGATCCGGTCGCGGCTGCCCGGCTCCTTTTAAGAAGAAGTCATTCGCATTGAAGATATTGTTACGCAAAAATTCCCAGGCGCTTCCGTGATAATCATTCGTCCCGCTCTTGCTGACCAGGTCCACGTTTGCGCCTGAGCCACGACCGTAGGCAGCGTCAAAATTGGCTGTCTGCACTCGAAATTCCTGGATCGCATCGGGAGCTGGAATCGCTGTGCCAACTTCTTCGTTCGCGTTTGAGGCTGAATTTTCCGCGAGATTATTGGCATCTATGCCATTGAACTGGATGTTGTTGGAGGTAGGTGTCGCGCCATTGGAAGAAACATCCTGAGTTCCACGACCCAGGTTCGCCGCGTTGGGTAACGCCACGACGACACCCGGGGAGAGTCCCAGGATCTGAGTATAGTTCCGATTCGACAGTGGCAACGTACGGATCGCCTTTTCGTCCACCACGCCGCCAAGCGTTGAACTTTCCAGATCCACACCCTCCGCCGCACCTTGCACCTGTACGCGCTCTGCGGTGGTCGCAATCGCGAGAGTCACATTCAAGGAAGTCGTCTCGCTCACCGTGACGGGGATTGCGTGAGAAGTGTTCACCGCAAACCCTGCCGCTTTGACTGTCACAACATATCTCCCGGGAGAGAGCAAAGGCACCCGAAACACACCCTCGGGCGTCGTGGTAACGGAGCGAGAAACGCCGGTTTCCTCATTGACCGCCATCACGCTGGCATTGCTCACCACCCGAGTCGACGGATCTAGCACTACGCCCGAGATCGCTCCGGTTCCAGGAGTTTGAGCGAAGATCGTGCTCGAAAACAAAAAACAGAGTGCCGCGATTGTAAGTAGTTGTCGGCTGCGTTGAGTGAGATTCTTGACGTGAACGATCAATTTGTATCCCTCGCAAAGTGAATTCCTCTTGAGGTTTGAGTATGAGTAGATCACACTCTCCAGTTGTTATCGATTTGTCATTCCTTTGTAGCGATGTTTGCAAATTGTGCGGGAATGTCTTTGCCAGGCTTCTCTGTTTTGACCATTCCATCCGTGGTTCGGCGGGGGTCCGCTTCGTCCTGCAACTCTAGAACTCAACCTGCCTCTCGAGAGTAAGTCTGCGACGCGATTGCCTGGGCAGAGGCTTGAACCCGATACGCTCGAACCCTGGATCGAGGTCGCAACACCGTGTCTGCCGCGGGTGACAAAACAATGACATTTAGTTGACCGACCCCTGACATCTAGAGAGCAGACACTCATTAGCTTTAGAGGCGATGCTACTCAGAGCCCGATCCGCGATTGTGAGAGCTGCAGGTTTCTGCAATGGTTTGCGCGGTATTCCGCCTGCGAGAGCAAGAGATGGATTGCGTAGTCAGCGCTCGCTGCGCGACCGGCAGGATCGTCAACCATCATGAAAACCCAATTGAAGAACGCTGCCTATGGTGTCCTTGATTACACGGCACACCCGATTGGAATGCTTCTCATCGCTCCAATCATCCTGCGACATTTAGGTGTTGCGCAGTATGGAATATGGGCGATTGTAACTGCCGCAGTCAGTGCTGGGTCGATCATCGCGTCCGGATTTGGCGATGCGAATATCCAGCATGTCGCAAGTCAGAGGAACACCGGAGATCGCAGCGCATTATTGAGGGTGGTGCGAAGCACAATGGGCATCCACCTGTTCCTGGGCACGGCAATTGCACTCACCTGCTGGATGCTGGCTCCTTACCTGACGGCTAAGGTTACAGCGTCGCAACCCTCGGTTCAGTCTGCCTGCCTGTGGTCGCTCCGCATCGCGAGCCTGATGATCCTGGCCCGCTCCGTTGAGAGCGTATGCATCAGCACACAAAGAGCCTTTGAGCGTTATGGAGCGGCTGTCAGAATTAGTATCGCTGCGCGCCTGGCGACGCTCGCCGTGGCAGCCGGAATGACATTCGTGTGCCGAAGTGTCGTGGGCATTATGATAGCGAGCGCAATTCTGCTTGTGTTCGGGGTCTGGTTGCAATGGGTACAACTTAAAAAGTTGCTGGGTGCTGATTCGCTCACTCCATCCTTCGATCGTGGCGCGACCAGGGCACTTTTCGCCTTTGGAATCTTCAGCTGGCTGCAGGCAGTTTCAGGCGTGATCTTTGGCCAGGCCGATCGCTTGGCAACAGGAGCATCGTTGGGCGCCGTTGCAGTTGCTTCCTATGCCTTATGCGTTCAGCTGGCACAGCCAATTTACGGGCTCGCAGCCTCCGGTCTGCATTTCCTCTTTCCATATCTTTCGGCCCGCCGTGAGGGTTCACCGGTGGAGTTTAGAAGGTCCGTACTTGTTGGATTGCTGGCCAATCTCTTGCTAGTTGCGGCAGGCGTCAGCGTCGTGCTTCTGTTCGGCGAGCAGGTTCTCTATTCCTGGGCAGGAGCTTCGGTAGCAGAGATTGCGAAGCCGATCCTTCCGCTTATTGCCTGGAGTTCGGCACTGATGGGTCTCAGCGTAACAGGCTCGTACACCATGCTTGCGCTCGGGCGCGTCAGAACAGTTACCTGGCTAAATCTTAGCGGTGGTGCAGTGATGATCACTCTGATCATGACGCTGCTGCCGCATTACGGCTTGTGGGGAGTCGCCGCTGCTCGGCTGAGTTACGGGCCCATTACGCTGCTGCTCTACATTCCGCTTGCGTTGATCCTGTGTCGCGGCGCTGGACCGACTCGGGATCGCGACATGGTGCGCCGTGCCCCAACCCATGCCAACCTGCTTGGAATCCAGGTAGAGGCTCTCGATATGGGCCGAGCAGTGGCCCGGGTCAGACAGGCACTCGACGAACGTCAAAAGGGATACGTATGCATGATTGGTGCGCACGGAATCATGGAAGCGCAGCGTGATCCTGATCTTGCTCTTGCCTATGCTAATTCGATTATCAAAGTACCTGACGGAATGCCGACAGTGTGGGTGGGACGCGCACAGGGATGCAGAGAAATGCAACGAGTCGCTGGTCCCGAC
Organism: Acidobacteriota bacterium; assembly: GCA_040389265.1. Lineage (GTDB taxonomy): Bacteria > Acidobacteriota > Terriglobia > Terriglobales > Acidobacteriaceae > JAKAAZ01. Next base: position 9,615 of record JAZKAG010000127.1, read on the forward strand.
CTGATGCTTGAGATTTTTCGGCAGAGGGATTTTGCTCACTATACCCATTTTCTTTACGGAGGCAAAGAAGGGATCGCGGAAGAATTGGCAGCCGGATTTACCGCACATTTTCCCTGGGCACGTATTGTTGGCACCTGGACACCGCCCTTTCGAGATCTGCTTCCGTCTGAGGAAGAGAAGCTGATCGCAACCATCGACCGGCTTAAGCCAGACATCATCTGGGTTGGCATCAGCACCCCAAAGCAGGATAAGTTCATGCAAAAGTATCTGGCTCATTTTGAAACCACCTTGATGTTTGGCGTGGGAGCTGCCTTTGACTTCCACACGGGTCGCATTCGAGATTGCTCAAATTGGATCAAGCTCGCCGGGTTGCAATGGCTTCACCGGCTTCTTCAGGACCCTCGCCGGCTCTGGCGACGCTATCTTCGTAACAATCCGGCGTTCTTGTGGTGTATTGCGCTACAGCTCACGGGATTGCGAAAGTATCCCGCGCGAGAAGCCGCTTTCGAAGTGGTACGAATTCAGAATCGGGTAGTTGCAGAATCCCGGGCACTACATGAAGCCAGTCCGCTCGTGTAGTACGCCGGAGTGCGGCCTGCTGCCAATCGTGGTCAACAGGGAAGACTTATGGGAATGACATTCACAAGCCTTTGCGATCGCGTGTTCATCCACTTTCGTCGCCGACGAATGCAGCGGTTCATCTCCCTCTTTCGACATTTCTCGAAACTTCGTGTGCTGGACATTGGGGGTACATCGCAAACCTGGACCAGTGAGTCGAAGGGCTGCGAGCAATTCTCGGTCACATTGATCAATCTCCGCAGCAACCGGCCACCCGAAGAGAACCATTTCGCACTGATACAAGGAGACGCTACATCGCTGCCGTTCGCAGATGATGCCTTCGACCTCGCATTTTCGAACTCTGTTATCGAGCATGTCGGTACATGGGACCAGCAGCAAGCCTTCGCGCGTGAAGCGCGGCGGGTCGCACCCAGGCTCTGGATCCAAACACCTGCGCGCAGCTTTCCGCTTGAGGCGCATCTTTTGGCGCCTTATATCCAATACCTTCCAAAAAGATTTCAGCACCGCATCGTACGCTGGACTCCCCGCGGTCTCCTGCAGCCCGACGTTGTCCACGAAATCGTGGAGGAGGTGCGACTCCTCACTCATGGCGAGATGAAATATCTTTTTCCCGACTGCTTCATTTTGAAAGAGCGAGTCCTCGGCATCACGAAAAGCTATATCGCAGTCCGAGGCGCCGCAGCTTCACCACTCTCGGGAGGCATATGAGTTCAACTAACGCGGTCTTAACCAATGCGATCGCGTCGCCACATGCGGAATCGGGTCTGGCGCTGATGGTTGGCGCATTCTTTTCTGCCAGAACGATCGCGGTATTGCTTTCGGTGCGGATATTAGGTGTGGACCCGCGTACGGGAGCTGCACTCGTCCTCGCTTTGGACATTATCTTGCTATGCGTTGCCTGGTTCAATTCCGTGGGACCAGCCGAATACACCTTCGGCTCCATGCTGAAAGTGACCACCGTTCGATGGGTGATCGTGTTCCTCACGTTTTCCTGTTGCAGCCTTGCGTGGAGCAGGACCGTATCTCTCCCAACATCCTTCGCTTACTGGTGCGGCATGGCGGCCGACGTGTTGATCGTATTTCTACTGCTACGCACGGAATCTGCGACAGTGATTTGCCATTCGCTGATGAAGGGCTTTATCTGGAGCACCTGTTGTCTGGCGCTGATTGCGTGGATCATGCCTACGCAGGCCGACCTTCGCTTAGGGGACGAGCAGTTTTTCAACACGAACCAGATCGGCAATCTATGCGCCTTCGCCATTCTGATGGCGCAATATCTGGTGCGGCGCAAAGCAGGAAAATGGTGGCCGTCGATCGCCTTCTTATCAATTACTCTTTTGCGAAGCTTGAGTAAGACGACGATCGTTGCATTCCTGGTGAGCGAGGGATATTTGATGATTCAGGATCGAGCCGTCTCCCGCAAAACCAAGCTACTCCTGATCGCCGGAACGATCGCGATCGGCCTGGTTTTCTGGGGACTTTTCGCCGCCTACTACGACGTTTACACGACTGCCGGCAATCAAGCTGAAACTCTCACAGGCCGCACAGCAATCTGGGCCTACGTCTTAAACGAGGCCGTTGGGCATCCCTGGATCGGGCACGGCTTCGATTCAATGTGGAAGGTTGTTCCTCCATTTGGTCATGATCAATTTGAAGCTCGACATGCAGAGAATGAGGTGCTGCAGCAGTTTTACGCGTATGGCTTCGTAGGCCTGATAATGCTGGGCGGGTTATATGGCAGCCTTTATCGAGATTTCCGGAGACTTCAACGAGGCTCAGTACGCGTGATCCTGATCAGCATGCTGATCTTCTTTGTTGTTCGAGGACTTGCGGAGGCTGAGCCTTTCGATCTATTGCTGCCCTGTTGGGCCATTGTCCAGTTCAGCATGCTTGCTAGAGATGTAACTGACATGGAGAAAGGCGACGGGCGATCCGTCTCTATGAGATATGGGCGCACCATCTCGAGATAGGCGGTTCGATTGCGTGGACCGACAAAAACAGGGCTGAGCCGTCGGCTACTTAGTAAGGTGACTTCGGGCTCTCGCTGTACGGCTGACCGAATTCATTCAGGTGTGCTGCGGGTAATTTTGGCAGGGCGGCAATCTTCACGGTCCTCAGATCGCTGCCCTTGACGGTGACATGCACGGTATGACTCAATCTGTCGAGTTCAGTCTGCGGCACTCCCTCGATCCACAGGTGCAATTCGTATTCGCCGGTGGGGACGGCGCTTAGCTGGAAGTTTCCATTTGCATCCGCGATCGCATTGAACGGCGTGTAGAGAGCCAGGACGACAGCACTCATTTCCGGATGAATGTTACAAAAAATGTAAGAAACACCCTCGCGTGAGAAAGTAACTCCCTTGGAGGAGCCTGCTTCGTAGAGGCCAAGGTCGAACCGCTTACCGTCAAAAAGTGAAAAAACATTGTGAAAGAAAGGATCAGCGTTAGGAAAATACACTACGCTCCCAACGGGAACCACGAGTAAATGGGGTATAAATGTTCGGTTCTTCTGTAACAGTGTGTAAGGACC
>JAZKAG010000128.1:0-4264 GCA_040389265.1 Acidobacteriota bacterium
CCACCAAACATCGCCGTTCGTCTTTAAGGGCGCGGCCGGCGTTTGCGCGGCCGCCAAGCCGCAGGTCGCCACTACCAGACAGAGCCAGATCCACAGTCGTCGCATGCCGCGCCCTCCCAAAACAAACGCCAGCATACGCGAACAGCAGCGCGCCGGCACAGTTGGTTTGACCACAGCCAGTCACGCCGCACACAATGGCAGCCGTGCATCCATTGCTGAACCAGACCCGCGACTTTCTGGCAGCACCCCTGACCAGCTGCTCCGCCGAAGAGGTCGCTCGTCATCCAGCCGGCGACCCAGCGCGCTGGAACGCCCAGCAGATCGTGGAGCATCTCTGCGCCACGTGGCGCTCGACCATCGGCGGTTTGGAAGATCGTTTGCAAAAAGGGAGGCCACTGCGTACCCGCCCCACATTCACGCAGCGTTACAGGCAACTTGCCGTTTGTGAGTTCGGCTTTCTCCCCAAAAGGCGTGAGGCGCCTTCAGCGGTTCGGCCAAAAGCTGCACCGGGAGTGCCGCTCTCCGGCAACGAACTCATTGCCCGCTTCAGCGCCACGCTGGCCGCAATGGATGAGGTGCTCAATCGAATCGAGCCGCAGGCAAGAGACGCACCCGTATTGACTCATTTCCTGCTGGGGCCGCTAAGCGTGCGCCAGTGGCGGCGGTTCCATCGCGCCCATGCACGGCATCATGCAGCGCAAATGGAGCGCGCTATTCGCGGTGCCTGAGTTGGCGAGCGATTATTTGATCTGGCTCAACAGCAGTTTGCCGATCGTTTGCAGTTGCATGTTGGAAGTGCCTTCGTAAATCTTGCCGATCTTCGCATCGCGGTAGAGCTTCTCGACCGGATAGTCCTTGACGAAGCCGTAGCCGCCATAGATCTCCACTGCCTTGCTCGCCGCCCGCTCCGCCACCTGGGAGGCGAAGTACTTGGCCATCGCAGCCTCTTTTACGAAGTCCAGGCCGGCATCCTTTAACCTTGCCGCGTTGTAGACCATCAACCGCGTCGCCTCGATCTCGACTGCCATCTCGGCGAGTTGGAAGAGCACGCCCTGGAACTCTGCGATGGGCTTGCCGAACTGTTTGCGCTCTTTCGAGTAGCGCGCGGCATGGTTCCACGCGCCCTGCGCCAGTCCCAGCATCTGGGCGCCGATGCCGATGCGGCCCTCGTTCAGTGTCTCGATCGCGATCTTGTAGCCCTTGCCGACTTCGCCCAGCACGTTGACTGCCGGCACCTTGCACTCGTCGAAGATCAGCTCGCAGGTTGACGACGCTCGAATGCCGAGCTTGTCTTCCTTCTTGCCAACAGAGAAGCCGGGAAAGTGCTTTTCCACCAGGAACGCTGTGATGCCTTTGTAGCCAGCGCCACGATCCACGGTTGCAAAGACGATGAACAGTCCCGCCTCCTTCGCGTTCGTAATCCACAGCTTCTGTCCGTTCAGGACGTAGTGGTCGCCCTTGCGCTCTGCCCGGGTCTCCAGCGCGAAAGCGTCACTTCCGGAACCGGCCTCGCTCAACGCATAGGCGCCAACCATTTCGGTCGCCAGTTTCGGCAGGTACTGCTTCTTCTGCGCCTCGCTGCCCCAGCGCAGCAGCGCGTTGATAGAGAGGGTGTTTTGCACATCCACCATCACACCCACCGCGGGATCGACGGCGGAGATTTCTTCCACGGCCAGAATTGCTTCAAAGAATGTTCCGCCGGAGCCGCCGTATTCGACAGGGATTTCAATGCCCATGAGCCCGAGATTGAAGAGTTGCGGCAGCAGGGACGAATGAAAGTGTTGCTCATCATCCATCTTGCGCACCAGCGGTCCGATGATCTCGCCGGCAAACTGGCGAACCGTATCGCGAAACATCAATTCATCTTCAGAGAGCCGGCTCAACGGAGCCGCGTGCGGAGTTTCCAGAGCAACAGCGGACATGGTGCGGATACCTCACTTCTACAAATTGACGAGTGGAGAGGCCTTGCAGTCTCCGTCCAAACGGGAAAGTGTAGCAGGATGCGATGAACATACGCACGGTTCGCGTCAATGCCGCACATTTGGGTGGTTATCGCCGGGGAGACCGGTTCACGGGGAAACGATGCGACTTGAAATCCTCGACCAGCTTTACAGTGCAGGTGTGACCATCAGGGGTTAACTGCGCGTCAAGCACGGCCAGATACGCTGCAAGCAGGTGAAAGGTATCGTAGTAGTCGTCGAATTTCACGGCAGAGGGATTATCGTCTGTACTGTGCAAAACGTGCGCAGTCTTTGGCGTAAGGCTATGAATGGTGATCGTACAGACCTTGTCCTGGATGAACGATTCTTCGTCGGACTCCCCGAATCCGTCAACGTTCATGCCCCCGATAGGTAGTTTCATCACATGCGCCAGTTCTGCCAACGCGTTTACGAGCCGCGGATCGGATTGGCTGACCCAGATCTTCGTTGGACCAAGAGCCAGTGTGTCCAAGTTGATCATCGCCTCGATCTGAGGAAGTTGCTCTTTTGTTAATTGCTGAACATAGTAAGTAGAGCCAAGTAGCCCTTCTTCCTCACCTGTAAACCCAATGAAGACAAAAGTATGCTTGTGCGGCGAAGCGATCAGTGACTGAAGCAGGCTAGGCAGCAGGGAAGCGCCGCTCCAGTTATCGACGATGCCATCTCCCGCCGAGACATGGTCGAAGTGGGCACCGACGATAATGATTTCCTGCGTGCTACCGGGAAGCGTGCAGACTACGTTGGGCTGCTTTCTTCCCGGCACCGTCTGCTCGGTCAGGTTTGTTGCAGAACATCCGGCTGACGAAAAGAGCTTCACCAGTGCGGCTTCACGCACCTTGTCGTTTCCTTTAAACAAAGCGAGCCGGCCTTGCAGCGTATCGCGGGGTACGAGGCCATAGGTGACCTGCGCGTGCACGCTCATAATGAGCGACATGTAGACAACACAAAGCAACGCTGCGCAGCCGCTCCTAGGTTTCATTCGTGGGCATCGTACCAGGGCCGTCGAGAGGTAGGAATAGCACTTCACTGCCATGCAAATGAAGGATTGACATGCCGCCATAGGCATAAATAAATTATGCCTATGCCTGATACGCCTAAGACCGTGACGCCTTCGGGCGCGCTTCCCATGCTGATCTTGCGGGTGCTCCATTCCGGACCGCTCCACGGCTACGCAATCGCGCAGCGCATTCATGTGCTCTCAAGTGAAGTTCTCGGTGTGGAAGAGGGCCTGCTCTACCCTACGTTGCAGAAAATTCTGTTGAAAGGCTGGGTTACGGCGGAGTGGGGCGTCTCCGAAACCAACCGCAAGGTCCGTTTCTACAAGCTCACACCGGAAGGCCGTAAGCAATTCAAAGCAGAACTCTCCGACTACGACCGTGTATCGGCGGCAATCCGCAGCATCCTGCACACCGCATAAAAACAGTTTCGGAGGCCGTCATGGGTGAGTTCTTTCGCCGCTTTCGTTATTTGCTTCACCAGCGCCGGCTGCAGCGCGAGCTCGCGAACGATATGGAGTTCCACCGCGAGATGGCAGCGCGTTCCGGCAACAACAATTTTGGCAACGCACTGCGCATGCAGGAGCAGGCACGCGAGGCATGGGGCTGGATGTGGGTCGATCGCCTGATGCAGGATCTGCACTACGCGGCGCGCATCCTCCGGCGTTCACCCGGATTTACGTTGACCGCCATGCTGGTGCTGGCCGTCGGAATCGGCGCGAACGTCACCGCTTTCAGCCTGTTCAATCTCCTCGCATTGAAGCCGCTGCCCATTCGAGATCCTGACTCGCTCGTGCGGCTGGAGCGGCGATCGCCGGAAAACATCACGCCGACAATGCCGTACTCATTGATCGTTTTTTATCGCGAGCACGCCAGGACCCTCTCCGCCGTGATGGCGACCATGGGCGCGCCGGGGATGGAGTTCGAACAGGACACGCAGCCCATCACGGTCAACTATGTCAGCGCAAACTACTTTTCTCAGTTGGGAACGCCACCGGCACTCGGAAGCTTGCAGCTTCCTGCGCAGGAGAGTGCGCCACCGGCGGTGGTGTTGGGTTATGGCTTCTGGCAAAGGCGCTATGCGGGCGATCCTTCCATCATCGGTAAGGTTGTTCATCTCAACAAAAAAGCGGCAACAGTGATTGGTGTCACCGCCGAAGATTTTGCCGCTCTGGACGGACAACACTCCGATGTGTGGTTGCCCCTCTTGCAGCAGCCATATTTCGTGGAAGGCAGTAAGGTGCTCACCGACACCGCTTCCGGCGGCGAGGTTGCGATGTGGGCGCGTCT